>CADALJ010000001.1 GCA_902788735.1 uncultured Erysipelotrichaceae bacterium
AAATCAATTATTGATTTAAGAAATGATAAGATGAGTAGTGAAGAATTTGTTAATAGTGTAAAAGATGAAGTATTAAATAATAATATATATTGTTTTACTCCTAAAGGAGATGTTATAGAACTTCCTAAAGGAGCAACTCCTTTAGACTTTGCATATAAAATACATACTAAAGTAGGAGAAACTACAGTAGGAGCTATTGTTAATAATAATATAGTTCCACTAAATTATGAATTAAAAGATAATGATATTGTAAAGATTAATACTAATAAAACATCTACTCCTTCTAAAGAGTGGATAAATATGGTAAAAAGTACTGCAACACGTAATAAAATAAGAGCTTTCTTTACTAAAAATGATAGAGAAATATATGTAGAACGTGGTAAGTACTTATTAGAAAAAGAATTAAGAAAAAGAAAACTTGTATTTAGTGAATTCTTAACAGATGAAAATGTAAAAAAGATTTGTGAAACAATTAAAGTAGAAAACTTAGAAGAAGTATATCTAAATATAGGTAATGGTAAACAACCAGTAAATGCTGTTATTAATATAATTGATAAATATGAAGAAGTACCAGCGCCTAAAATAGTAAAAATAGCATCTAAAAGTAATGATGCTGATATCATAGTAAATGGTATTGATAAAGTAAAAGTAAATCTAGCATCTTGCTGTTCACCAGTATATGGTGATGAAATAGTAGGTTATATTACTAAAGGAAATGGTATCACCGTTCATAGAATTAATTGCCATAACTTAGAGATGTTAGAAGATAGAACAGTAGAAGTTAAATGGAATAATAAATCAAATAAGAGATATCTTACTTATCTATTAGTATATACAGCAGATTCAGATAATCACATGTTAGATTTAGTTCAAACTATTTCAATGATGAATGTTAGTGTAGATAGTATTCATATAATGTCTAAGACTGAAAAAGCTATTTATGAAATATCTTGTTTCGTAACAGGATTAGAACAATTAGAAAAAATGTTTTTAACTCTAAATAAACAAAAATACATTGAAAAAGTAGAAAGGGAAATAAGATGAGAGTACTAGTACAAAGAAGTTTGGATTCTAGTGTATCTATAGATGAAAAGATAGTAGGTAAGATAGATAAAGGTTTAGTACTTTTAGTAGGATTTACTGAAGGTGATAATTTGGATAAAATAAAGTATTTAGTAAACAAAATTATAAACCTAAGAGTATTTGATGATGAAAATGGAGTAATGAATAAATCTATTTTAGAAGTAGGTGGAAGTATATTATCTATATCACAATTTACACTATATGCAGATACTTCTAAAGGTAATAGACCAAGTTATATGAAGGCTTTAAGAGGTGAAGAATCAACTAAATTATATGATTTATTCAATGAAGAATTAAGAAAATCTATACATGTAGAAACAGGACGATTCGGAGCAGATATGAAAGTATCTATAAAAAATGATGGTCCATGTACCATATTATTGGAGAGATGATTATGTTTAAAAATAAATTAAATTATAGAATTATAAATATAGCGGCATTAATGTTATTGCTATATATTGGTATTAGTAATATAAGTATATGGTGGGGAATATTAGTAAAATGTATTAAAGTACTAGCACCATTCATAGTAGGGTTTGCTTTTGCTTATGCATTAACCCCATTAGTAAGATTTTTAGATAAGAAATTACCTAGATGGGCAGCATTATTAATAGTAATACTAGGAACAGTGTTAGTATTATTTGGAATAATTGCTATCACATTACCACTTTTATATGATCAATTAAAATTATTAATTAAGATGTTAATAGAAGTATTTAATAACTTTAGTGATAAATTTAACGTAAATATAGGTAACTTTGAAATAAAAGTAACTGATTACTTAAATGAAATATTAAAGGGTATTGGTAATATCACTAGCGCTACTACTATGGATATACTTGGTAAATCATTTGACTTTTTTGGTAAATTTATAGTAGGATTCGTAGGATTTATTTATTTCCTAATGGATATGAATAAGATAAGAAGTAGAGTAAAAGAATTATTATTATCTATTAATAAAAGAAGTTTTTCTTATATTAAATGTATGGATGAAGAAATTACTAATTATTTAAAAGGATTAGGAATATTCATGATAATACAATTATTTGAATATAGCTTCTTATTCTTTATAATAGGTCACCCTAACTGGTTAATCTTAGGAGTACTTGCATGTATTACTACAGTAATTCCATATTTTGGAGGTTTAATAACTAATATTATTGCGATTATTCTAGCTAGTGTAGTATCAATGCCTTTAGTAATTGCTACTACAGTAATATGTTTAATATTCCCACAATTAGATGGATATGTAATAACTCCTAAAGTATATGGTAAAACAAATAATGTTAATCCATTAATCACTATTATGGCTGTATCTATTGGTGGAACTATCGCTGGAGTGCCTGGAATTATAGTAGCTTTACCAATATATTTATTAATAAGAGAAACATATAATTTCTTCAAGAAAGATTTGAAAAAAGGAATAGACGCAGTAAAAGAGACTATTTAGTCTCTTTTTATTGTATTTATACTTATATTTGTTATAATAAAATTACTTGAGGTGCAATTATGAAAATCATATCAGATAATCCTAACAATTTATTAGAAAAACTAGAACTAGCTAAAAAACAACTTGAAAATACTAAATCCAGAGAAGAAAAATTAGCTATATGGTATTACATATATCAATTAGAAAAGATAATTCCTTGTGTAGATCCAGAAATTATTTTTGAAGAAATGACAGATAAAGATACAAAGATTAATAACATAGTAGATAAAAAGTGCGATGTAAAAGCAGAGAAAATGATTAAAAATTTTATTATATATAAAGATTTTCATAAATGTTTTCTTGAAGGAATACAAAGAAAAAATGCACATGAATTAAGAAGCTTAAATAGATATTTAGAAAATAATGATATGAATACATACTCTAGTATTACAGATTTAAGTGAAGATGATTATTATAATATACTATTTGAGTTTATGAATAAAATAGGATTAGCTAAGTATTTTGATAGATATATAAAAGGAAAAAGAATATATTCATCCGAGAAAGCACTTGTTAATGGAGCATCTGCTGTATTGTTATATAATCCAATAACTAAAGATTCTGATATAGTAGTAGATAGAATGGAATATGATATTTTTACAATGTGTAGTCTAACTCATGAATTTGGTCATATATATGATATGAATCATTTTAGTAGAGGTATAGAATGCTATAACAATCATACTTTTCAAACTTTTAATGATGAAGCAGTTTCTAAGACATTTGAAAGACTATTTTTAGATTATCTAATAGAAAATAATGTATTAAAAGAAGAAGCTAGAGATATATTATTTGATATATATGATGGTAATTATCAGTTTATACTAACGTCTTATATAATTTCACTTATCCCAGATAAATATATAATTGATGGTTCATACACTAATTTATCTCCTACTAAAATATACAAGTTAGTAGAAAGACATTTTAGTAGAAATGATCCAATCAAGAGAAATATTAATACTTATTGTAAAAATATAAATATACATGAAATATATAAATATGCTTATGGAGATATACTTTCATTAGTATTCAAGGGAAGAATAAAAGAAGATAATTATAATTTAGATTCATTAGATGAATTTTTTGAATATAGAGGAGAACCTTTTTCTCCAGAAATATTAAAAAAACTAGGTGTAAATAAAAAGACTTACGTAAAATTATATAAAAAAGATATTGAGTTGTTGAAAAAACAAAGTAATTAGTTTATAATATAGATAACTTCTTGGGAAAGAGTAGTTTTAAATTATTTTTTAGAGAGAGTATGGTTGGTGTAAATACTTATATGATTAAAATGAAGACATCCTATTTATAAGAAGACGGGTAACTACGTTATAAGTATAATGAGTAAAAATAAGGTGGCACCACGAAGAGATTCGTCCTTTGTATGTGCTATCTTTTTATTTTTTAGGAGGTATTGATATGATACAAAGACAAAAAGGTTGTAATGATATTTATGGAAGAGAGGCTAAAGTATGGAAGTATGTAGATACTGTAATTGATGCTTTAATGGAAAAGTATAATTATAATTATATTCGTACACCAATATTTGAAGCTACTGAATTATTCCATAGAGGTATGGGCGAAACTACAGATGTCGTTACTAAAGAAAGTTATGACTTTGAAGATAAGGGTGGAAGAAAAATAACACTTCGTCCTGAAGGAACTGCTGGAGTAGTACGTTCATTCATAGAAAATAAAATGTATGGAGATCCTAACCAACCAGTAAAAGTTTACTATAATGGAACAATGTATCGTTATGAAAGACCACAAAGTGGAAGAGATAGAGAATTAACTCAATTTGGTATGGAAATACTAGGTAGTGATGACCCACTAAGTGATGCAGAAATAATTTCTGCTGCAGTTAATCTATATAAAATGTTAGGTTTAAAAGAAATAAAAGTTAATTTAAATACTTTAGGAGATAATGAATCAAGAAATAAGTATAGAGAAGAATTAATTAAGTACTTCAAACCACATATAAAAGATTTTTGTGAAGACTGTAGGGAAAGATTAGAAAAGAATCCTCTAAGAATCTTAGATTGTAAAGTAGATAAAGATAATGAAATCTTAAAGAATGCTCCTAAGACATTAGATTATTTAAATGATGAATCAAGAGATAGATTTGAGAAAGTTCAAGAATACTTAGATATTATGCAAATTAAGTATGAAATCAATCCTAATATCGTAAGAGGATTAGATTATTATAATCACACAGTATTCGAAATAGAAGCTAAAGTAGAAGGATTTGGATCTAATAATGTAATAGGTGCAGGAGGTCGTTACAACGGGCTTGTTAACCAATTAGATGGTCCAGAAACACCATGCGTAGGATTTGCTTCAGGTATTGGTAGAATAGTAATGGCACTAGACAGCATACTTAACTCAAGAATTAAGATTAGCAGGTTTCATTGTAGAAACAGAATATACAGGTCGTGGACTAAAAGGTCAATTCAAACAAGCAGATAGATTAAATGCTAAATTTACTTGTATCTTAAATAGTGAAGACTTGAATAATAATGAAGTTAAAATCAAAAACAATAAAACAAAAGAAGAAGAAATCATTAGCCTTGATGTATTAATCTATTATTTAGATGAAAAGATTAATGCAGGCGGGGAAGACGAATGTGACTGTGGAGAACACTGTCACTGTGATGAAGATTGCGACTGTGGATGTAAGTCAGGTCAATCATGTACTTGCGGATGCGGTGATAAATGTGAATGCGATGATGACTGCGACTGTGGATGCAAGTCAGGCCAATCATGTACATGCCATGAAGGGAAGTAATAAAATGAATATAAGTGTTAATGAATTAAATAAACATATTGGAGAAGATTTAGTATTCCAAGGATTTATTGATGCCATTAGAGATAAAAAATGGGTAATGTTTGTAATTCTTAGAGATGCTACAGGAAAAGTACAAATGACCATTGAAAAGAGTGAAGAAGCTAATGCATCACTATTAGAAATAATGTCTAATACAAAAGTAGAATCAACTATTAAAGTAACTGGTAAAGTTGTAGAGAATGAAGCTGTTAAATTAGGTGGTATTGAAATAATCCCAACTAATATTGAAATAACTTCTAAGGCTGAAGACTTACCATTCGATTTTAATAATCTAGATGGTGTTAATATTGATACTAGAATGGACTATAGATGGATTGATATGAGAAATCCAAGAAATACTTTAGTAAGACAAGTAGAATCTTGCTTAACTGAAGGTATGAGAGAATTCTTATATAAAAATAACTTTACTGAAATACATTCACCTAAATTAATAGGTGCAGCATCTGAGTCTGGCTCTGATGTATTTGAAGTTAAATACTTCGATAGAAAAGCATATTTAGCTCAATCTCCACAATTCTATAAACAAATGGCTTTAGCTGGTGGACTTGATAAAGTGTTTGAAGTAGGACCAGTATTCCGTGCAGAAAACTCTAATACAAATCGTCATGCTACAGAGTTTACTGGATTTGACTTGGAGTTTGCTTATATTAATTCATATGAAGATGTAATGAGTTTAGAAGAAGACTTACTTATCGCTGCTTTAACTAAAGTAAAAGAAAAATATGGTGATAAGATTCTTGAAGTATTTGGTAAAGAAGTAATAATCCCAACTAAACCATTTCCAAGAATTAAATTAAAAGATTTATATGAAAAACTACATGAGAAATATGGATTTGATATTCCTAAAGAAGATGTAGGAGATATGAATGCAGAAGCAGAAAAATTAACTTATAAGTTAGCTTTAGAAGAGTATAATTCAGAATTTATGTTTATAGTAGATTATGCAGCTACAAAAAGACCTTTCTATCATATGAGAGATGAGTCTGGTAAATTACAAGGATATGATCTTATTTGGAGAGGAACAGAAATCACAAGTGGTGCACAACGTGAACACAGATACGAAGAATTATGTAAAAATGCTAAAGAAAAAGGTTTAGGAAAAGACGTAGAATTCTATCTTCAATTCTTTAAATATGGTTGTCCACCACATGGAGGATTTGGAATAGGTCTAGATAGATTAGTAATGTTATTATTAGGATTATCAGGAATAAAAGAAACTCAATTCTTATTCCGTGGACCTAATAGACTTAATCCGTAAATATATGTAAATAAAGTATAGGTTCATCCTATACTTTTTATTTTTTATGATATACTATAACTAGTATAGTAGGTGGTATCATGAAAAATAAATTTGATATAGCTAAAGAACTAAAAGAACATGAAAAAAAATATACAATTATATTAGTTTTAATATTTGTATTTTTAATTCTTTTTACTGGATATTGCATACTGTCAATCGATAATAAAGAATTAAAAAGTATTAATAAAAATATAAATTATAGATATTCTTCGTTATCAAGTACATATCAATTAATAACTTTAACTAATAAATCTATATTAACTGATAAAGAGGGATTAAATACTAATAAAATTACTATTCATATAGAAAATACTACCGATAATAAATATGACTATAAAATAGTATTAAAAAAAGATAATAGAATAACTAAAACATGTGGTTGTATAAATAATGTAGATGATTATAAACATATTAAATATTCAGTAGACGGAAATATCTTAACATTAAATTCTGATATGGTAATATACAAAGGATCATTAAAGAGAAATGAAGAAAAAGATATACAAGTAAATATATGGTTAGATGAAAATACTAATAGTAATTATCACTACCATGGATATTTCAGTATAGAAAAAATAAATCAAGAATAAATCTTGATTTTTTATTTTAAATATTTTTCTAATATCTTATTTGTTAAATAAGGGTAATCTAAATATGAAAAGTGAGTAGAATTTTTATATATAATTAATGCTGAATTTTTTATTATTTTATTTAAGTATAAAGCATCTTTTAAAGGAGTATCTAAATCTTTATCTCCCCATATAATTAGTGTTTCGCTACTAATCTGTCTATAATATTTTCTTAAATCTTCTTTTATTATATTTTGAAAAGTTTTCTTCATAATAAGTGGTATATTTAAATAATCATTAGAAGAAAACTTTAATAATAGCTTATTTTTTGCTTTTTCTTGTATACATTTTGGTAATAGAAAAACTAATTTTTTTAATAATTTGTATAATTTTGTTTTAAAAAATAATTTTATATTAAATCTTTTGATTCCAGCAACATCAAAAAGTATTAATTTACTTACTTTCAATTTATATTTACTAATTAGTATAGAAGATATTCTTCCTCCAAATGAATGAGCTATTATTATTGGATTATTTATTTTATTATCTTTTATAAAATTATATATTAAGAGAGTGTAATCATATATAGTTAATTCCTTATTAGGTATAGGGCTACTACCAAAAAATGGATAATCTATAATGTATATTTTATATTTATCTTTTAATAAATTAATTATATTATTAAATGTTTCTCTAGTATTTCCCCAACCAGGTAATATTAAAATACTTTTATTACTGTTTCCATAAGTTTCATAATATATAGATATATTTTTATAGTTATACATATCTTCACCTATAGTAATTTATGAAAAAACTAAATTAGTGTGAAATACTTGTCTAATTATTATTTAGTATAGTATAATAGAATTGTCAGAGAGATACGAACAGGCACATACAAAACCGACTATAATAACGATACGGGAGTTCGGATCAGTTACCCGTGTTGAATGCCTATCTTGTATAGGAATCCTAAAGGTAGCGTATGGACACCCACCTGGTCATAAGATTAGGTTTTTATCGTTCGCCCAAGACGGTCTCGCTGACTTTTTTTTATTGATTTTTAATAGTAGTTATGATATTATAATTTACGCCTATCAAGGTGAAGAGGTGATAGATATGTTGATACTACCGATTGTTAATAGAAATCGTGTTATGAACGTTGAAATTAGACTTAGAAATGCAAGAAAAATTAAAACTAACTTCTTCTCAGACAATACTAATGAAAGTGATATTATTGTAAATAGAGAAAAGTTTTCAAATTCAATATTTAAAGATAGTAGGGAAGAAAATGCTCCAACTGATTTCATTAGAGCTAAATCAATTCTTTATCCAAGAAACTTCTTAGTAACTACAAAAACAAGAACTGATTCAAGTAATTATGATGTATATGAAGTTTCTCAACCTCCAAGAAAAGTTAATACTTGCTTAGATAAGTTATATGGAAAAGCAATAACTGATTTAAGAAAGAAAATTCCAGGAGTAGAAAATAGAGGAAGATATGTATCATTTGAAAAATTAGGAATGGATGAATATCTAACCGATGAAAAAATTGCTAAACTTCAAAGAGTAGTAAAAGAAGAACGTGACCAATCAAAATGGCCTGAAATATTTGAAAAAGAAGGTATAGCTGACATTGGTAATACCCTAGACTTTATAAATAATTTTGAATGCACAGTAGTAAGTGATACAACTATTCCAGAAGAAAGTATTCAAAATACATTAAAATCTTTAGAAATTATAAAAACAAGAGATTATAAAAATTTGAATAATTATTATAAAATGGCAAAAAGAAATGCTGATATATATACAAAAATATCTTATATAAATAAGATTATGTATGATGAACCATTAACTTTAATTCAATCAGAAAGACAAAAACAATTAGTCAAAAAGAAGAATGAAGTCCATAAGAAAACAGATACAGAAAAACTAATTAGTTTATTAAGTGGAGCTTTAGATGAAAGAAAAGCAGCTTAAGTTTAGTAGATTAGAAAAAGTAATAGGCTCTGATAACTTAAATAATCTAAATAATAAAACAGTACTTGTGCTAGGAGTAGGAGGAGTAGGAGGCTATGTAGTCGAATCCTTAGCTCGTAGTAACATAGGAACACTTATTATAGTAGATTATGATAAAGTAGAAGAATCTAATATAAATAGACAAATAATAGCTCTAAACTCTACTATTGGTAAATCTAAAGTAGATGTGTTAGAGGCGCGAATTAAAGATATAAATAGTGGTTGTAAAGTAATAAAAATAGATAAGTTTATAGATAATAATAATTTCAATGAATTATTTGATAATCATATAGATTACTTTGTAGATGCATGTGATACAGTATTAGTCAAAAAATTAGTAATAAAAGAATGTTTAAAAAGAAATATTCCTTTTATTAGCTCTATGGGTACAGGAAATAAATTAGATCCAAGTAAACTAGAAATAATAGACATAAGAAAAACAGTTAATGATCCATTAGCCCGTATATTAAGAAAGTTTGTTAAAGATGAAAAAATTAATAAAAAGGTTATGGTGTTATCAAGTACTGAACTCCCTATAAAAACAGGTGATAGAACACCAGGATCTACAGCATTTGTACCACCTAGTGCAGGACTTCTAATTGCTAGTTACATAGTAAGAAGTTTTATAGATAAATAAAAAGAACTAATTTAATTTAGTTCTTTTATTATTATAATTTTCTATATAATCCAATTACTTTACCTAGAATAGTACATTCTTTTAATATAATTGGTTCCATTGTATCATTTTCAGGTTGTAGTCTGAAATAACCATCTTCTTTATAGAATGTTTTAACAGTAGCTTCGTTGTTTTCATTCATTGCAACAACTGTTTCCCCGTTTCTTGCAGTATTTCTTCTTTCTACTATTAATATATCTCCATCATATATACCAACATTAATCATTGATTCACCACTAACTGTTAATGTAAATACATCATTTTTAGTAGTAATTAAATTAGCTGGTAATGAGAATAACTCTTCAGGATTTTCAATAGCTTCTATTGGAGTACCTGCAGTTACTTTTCCAAGTAGTGGAACTTCAACTACATCATCCTCTTGTTTTAAATACTCATTAGGTACTAATATTTCTAATGTTCTGTTTTTATTGTCATCTTTTTTGATATATCCTTTTTCTTCCAACTTTTTTAAATGAAAGTGGATAGTAGCAGGACTTGATAGATGAGCTTCTTCTCCAATTTCTCTAACAGTAGGTGGATATCCATTCTTAGCAATTAATTTCTTTAATATTTGTAATATAACATTTTGCTTATCTGTAAGTTTTTCCATAATATCACTCCTTTGATAAATTAAGTTTAACACACTATGTGTAAAATGTCAAACAAATGTTTTAATTATATATTGACACGAACAAATATTCGTAGTAAGATTGACTTATCAAATGAAAGGAGTGGATATTATGAAAAATATTATTAAGAAAGGAATTATTATTATAGGAATTTACTTGGTGTTTGCAGCATACATCCTAATAGCATCAAATAGAATTGAACGATTAGATAAAAATGATAATACCGAAAAAGTAAATGTTTCATTAAAGTTTAGTGAATAATTAAGTTTTATGGTATACTAAATCTAGGTGATTAATTTGAAAAAAATAATTCTAGTAGATGGTAACAACTTATTATTTAGAAGTTTCTATGCAACAGCATACCAAGGAGTAATCATGAAAAATTCTAAAGGTTTTCCAACAAATGCTCTTTATGGATTCATTAATATGATGAATAAAATAATTAGTGAAGAAAAACCTAATTACATATTAGTAGCATTTGATAAAGGTAAAACCTTTAGACATGATAAATATGCTGATTATAAAGCAGGAAGAATGGCTATGCCAGATGAATTAAAATTACAATTTCCAAAAGCCAAAGAAGTACTTGAAACTATGGGTATTAAATACTTTGAAATTGAAAATTACGAAGCAGATGACATAATCGGAACTCTTTCTAGAATAGTAGACGAAGAAGATGAATTTATTGGAACTATTATTAGTAGTGATAAAGACCTACTTCAATTAATAAGTGATGAAGTAACAGTTAAATTACTTAAACAATCTGGTCACATAATGATGGATAAAGAAGAATTTAAAAAGACTTATGGAACAGATCCAATTAGAATGATAGATTTAAAAGCACTTATGGGTGATCCTAGTGATAATATTCCTGGAGTAAAAGGAATAGGTGAAAAGACTGCTATTAGTTTAATCAGTAAATATGGTAGTTTAGATGGTGTTTATGAACATATAGATGAAATATCAGGAAAGACTAAAGAAAAACTATTAGAAGATAAAGAAAATGCTTATAAGAGTTTTGATATTGCCACTATCTATAGAGAGGTACCATTAGGATTTACTTTAGATGATTGTAAATATAATGGTTATAAACCTGATGAATTTAAGAAATGCTTAGAAGAATTAGAATTTTATTCATTACTTAAGAAACTAGATTTTACCAATGTGGAAGAAAAAGAAGAAGAGAAGAAAGAAGAAAAAATAGAAATAAAAGATATATCTAGTTTTAAAGAAAAAGAGTTTTCTTTCTATTTAGAAACTAGAGGTAGTGTTTACTCAAAAAGTGAAATCTTAGGAGTAGGTATTTATGATGGAGAGAATGGATACTTTATTTCTAAAGATGAATTAGTAAACTACAAAGATTTATTTGCTAGTAATATAGAAAAATATACATATGACTTAAAGAAAAATATTGTAGTATTAAATGATTTAGGTATAAAGATTAATAATTGTACATTTGATACTATGATAGCTACATATCTACTTGATTATGTAGTAAAAGATGATATTAGTTTTGTAGCTAGAAGTTTTGATTGTGAAATTCCTGATTATGAAACACTTTATGGTACAGATAAACGTCCTAAAGAAATAGATGAAGAATCTTTAAAAGAAGTATGTATAAAAAAAGCAAAATTTATATACGAAACAAAAGATAATATATTATCTAAACTAAAAGAAGAAGAAGAAATAGATTTATTTAATAATATAGAAATGCCTTTAGCCAGTGTTCTAGCCGATATGGAATTAACTGGTATTAAGGTGGATTGTAACTACTTGTCCGAAGTAGAAAAAGATTTAGAAGAAAAGATGAAAACTCTTGAAAAAGATATTTATAAAGATGCAGGAATAGAATTTAACATCATGTCTCCTGCTCAACTAGCTAAAGTGTTGTTTGTTGATTTAGCTATTAAATATCCAAAAAGAGTTAAAGATAATAAATATTCCACAAGTAAAGATATCTTAGATAAACTTATTAATGTTCATCCAATAATAGCTAAGATATTAGAGTACAGAACACTTGCAAAATTATATACAAATTATGCAGTAGGATTACGTGAAGAAGTAAGAAGTGATGGAAGAATCCATACAATATTTACTCAAACACTAACACGTACAGGACGTCTTTCTAGTATTAGTCCTAATCTACAAAATATTCCAGCTAGAAGTGAGTATTCTAAACTAATTAGAAAAGCATTTGTACCAGACGAGGATAGTGTAATTTTATCAAGTGATTACTCACAAGTTGAACTAAGAGTATTTGCCTCAATGTCACATGTTAAAAATTTAATAGAAGCATTTAAAGAAGATAAAGATATTCATGCTAAAACAGCATCTGATATATTCCATGTACCATTAGATAAAGTAACTAAAGACATGCGTCGTAATGCTAAAGCGGTTAACTTTGGTATACTTTATGGTATTAGTAGTTTTGGTCTTTCTGAAGACTTAGGAATAGATATTAATACAGCTAAAAAATTTATTGATAATTACTTAGAAACATATCCAGAAATATCTGAATATATGGAATCTAAGAAGGCTGAAGCTTATAAGTATGGTTATGTTAAAACATTAATGAATAGAAAAAGAGTTATTGAAGAATTAAATAATAAAAACTATTTAATTAGAAGTAGTGGAGAGAGAATGGCTCTTAATACTCCTATTCAAGGAACTGCTGCTGACATTCTAAAGAAAGCAATGGTAGAAATATTTAATGAGTTTAATCGCCGTAATTTAAAAAGTAAAATGTTAATTCAAGTACACGATGAATTGGTATTTAATGTACTTAATTCTGAATTAGAAGAAGTTAAAGAAATAGTAAGAGATATTATGGAAAATACATTTAAACTAGAAGTACCTCTAAAAGTAGATATTGAATATGGTACTAACTGGTATGAAGCAAAGTAGGTGAAGTTATGCCCGAAAAACCAGAAGTCATCACAGTAGTAAATAATTTAAAAGAAAGAATTATTGGTAAAAAGATAGTAGGATGTAATATCTATTGGGATAATATAATTGCATATCCTACTACTAATGAATTCAAAAAAGAAATAATAAATCAAAAGATAAATACAATAAGTACGCGTGGTAAATTTATTGTAATTGGTTTAGATGATTATTCATTATTAATTCATTTAAGGATGGAAGGAAAGTTCTTCTTTAGAGGCAAGAATGATTCCATAAATAAACATGAACATGTAGAATTAATATTTTCTGATGATACTAGTTTTAGATATCATGATACTAGAAAATTTGGAAAGATGTATTTAATACCTATAGAAGATACTTATAAGGTAAAACCATTATCTATGCTAGGATTAGAGTATAATGATAAAAATCTAACTAAAGAATATTTATATAATAAAATTCATAATAAAAGTCTACCTATAAAAACAGTTTTATTAGATCAATCTATAATAACTGGTATTGGTAATATTTATGACGATGAAGTATTATTCTTAAGTGGTATTAATCCTAATAGAAAAGCAAATAAAGTAACTTTAGATGAATGTGAAAAGATAATCACAAATACTAATAAGGTTCTTGATAAAGCTATTAAATTAGGAGGAACTACAATTAAATCTTTCACATCTAGTGAAGGAGTTCATGGATTATTTCAAAATTGCTTATTAGTTCATGGAAAGAGTGGAGAACCTTGCCCTAAATGTAATACAATACTAGAAAAAACAAGAATAGGTGGACGAGGAACAAGTTATTGTAAAAAATGCCAAAAGTAAGTTGAAAAACTTACTTTTTTTGTTGTATCTTAGTAGTATACATGCTATAATATATATGTATTAATTAACTAGCCAAGCGTTAATATGACAATTCGGGACGCTAGGGTTTGTTTACTTAGGGCTAGGAGTAAACTTGCATGCTGCGGGATATCCCTTTCAATAGGATGAAGGGGGTATCCCGTTTTTTGTTTTTAGGAGGTGATTAATTCAAGGTGTTATATGCAAGTTTCTAATTAATCAAAAGAAAAAAATAGGAGGTTTTAAAAATGAAAAATGAAATATTAATATTTGAAAATGAAGAAATTAAATTAGAAGTAAATATGAAAGGAGATACAGTATGGCTAACACAAGCACAAATGGCTGAACTATTTGGAAAGGCTAAATCAACAATTAATGAGCATATTAATAAGATATATAAGAGTAAAGAATTATTAGAAAATGATACTATGACAAAATTCGGAAATTCCGAATTTGCTGATAAACCAACAAATTATTATAATCTTGATATGGTTATAAGTGTAGGATATCGTGTTAATAGTAAAAAGGGTATTGCTTTTAGAAGATGGGCAACTAAAGTATTAAAAGAGCACTTAATAAAAGGATATACTATTAATCAAAAAAGATTAGAGTATTTAGAAAAAACAGTTCAATTAATAGATATTGCTACTCGTGCTAATGATAGACTAGAAGGTAATGACGCTAAAGAAGTATTAAAAGTAATTGGAAATTATTCTAAGGCATTAGATTTATTAGATGATTATGATCATAGAAAAATAGAAAAACCTAAAGGTATTAATAGTGATATTAAGATTAGTTATGATGAATGTATGTCTATTATTTCTATGTTAAGATTTAATGAAGAAAGTGATATATTTGCGATAGAAAGAAATAGAGGATTAGAATCAATAATAAATAATATCTATCAAACATTTGATAATTGTGATGTATATAAAAGTATAGAAGAAAAAGCATCTAACTTTCTATATATGATTATAAAAAATCATGTATTTATAGATGGCAATAAAAGAATAGCTGCAACTTTATTTATCTATTTTCTGCATTCATATGATATTCTTTATAGAAATGATAAACAAGTAATTGATAATAATACATTAGCTGCATTAACTTTATTAATTGCTGAATCTAATCCTAAAGAAAAAGAAATAATAATAGATTTAGTAATGAATTTCTTAATTTAACAAAATAGTAGTTTCAAAACTACTTTTTTTATTGTATAATGTAAGAGAATAAGGTTGGCGATGTAGATGAAAAAAACTAAAATTATATGTAGTATAGGGCCTGCAAGTAATAACGTAGAAGTAATGAGACAAATGGCACTAAAGGGAATGAATTGTGTAAGAATTAATCTTTCCCATGCTACAGAAGAAAGTGCACTAAGCGTTATAGATAATGTTCGTGAAGTAAGAAGATTAACTAATTTACCTATAGCTGTTATGTATGATACAAAAGGTCCTGAATTTAGAACATTAGAATTTATAAATGGTGGAGTAAAATTAAAAACTGGGGAACTTATTAAGATGACTAAAAGACAAACTCTTGGTAATAACTTTGAATTTAGTGTAAATCATCCAGAAGCAATAGATCAAATCCGAGTAGGAGATAAAGTATTAGTAGATAATGCTTTATTTGAATTAGAAGTAGTTAATAAGAATAGTGAAGAAGTATTATTAAAAGCATTAAATGACGGAGAAATAAAAAATCATAAAACTATAAATGTTCCAGGTGTTGATTTACATCTACCATTCATTAGTGATACAGATTATAAAGATATAGTTTTTGCTGCAACTCATTCATGTGATTATCTAGCATTATCATTCGTTAATTGTAAAGAAGATGTTTTTAAAGCAAGAGATATAATTACATCATCAGGTGGAGATGCAAAAATAATTTCTAAAATAGAAAGCCAAAAGGGTATAGAAAATTTAGATGAAATTATAGATGCCAGTGATGGTATAATGGTAGCTCGTGGAGACTTAGGAGTAGAAGTACCACTTGAAAAATTACCAATGTTCCAAAAAGAAATAATTAAAAGATGTAGAGAACAAGGAAAATTTGCAATTGTTGCTACAGAAATGCTTGCTTCAATGTATACTTCATCTCGCCCAACTAGAGCTGAAGTTACTGATATTGCTAATGCTGTTTTAGATGGTACTGACTGTGTAATGCTATCTGGAGAAACTACTATAGGTAAATTTCCAATAGATGCTGTAGGCTATATGAGTAAAATATGTGAAGAGGCCGAAAGAAACATTGATTATTCTAAACATATGCTTTATAAGAAAAAAATAAAAGTAACTGATACTATAGCTAAATTAGTAGTAGATGCAGTAGAGTATGATAATATAAGATTAATAGTTACTCCTACAATGACAGGTTATACTGCAAGAAAAATAAGTAACTTAAGACCAAATTGTCCAATACTTGCATGTTGTCCTACATCACATATTGCTGAAAAAGTATCACTTAACTTTGGAGTAAAACCAGTAACTACAGAGATGTATGATAATCTAGATGAAATGATTGAAAAAATAAAAGCCATTGCTATAAATGAATTTAATCTATTAGAAGGTGACTTAATCATAATAACTGGAGGATTCCCACTAGGTAGAACTCATACAACAAACAATATTAGAATAGTAGAAATATAAAAAAGAATTACTTTTTAGTAATTCTTTTATTTTGTAAATAATAATCATATAATTTTTGAACATTATTTTCTAAATAATAATAATGAAAAATATAAGGTATAAATAAACATAATAATAAAATAAATAATACAAATACTAATATATTTTCAGTTATTAAAAATCCTATAAAAAATAATACCATTGCGATTCCTACAAAAAATGTAACTATCAAATGAACTAATCTTTCATGTTGGAAGAATATAATATAATTAATATCTATTTTTTCTTTTCCTTCATCTAAAGATTTAATATATTCATGTAATTTCATTTTCATATTTTTTCTCCTAAACCGTCATTATCAAAATCATCGTTCATAAGTATCTCATGGATTTCTTCTTCTTTAGTATCTAGATATACTTCTTCAATTCTATCAACTCTGCATTTCTCAGCCTTTAGAATAGATTCAACTTTATCAACAGCTTCATCTAATTTATCATTAACTACTACATAGTTATATTTTGTAACTTCATTAACTTCTTTATATGTTGCGTGAAATCTTTTAATAATTTTTTCATTTGTCTCAGTACCACGTGCTTTAAGTCTTCTAACTAATTCCTTTAATGAAGGAGGCATAATAAATATAAATATTGCTTCAGGAACTAATTTTTTAATATTAGAAGCTCCTTCAATTTCAATGATTAATATAACATCAATACCTTTATCTAGTTTTTCTTTAATATACTTTTTAGGAGTACCATAATAATTTCCTGCATAATTAGTATATTCTAAGAAGAATCCTTCTTCAATTCTCTTTTCAAATTCTTCTTTACTTAAATAATAATAGTCAACACCTTCTTTTTCCCCTTCACGAGGAGCTCTAGAAGTAGCTGATACAGATACCCAAAGATTATTCCCATCTCTCTTCATTAATTCTTTTACTACAGTATCTTTACCAGCACCACTAGGTGCACTAATAACTATTAATTGTCCTGACTTTTTACTCTTTATCATAATTACCTCCTATATAAATTAACTTTTCTTCTTCCTTCTTATAAGAATTGTTTTTTAAATTATAAATATTAGTAGTTTGTAGTTCAAACTCTAACATAGGATCCTTTTCTTTAGTAATTTTACTAATTATAGGAATAGATATATCCTTTTTAATAGAGTTCAAGTAACTTTTACCAGTATCATTGAAACCCAGTATTCTAATATAGCTTATATCTTTGAAAAGGTTAGCTTTTTCTTTAGTAAAATTACATAGAATATGTAAAAGCATTCTACTTATTTTATTATAAGTATATCTCTTAGTTTTAACTAATTTAATTAATTCATCATAGGTGTTAGCCTTATTAATATGTTTCTTTAATAACTTATCTATTCCTTCTTCAACAGTTTGATAAATATCTAAATCTTCTGTCATAATTTTATATTTTAATATATCAAAATAATCATTTATAAAATGTAAGTTACTATAATAATTAATTGTATCTTTAGGTACCACAGAAGATATATCAATATTATTTTTTAATGCTTCACGAATAGCTGAAGCAGACGATAAGTTATCACTTAGCTCTAATTCATGATAATTATTAGTTCTTTTTATTGTTTCGTATTTAATTTTATAATTATTTTTTAATATAGTTTTTATATAACTAATTCCAAGTAAATCATTAGGTTCATCTATTTTTTTATGAGTTAAATCAGATAAAGCTAATGATAAAGCAGTAGGGTAATTATTACCGAATTTAGAATATATTTTAACAAGTCTATCGAATTCAGGATTATCTATTTGTGTTTTAGCAATCAATTCTAAAGAAGATACATCATCAGATTCACTACCAAAAACTATTTTTTCTACATTTAGTTTTTCAAGTAATGTAACTGCACCATATGCAAAAAAGTCAGCACTTTGTGTAGCAAAAGGATAAGGAAGTTCAACTACTAAATCTATTCCATGTTTAAGAGCAATCTCACTTCTTTTCCACTTATCAATAATGGCACAATCACCACGTTCAGTAAAATTACCAGTCATAACTAAAATAATAGAATAATCTTTATATTTTTCTTTTATTTTATTTATATGATATAAATGACCATTATGAAATGGATTGTATTCAGCTATAATACCAATTGATTTCATAACATCCCTCATTTCTTTTTTTGTATTTTAACATAAAACATTTATTTATACAATCGTCATAATAATAAAACAATAAGAATAATATTATGTAAAGTAGATGGAATTTGATGTAAATACTATAAAAAGTAGTGTAAATTATGATATAATTTTGTAAATGGAGTGATAGTATGAAAGCAATTATTGTTGCAGGAGGTACTGGTGGACATATCTATCCAGCTATTGCGATTATTAATAAAATTAAAGAAAAAGAACCTAAAAGTAAATTTTTATATATAGGTACTAGTGATAGAATGGAAAAAGATATTATCCCAAAATTAGGTATAGATTTTGTTGGTATTGAAATGAGTGGACTATCAAGAAAAAATATTTTTTCTAATGGCACTGTAATAAAGAAGTTTTTTAAAGCTGTTAAAAAAGCAAAAGAAGAAATAAGAAAGTTTTCTCCTGATATAGTAATAGGTGCTGGAGGTTATATTACTGCACCAGTTTTATATGCAGCACATAAATTAAAAGTTCCAACTTTGATTCATGAACAAAACTCTATCCCAGGTATATCAAATAAATTTATTGGTAGTTTTGCTGATAGAATTTGTGTATCACTTCCAAATAGTATTAATTTATTTCCTAAAAAGAAAACCGTTTATACAGGAAATCCTAGAAGTGAAGAGATAATTTCTGTTAAAAAGAAAAGTAAAAAAAGTTTAGGATTTGATGAAAATAAAAAATTAGTTGTCTTTGTTATGGGTAGTTTAGGTAGTACTACTATGACAGAAAAACTAAAAGAATTAATTCCAATGTTTAAAGATAAGGCCTATCAAGTACTTATTATTACTGGTAAAAACTATTTTGATAATTATAAAGATATAGAATTAAGTAAAAATGTTAAAGTAGTACCATTTATGGAAGACTTGATTAATTTGCTTAAAGATAGTGATTTAATAGTATCACGTGCTGGAGCTTCAACAATAGCTGAAATAACTGCGATAGGGCTTCCTGCTATATTAGTTCCAAGCCCATATGTTACTAATAATCATCAATATAAGAATGCCAAAGAATTAGAAGATAATGGAGCTTGTCATATAATCGAAGAAAAAGACTTTACTGCACTAAAAGTAATAAATGAAATAGATAAAGTCTTTGATAATAAAACTTCATATGAAAAAATGAAAGAAAATAGTAAAAAATTAGGAATAGTAGATTCTGCTACTAGAATTTATGAAGAATCAAGAAAGATAATAGGGTGATATTATGCTAGATGAACTTGAGAAATTAAATATAGGTAAAATTGAAACTAATGTTTCCCTAAAAAAGTGTACTACTTATAGAGTTGGAGGAAATGCTAAATATATAGCGTATCCTAAAAATGTTAATTCTTTAGTAAAACTAATTAAATATTTAAAAAATAAAAATATTAAATATAAAGTACTAGGTAATGGATCTAATTTATTATTTAGTGAAAAAGAATATGATGGAGTATTAATTAAATTAAGTGAATTTAATTGCCTTACATTCATTGGCAAAACCAAATTAAGAGTAGGAGCAGGATTTAATTTAATAAAACTAAGTTTAGTAACAGCTAAGAAAGGACTTACTGGATTAGAGTTTGCCTCAGGTATCCCAGGTACAGTAGGTGGTAGTGTGTTTATGAATGCTGGTGCCTATAAAAGTGATATGGGTTATGTAGTAGAAAGTGTTAAAGTATTAACACCAGATGAAAAAATAATTAATTTAGAAAATAAAGAAATGAATTTCCATTATCGAACATCTTTCTTAAAGACACACCCTGGATATATTTGCTTAGAAGTAATTATAAAGCTTCAAAAAGGTAAGAAAGAAGCAATAGAAGCATTAATTAAAGATAGACGTGAAAGAAGATTATCTTCTCAGCCTCTAGAGTACCCAAGTGCTGGTAGTGTATTCCGAAATCCTACAGATAACTTTGCTGGTAAATTAATAGAAGATAGTGGATTAAAAGGGCAAAAACATGGTGGAGCTATGATTAGTTCTAAACATGCTAATTTCATAGTCAATTACAAAAATGCAACAGCTGACGATATTAAGTATTTAATAGAACTTGCCCATGATAAAGTAAAAGAAAACTATAATATAGATCTTAAAATAGAACAAGAATTTGTTAATTGGGAGTAAATATGCCAAAAAAGATAGTTGAAAAAAGAAAAATAAAATTATTACCATTCTTAATATTTTTATTAGTACTTTGCGTACTATCTTTTTCTGTTTATTTTGCCCTTCAAATTAGAGTAAAAAACCTAATAGTTATAGGTAATAACTATATACCAGATGATGTGATTTTAGAAAAAGCAAAAGTAATAAATTATCCTAAATTCTTATTAACCACCAATTATAGTGTTAGAAAAAATTTAGAAAAATATCCATATATTAAAAAAGCTACTCTAATAAAAAAACATCCTCTTACTTTTGAAATAAAAATAGAAGAAGCAAGATCATTATTCTATAATATGAATAATAATAGTTACATATTAGATAATGATAAAGAAATCAAAGAGAAAAAATCAGAATATAATTTTAGAGTACCTAGATTATTAAATTATGTCCCAGATAAAAAATATGAATCATTTAAAGAAAATATGGCTAAAGTAAATGGTGACGTACTATCTAAAATAAGTGATATAGAGTATCAACCAAATGATTATGATAAAGATAGATTTTTACTATATATGGATGATGGTAATATGGTATATCTTACATTAACTAAATTTAAAATGATTAATCACTATAATGAAGTGTTAAAACAATTAGAAAATCATAAAGGAATACTTTATTTAGATAATGGTAATCACTTTAAAATTATGGAATAAAGAGTTTTAACTCTTTATTTTTTTATGCTATACTTTATATGGTGATAATATGAAAAAGATTTATAAGTATTTGTTATTTATATTTTTATTTATATTCTTTCTAGTATTTAATCTTACAGTAAGCCAATTAACTTTAGATGAAATATGGAGTTATGGATTTAGTTATAATATAGTTAATGGGCTTATTCCATACAAAGACTTCAATATGGTAATAACACCATTTTATAGTATATTGATGGCTATACCTATGTATATTAATAATAATTTACTAGTATTTCATATAGAAAATACAATTATTATTACTTTATTTGTATTTATAACTTACAAATTAATAAAAGAAAAAGTATTTTTAATATTACCAATATTAATATTTCCTCTAAATATAACATTCCCTAATTATAATTTCTTTATTTTATTTTTATTCATTTTATTAATCTATTTAGAAAAGAATAATAAAAGTGATTTACTAATAGGAATAATAATTAGTTTAATATTTCTTACTAAACAATCTATTGGACTATTCTTAATACCAGTATCTTTATATTACATAGGTAAGAAGAAAAATTTAAAAAGATTTATAGGCTTTATTATACCTAATATTATATTTATAATTTATTTATTAATTACAAATAGTTATAAAGAATTTATTAATTTATGTTTTTTAGGATTATTAGATTTTGGCAAAGGTAATAGTAATTTTAATATATTCTTTATATTTACAATACTACTAGTATTATTAATACTATATTTAGTAAAAAAACATAAGAAAATAGATTATTACTATTTATTAGGATTTACTAGTATATGTATACCATTATTTGATTTATACCATTTCATGATATATCTAATAGCTTGTTTAATAGTGTTTTATAAAAATGATTTATTATATATTTTTAAACCTAGATTAGTAGGTATATCTTTATTTATAGGATTAGCATTTATTCATATAACTAAAAGTAATTTTAATACTAAATACTATCCAAATGAATTAAATTTATTTGAATATAGATACATTGAAAAAAAAGGCATAGATAATACTAATAAAGTTTTAAATTATATGAATAAATATAATAATAAAGTTATGTTTATAGGACCTAGTGCGTATTTCTATAAATTAATTAATAATCAAAAGATAACTGACTTAGATTTAATAAATACAGGTAATTATGGATATAATGGATCTAACAGACTATTAAAGAAAGTGAAGAGCCTAGATAAAGAATATGTTTTCTTTGTAGAGAAAGATGAATTAGGACTAGGTAAACAAACAGATCAAAAACTATATAAATATATAATTAAAAAGTATCAAAAGATAGGAGAAATAGGCAATTTTATTATATATAAGAAATAAAGAAATTAGTTTTTTCTTTATTTTTTATTTTATACATAGTATAATTAAATAAGAGTATAGGAGGACATTATGGGAGATATTTATACAGGAATAGACTTAGGTACTGATAGTATAAAAGTAGTAGTTACTGAAAAAATAAATGATAAATTTCAAGTATTAGCATCAATTAGTAGTCCTTCTAATGGTATTAAAAATGGATATATTATAGATACTAAACTAGCTATTAATAGTGTTAAGACTGCTATGAAAAAGATAAATGAACAACTAGGTATAAAAATTACTAAAGTAATAGCTGCTATTCCACCTACAAATGCTAGAATGGATATTGTTTTAGGAACTACAAATATATTAGATTATAATGAAATAACAGGTATAGATGTTAGTAATGTATTATTAGATGCTCTAAAAGGAATAGATTTTCATAATGAAGAACTAGTAACAGCTATGCCAATAAGTTTTACTGTAGATGATAAACCAAATATAAAAGATCCTAAGGGTATGAAAGGCAGTGTTCTTGAAAGTAGAGTAGTAATATCTCTTGTACCTAAAGAACCATTATATAGGATACTTGAAGTATTAAAATTAAGTGGAATTGAAACAGTAGATATATCATTTACTTCAGTAGGTGATTACTATACAATCAAAACACGTAAATATGATGAGTTAGTAGGAGCTATTATTAATATAGGAGAGAACTCTACAAATATTAGTATTTTCAATAAAGGAATACAAATAAAGAATAGTACTATCCCTGTAGGAAGCAGTTATGTAGATAAAGATTTAACGTATGCATTTAAATCAAGTTTATCTGAGTCTCGCAAAATAAAAGAAAACTTTGCAGTAGCTATATCTAGCTATGCAGATCCTAATGATACTTTTGAAATAAAAATAGATAAAGATAACATAAAAACAATTAATAATGTAAATGCCTCAAAAGTAGTAGAAGCAAGAATAAGAGAAATCTTAAAACTTGCTAAAAATGAGATAAAAAACTTAACAAACAGAGAAATACGTTATATAATTGTTACAGGTGGTATAACGGAAATTAATTCTTTTTCTGCTATTGTAGAACAAGAATTTGGATTCGTTGCTAAGGTATGTAATATTAATGCTATGGGTATTAGACATAATAAGTTTAGTAGTAGTTATGGTATTACTAAATATTTTGATGATAAATTATCTCTTAGAGGTAAAACATATGAAATGATCACAAAAGAAGAGAAAGATACAATGCTATCAATTGATTCAAATATAACTAATGAAAATATGCTAAGTAAAGTGTTTGGACACTTTCTCGACGTATAAGGAGGAAAAGGTATGATAGGCGGATTAGAAATGGATCAGTTAGCGAAAATCAAAGTCATCGGTTTAGGTGGTGGCGGAGGTAACGCTATAAATAGAATGGTAGAATCTGGTGTAAAAGGTGTTGAATTCATCGCAGCTAATACAGATCTACAAGTATTAAATACTAGTAAAGCAGATGTAAAAATTCAAATAGGTGCTGAATTAACTGACGGATTAGGAGCAGGTGGAAAACCTGAAGTTGGAAAAGAATCAGCAGTTGAATCTAAAAAAGAAATAGAAGAAGCCCTAACAGGAGCAGACATGGTATTTATAACTGCTGGTATGGGTGGAGGAACTGGAACTGGAGCTGCTGCAATTGTTGCAGAAATTGCTCAAGGATTAGGTGCTCTAACAGTAGCTATAGTTACTAAACCATTCTCATTTGAAGGAAAAAGAAGAATGGAAAATGCTCTTCAAGGTATTGAAGAATTAAGAAAACATGTAGATACATTAATTGTAATTCCAAATGATAGATTAAGAGAAATTATTGATAAATCAACTCCAATGTTAGAAGCATTCAAAGAAGTTGATAACGTATTAAGAAGAGGTGTACAATCTATCTCAGACTTAATCGCTGTAGTAGGACTTGTTAACCTTGACTTTGCTGATGTTAAAGCAGTAATGGAAAAAAGTGGTCGAGCTATTATTGGTATTGGTATTGGTATGGGTGAAGATAGAGCACTTGAAGCTGCTAAACAAGCTGTATCAAGTCCACTTCTTGAAACATCTATTGAAGGAGCAACTGATGCAATTATTAATATCACAGGTGGTGTTAACTTAACATTATTTGAAGCAGAACAAGCTGCTGAAGTAGTAAGAAGTGCTGCTAATACTGATATTAATACAATATTTGGTTCAGTTATTAATGAAAACTTAAATGATGAAGTAATTGTTACAGTAATTGCTACTGGATTTGATAAATCAAAAAAACAACAAGAAGCAAAACAAGAACCACAATTTACTAATCCACAACCAACTAGAAGATTACCATCAAGAGAAGATTATTCATATCAACCTGAAGTATTAGATAATAATAATGATGATGGTGAAGGTGGAAGAGGCGTTGATATTGAAATGCCTTCATTCCTAAGAGATAGAAATTTTTAATAAAAAATAAGTAAAAAAAGAAGTAAAAATATACTTCTTTTTATTTGACGTAAACTAATGTAAAAGTAAAGAAAAACACAATAAATTTCTTTACTTTTTTTATGTATTTAGGTATTATTATAGTAGGTAGTGGTTGATAGTGGTGAAAAGTGGGGGATGAAATATGTTTATAGGAGAATATCATCATACAATTGATGAAAAAGGCAGAATTATAATTCCTGCTAAATTCCGTGAGGAATTAGGAAACAACTTTATTATTACAAGAGGAATTGAAAACTGCTTATTTGTTTATTCGAAAGAAAACTGGGCAAAAATTACCGATAAACTTAGTTCATTACCATTCACCAAAAAAGATGCGAGAACATTTAATCGTTTCTTCATGTCAGGCGCTACAGACGTAGAATTAGATAAACAGGGACGAGTTAATATCTCTAAGCCATTAATCGACTATGCATCTCTTTCAAAGGATTGTGTAATAATTGGAACTGGAGATAGACTTGAGGTTTGGTCACAAGAGTCTTGGGATAGTTTCTTTGATTCTACAAAGGACAGTATGTCAGACATAGCTGAAAATCTATTTAATGAAAGTGTGAACTTATGATAGAAAAACACATTAGCGTATTACTAAATGAATCTATTTCCTCCCTAAATTTAAAAGAAAATAGTATCATAGTTGATGCGACGTTAGGCTATGGAGGACACAGTAGTAGCATCTTAGATAGAATAAAAAAGGGTTATTTATTCGCCTTTGACCAAGATAGTGAAGCAATTCGGCATAGTACCGATCGTCTCTCTAAGATCGGTACTAACTTCACTATCATAAAAAGCAATTTTAAAAACATGAAAGAAGAACTTAATAAAAGAAATATCTATAAGGTAGATGGAGTCCTATTTGACTTAGGAGTTTCATCACCACAACTAGATGAAAAAGAAAGAGGCTTCTCCTTTCATGAAGATGCTCCACTTGATATGAGAATGGATAGGGAACAAAAATTAACTGCTTATGATGTAGTTAATACTTATAGTAAAGAAGAATTATCTAAAATATTTTTTAAATATGGCGAAGATAAATTTTCAAATAACATTGCAAAAAAGATCGTAGAGTATAGAAGTACTAAACCTATAGAAACAACATTAGAATTAGTAGAAATAATAAAAACAGCTGTACCTATGAAATTTAGAATAGATAAACATCCTGCAAGACAAATATTTCAAGCAATAAGAATTGAAGTAAATCATGAATTGGATGTAATAGAACCTGCAATTAACCAAGCATTAGAAATGTTAAATGTAGGTGGAAGAGTAGCAGTCATCACATTTCACTCTTTAGAAGATAGATTAGTAAAAAATATTTTTAGAGAGAAATGTAAGATAGATGAAAAATTAAAAGGTCTTCCTAATATTCCGGAAGAGTATCTACCAGACTTCAGATTGGTAGAAAATAAAGCAATAGTTCCATCTGAGGAGGAACTAAAAAGAAATCCTCGAGCAAGAAGTTCAAAATTAAGAGTAATTGAAAGAATTAAATAAATGGAGAGATGAATATGAAAAAGATGAGAAAACGTGTTAAAATATCAAAATTTGAAAGACTAATTTATACATTAGCCTTATTCCTACTTGTAATAGCACCAGTATCAATAGTCTTTTCAAAAGCAACTCTTGCAAAAGTAAACTTTGAAGTAGAAAAAGAGAAAAAAGAAATTGCTGTTCAAAAGAAAACTAATGAATCTATAGGAATGACAATTGATGAATTAGCATCACTTACAAAGATTCAACAAGTTGCAGAAGAACAAGGATTGAGTTATAATAATAATAATATAAAATCAGTTAGTGAAGACAACTAATATAAGGAGTGATACTCTTGAAAACAAAGAAGAGAAAAAATAATATTAAATATTCTAAGATATTTATATTTATATCTCTTCTTTTATTTTGTCTAATGATTTTTAGAGTAATAGAGTTAGGAATGAGTGAAGAAATAGATGGAATCAATTTAAAAAACCTAGCAGCTAATAGAACGACAAGAACTGATGTTGAAGAAGCAAAAAGAGGAACAATTTATTCACTTAATGGCGATGTTTTAGCACAAAATGTATCTTCATATAAACTTATTGCTTATTTAGATTCAAAAAGAACTACTAATCCTAAAAGACCACAACACGTAGTTGATAAAGAAACTACTGCTGAAAAACTATCTCCTATCTTAGGAATGGAAAAAGATGAAATACTTGGATATTTAAATAAAGAAAACTTATATCAAACAGAGTTTGGTACTAAAGGTAAAGGATTAAATGAAATAGAAAAGAAACAAATAGAGGATTTAGATTTACCAGGATTAGACTTTATTGAAAGTTTTAAAAGATATTATCCAAAGGGTAATTTTGCATCATATATAATAGGTTATACTAAGACAGATGATGAAGGTATTACTCAAGGTGAAATGGGTATAGAAAAACAGTATAATGATATTCTAAAAGGAGAAAATGGTTATACTACATATCAAAAAGACTTAAAAGGATATAAAATAGCTAATACACCTGAAATTAAAGTAGATGCTATTCAAGGAAAAGATATTTATTTAACAATTGATGAAAATATCCAATTCTTTGTAGAACAAGCAATGACTAACTCTGATAAAAACTATGATTGGGAATGGTTCACAATAACTATAATGGATGCTAAAACAGGAGCAATTTTAGCTACTAGTTCATCTCCAAGTTTTGATCCTAATAAAAGAGATATTTCCAATTATATGGATTTATTTTCACAAACTCCATATGAACCTGGAAGTACTATGAAAACATTTACCTATATGGCTGCCATGGAAAATGGTGTATATGATGGTAATGAAACATATAAATCAGGAGTATTTGAAACAAGTGATGGTACGATAATTGGTGACTGGGACCGTGCCGGTTGGGGAGTCATTAACTATGATAAAGGATATGCCCTAAGTAGTAACGTTGGGGTTATTAATATAATAGATAGACATATGAATAGCTTAATGTTAAGACAATACTTTAGACGCTTAGGGTTTGGCAGAAAAACAGGAATAGAATTACCTAATGAAAATAAAGGAAATCTAGAATTTAAATATGAAACAGAAATATTTAATGCTGGATTTGGTCAAGGTATAACAACAACACCAGTTCAAAATGTAAAAGCATTAACTCCATTAACAAATGATGGAATGCTACTTAAACCATATATAGTATCTAAAATAGTAGATTCTACAACGGGCGAAGTAATCTTAGAAAATAAGAAAGAAGAACTTGATCGTGTTGCTTCAACAGCTACAGTTCAAAAAATGATTAGTCTAATGGATGATTGTGTTAATGGCTATGGTAATACAGGTAGTGGATATCGTGTTGAAGGAGGAGAACTTGTAGGTAAAACAGGTACTGCTCAAATTGCAGAAAATGGTAGAGGTTACTTATCAGGTATAGAAAACACTATTTCATCTTTTGCAGGAATTTATCCAAAGAGTAATCCTCAAATAATAATCTATGCATCAGCCAAAAAAACTAGTGGAGGTAGTCAAAAACCAGTAAGTAATGCTGTTAAAGAAATAGTTACAAATGTATCAAAATATTATGGAAATGATGATACTAAAGCCCAACCACTAGAAATAAAAGATTATGAAGTACCAAACTTTAAAAATAAAAAACTAGATAAGGTAAAACAAACATTAGAAACTAATAAAATAAGTTATGAAATAATAGGAGAAGGAGATAAAGTAATAGAACAATCTCCAAATCCAAAGGACATAATAACTACAAATGATAAAGTATATCTAATAACAAATAAAGAAAAGAAAATGCCTAATCTAATAGGTAAATCTTCTAAAGTAGCCAAAGATATATTAGTTAAACTAGGAATTAAAACTAAATTAGAAGGTGTAGGCTATGTAACAGAACAATCTATAAGTGAATCTACACCTATAGAAGAAAATATGGAAATAGAATTAAAATTATCCCCTAAGTTTAATGGAGAATAGGATGGTGTAAATGAAAAAACTAATTAATATAAGAAATAGTGTAATAATAATTCTTTGTATTACAATAATATGCATGGCTATAGGTTTTATTGTCATCTCAGTAGAATATACAAAGAAAACAAAAGAAAACTTAGTATATAATGTAGTATTTACTAAAGTAAAAAAACTATCTTCAGTAAAAGGATCTAATACTGAACCAAAAGGAGAAGTAAAAATAAATGATAATTTATCTGAAATAGAAATGAACATTACATTAGAATCTCCTCATGATGAATTATCATTCCTAGCTACAATAGAAAATGAAGGTACAGTTCCAATAGAAATAGTAGATATAATGGAAAGCCCTGATTATAAATTAGATAGTTTTAAAAAATTAATTAATCCAGTTACAATAACACTATCTGACATAGAAGGAAAAGTAATAGAACCAAATGAAACATTAGATTTAAAAATAGTATTTTATTATAATGGAACCGCATCTGGAACTAAAACATTTGATTATAAGTTAGGATTAATTACTAAAACAAAATAAAGAACATTTAGTTCTTTTTTCTTTTATTGACAAAATATTATGTTTTTTCTATAATCATTTTAGGGTGTAGTAAATGAAAAAAACAAAGATAGTATTATTGATATTTTTAATAATAATAATTGCTTCAACAATATGTATAAGCATTGGATTATATTTAAATAGAATAAGTAAACCAAATTATATTTTTTCTAAGGGAATAGATATTATAAGAAATAAATTAAATAATTATAATAGTGTTTCATCTGATTTAGACTTAAAAGATAAATTTAGTATTAAAGGAAATATAGAATTTGATTTAGAAAGTGAATATTATAAAAAATCAAATAATCCTGAAGATATGAAAATATATAATTTAATCAATAATTTAGATAATATGGATACTAGTTTTAAAATTCAAAAAAATCAATCTAAAAAGATTGGTTATATTGAAATAAATGAAAAAATTGGTAAAGAAGATATACTTGATTTTAAATATTGTATAGATAATTCTACAAAATACTATTTTGTTAAGGATATAGTAGATAACTATATAAATGATGGTAGTTGTAATTTCTTTGAAAATATTAATGCAAATACTACAGAAAAAGAAACTATAGAATATATATATAATTTTATAATTGATTCATTAAAAAATAATTTAAAAGATGAATACTTTACTAGTAAAGAAGAAAAAGATAAATATGTGGTTAGTCTTAAAATAAATAATGATAATTTAATAGATATATTAAATGGAATAATAAAAGATTTAAAAAATGATAAAAAAGCAAGAAGAATATTAGATAATATAGATAAAAAAATACTAAAAACAAAAATAAAAAATAATAAAGAATATTTAGAAAAAGGGGAGTATTATAAAATTTCAATATATACTAGTAAAATACTTTATAAGCCAATAAAATATGAAGTAGAAAGATTTACTAATAATGATATAGAAAAATTTATTTATGAAGGAAATGATAAAAAAGGGACATTATATTATTTAGTTAATGAAAAAGAAAAATATACTATTCCAGTAGAATTTAAAAAAGATTTAATTAAAGCAAAAATAAAAAATTCCGAAGAAAAAACAATAGGTGAATTTAAACTAGATAAGAATAATTATAATACAGTTATTAATTATACTTTAAATGATAATAATGAGAAAATAGATTTAATATATTCATCAAAATATTCTAAAGTAAATAAAAATAATAGCTATACTAATAAAAAGAATTTATCATTCAAATATATAGTAAATAAAGAAACTAAATTAAGTGGAGAAGTTAATGTTAGTTTAGATGTAAGTAATAAATTTAGTATTATTACTGATATAACTGAAGCTAAATTAAAATCAAATGTAACAGAAGAAGAAAAAGAAAAATTAGATAATCTATATAAAGATATTAAAAATAGATTAGAAAGATAGGAATAATATGAAAAAGAAAAACAAAAAGACAACAGAAGATTTACTAAATTCTACTAAAAAATTAATGATAGTATTTATACTATTATTAATATTAGTTGTGTTTTTATTTGTTTTATGTGTTATAAAATATAAAGAATCCAAAGAAAATGAATTTGCTAATATGATAATACCAGTATATGAACTTAATACTAATTATGAATTTAGTATTAATGCAAAAATATTAAGTGAAGTAGATGAATATACATTTAAAATAGTAAATTATAAAAAGAAAGAAATAAACAAAGAAGAAATTCCATATAAAATAGAAATAAAAAATAATACAAAATCTACTATTAAAGTTACTAAAAACGATGATAAAAAAGATTTGATGAATAATGAAAAAGAAACAATTATAGATGAAGTAACTTTAAAAAAAGAAGAAAAAGAAAACATATATTATCATATAAAAATAACTAAATCAAAAGATTTGACAAAAGATGATTTGATATATGTAAAAATAATGAATTAGAGAGGCTATAAGAGGCCTTTTTTCTTTACTTTTAGTGTCAAATTTGATAAACTAAAGTAGAAGAGTGGAGGGACGTTAATGAGACTAATGAGATTTGATGTTGACAATGAAAAAATCGTAATTGAAAAAGAAAACGAAGTAGTGGAGTATGACATTCTATTCACATTCGATTGTGAAGCAAATAAAAAATCATATGTAGGATATTCTGATAATAAATTAGCGACAAATGGGAGAAAAACAATTTATGTTTCATCGTATAATCCACTAAGTAAAGAAGTTGAATTAGAAGATATAACTGATCCAAAAGAATTAGAAATGATCCAAAATGTATTAAATAAAATAGATAGTGAAGCTACTGATAATTAGGAGGAAATAATATGAATGAAGATTTAGAAAGGTTAAAACAAGAATTAGAATCATTAAAAGCAGTAAGAAATAAATTATCAGTAAAAGAAGAAAACAAAAAAGAAGAATCTTCTACTGATATAAGTAAAAATTTTAAAGAAGAATTAAAAGAAATAGAAGAAGAAATAAAAGAATTTGAAAATGATATAAAAGAAACAGCTAAAGAATACGAAAAATCATATCAAAGAATTAAATCTATAATTGATGAACATGAAGAAATTATAGAAAACACAAATTTATTATCAGAAGAAGAAATCAATGAACTAAGAGAAAAATATGAAACACAAAAATTAGAAGAAAATGAGATGTCTAATAAAATAAAAAGAAGATTAGATGATCAAAAGAAAATTTTAAGATCAATCAATAGACATAAAACACAAATGTTAAATAACATAAAAGCAGCAGAGGCTTTAGAATTAACATATGAAGAATATAAAGATGTAACGTCAACACTAAGAAAAACAAAAATTATGCATGCTATTTTAGAAGAAAAAGGGTTACTATCTATTATAGAAAAGAAATATAGTGAAAGAACAAAAGAAGAAAAAGCTGCATTTAAAAATGCCAAAGCTGAAATTATAAATGAAATTAGTGAATTAAAGAAAGAACATGATGATTATTCAGTATTAGATGCTATAGAAGCTCTATATTCATTAAATACAACATATATAAGAGTAGAAAAACCAAAACAAACTACATTCCAATTAAGAGAATTAATGATTATAGAAGAAAATTCACATAGATTGTCATATAGAGTAGTAAATCCTAATACAAAGGTAAATACTAATATAGTAGAAGAAGCTCCAAAGGATATGGAAAATGCTACAGCAAATGAAAAAGTAGATATAAATGAATTAAAACCTGCTTCAGAAAAAGTTACTATATTTAAAGATGATGATACATATTATGTAAGAAGATATGCCATTGATAGATTTAAATTAAAATCTGCTGATTTAGACAGTGAAGTTAAAATAAATGGAAGTATGTGTTATAAAATTAGTGAAAAAGATGTAGAAAAAATAAAAGAAAATGCAAACAATACATTCTCACCATTTGTTGCAGATATAAAAGAAATTAATTTAGATAAGGAAGCTACTAAGAAAGAAGAAACATCTCTTATGGTAGTACCACAAGAAGAAATAGAAAATAAAGAAGAAATAGAAGAAAGTAATAATATTGAAAAAATCACAATCTTTAAAGAAGAAAATGATAGATATTATGCAAATGAATATACTATAGATAGATTTAAATTAAAATCTGCAAATAAGGAAGAAGAAATTAGAATTGATGGAGCTCTTTATTATGAAATTAGTGAAGAAGATGCATATAAACTAGTAGAGAATAAAGATAACTCATTTTCACCATATGAAGTATATATAGAAGAAGTAGAAGAAAAAGAAGATGATATTACACATGATGAAACAAATGACATTATAGAAGAAATACCTGAAGAAGAAATTAATGATATCGTAGAAGAAAATATAGAATCAGATAAAAAAGAAAAACTAATAGAAGATTTAGTTGCAAGTAATATTGTAGTAAATAAAGAATTTAAAAAAGAACTAAAAATAGGAGAAACTCTATATAATATATATCATTCTATACCAAGAGGAATTAAAAAAGTATATAAAGCAGTAAAAGAAGCAATAAAAGAAGCAGATGATTTTCTAGGAGGCTTAATAGAAGGACCAATAAAAGACAACCCAGAAGAAGAAATTTCAAAAACAAGATAGGTTTTACCTATCTTTTCTTTATAAATAAAAATTATATAATTTGACTTTTTTATAAAGACAACATATAATAAGCCCTGAGGCGATTAATATGAATATGGATTATAATTTATATAAAATATTTTTATATTTATATGAAGAGAGAAGCATTTCAAAAACTGCCAGTAAATTATATGTATCTCAACCGGCAATAAGTTATAGTCTAAAAGAATTAGAAAACTCTTTAGGTTACACTTTATTCACTAGAAACTCTAAAGGTATAGAGCCTACCTTAGAAGCTACTGAATTATATAATTATATCTCAACAGCATTTGATATATTAAAAGATGCCGAAGAACATGTAAAAAACTTAAACAATTTAAATGTTGGTACTATAAGAATAGGATCACCATCCCATATAGGAGCACTATACCTAACTAAATATATAGATAAATTTAGTAAAAATTATCCAAATATTAAATTTGAAATCATATCTAAATCAATGCCTGAAATGGTAGAAATGTTAGAAACAAGAAAACTAGATATGCTAATAGGTATACTTCCTATTAATACTGAAAAAAAATTATCAAAAGTAAATTTAAATGAAGTATATAATTGTTTTGCTTATAATAAAAAACTACTTCCTAATTTAAAAATAAAAAAATGTCTTGATTTATTAAAGTATCCTTTAATATTACCAAGGAGTAAAACACCATATAGAAATAAATTAGATGATTATATGGAAACAAGAAATATAAGATTAGAACCATATATAGAAGTGTCTACTACTGAAGTAGGATTAGAAATGGTAAGAAAAGGAATGGGTATAGGTTACTTTATAATAGATTCAATTACATCCCAACCTGATAAAGAAGATTATGAAATAATAGTATTTGATGACTTACCAACCATAGATATATCACTTGTATATATAGATGAATATACTTCTATCGCAGCTAAAAAATTTATAGATTCAATTAAAAAAAGTTAGAAAAAGTTATTCTTTTTCTTTTTTTTTCATAATTTTTAAAGAGGTGTATTATGTTTATAAAAGAAATAGATAAACGAATAAAAATATTATTTTTATTAGGATTAATACCATTAATACTAGTAATAATAAAAGTATTCTATATTCAAGTATTTGATTATAAAAACTTAAAAACATCAGCAAATGACTTATGGAGTAGAAATCTAAGTATTGAAGCAGATAGAGGTAAAATATTAGATAGAAATGGAAATGTTTTAGCGGACAATCTTACTACTACATCATTAGTTTTAATTCCTAATCAGATTAAAGATAAAGAAAAAACGACTCGTGAATTAGCTAAAATATTAAATATAAGCTATGATGAAATGAAACCACATGTCTATAAAAAAACATCTATTGAGAGAGTTCATCCAGAAGGTAGAAGACTATCATTTGAAATAGCTGATAAAATAAATAATTTAAAACTAGATGGTGTATATTTAGTAAAAGAATCAAAAAGATTCTATCCATATAAAGATTTATTATCACATACTCTAGGATATGTAGGAATAGATAATCAAGGACTCTCAGGATTAGAACTACAATATGATAAATATTTAACAGGTAAAAATGGGGCTATAAAATATTTTAGTGATGCCCATGGAAATAATTTAAATAAAAAAGAAAGTTATGTAGCCCCAACAAGTGGTATGGATATTACTCTAACTATAGATTTAGATATTCAAAAATCATTAGAAAGAGAAATGAATAATATAGTAGATATGTTTGAACCAGATATGGCACTAGCTATTGTAGTAGATCCTAAAACTGGAGAAATACTAGGAATGAGTGCAACTCCTGATTTTGATCCTAATAACTATAAAAAATATGATATAGAAACATTAAATAGAAATCTTCCTATTTGGTCTTCATATGAACCAGGAAGTACCTTTAAAATAGTAACAATGGCTAGTGCTGTAGAAGAAAAAGTAGTAGATATATTTAATGATCATTTTTATGATTCAGGTAAAGTAAACGTAGATGGTAGTGTTATAAAATGTTGGAAAGCTCATGGTCATGGTGATCAAACATATCTTGAAGTACTACAAAATTCATGTAACCCAGGTTTTGTATCATTAGGTCAAAAACTAGGTAAAGAAAGATTATTTAGTTATATTAATAAATTTGGTTTTGGAGAAAAAACAGGCGTTGATTTAAATGGAGAAGGAACAGGAATAGTCTTTCCATTAGAGAAAGTAGGAAATGTAGAATTAGCAACTTCAGCTTTTGGACAAGGACCTAGTGTAACACCAATTCAACAAGTAATGGCTGTATCAGCAGTAGTAAATGGAGGATATTTATATAAACCATATATTGTAAAAGCAATATCAGATAATACTAACACAGTAATATTTGAAAATAAGAAAACATTAAGAAGAAAAGTAATTAGTAAAGAAACTTCAGCTATTATGAGAGTAGCTTTAGAACATGTAGTAGCAAAAGGAGGAGGAAAAGCTGCGTATATAGAAGGATATAGAATAGGAGGTAAAACTGGAACTGCCCAAAAGCAAGAAAATGGACACTACTTAGTAAATAACTATATAATGAGCTTTATGGCTGTAGTACCTTCAAATAACCCTGAAGCAGTGCTATATGTTGCTATAGATAATCCTAAACATACCGCTATGTTATCAAGCTATACCACAACACCAATTGCTAGAAGAATAATTTTAGATATAATAGATACACTTCATATAGAAAAACAAAATAATGAATTAGCTAAAGATTTAGAATGGACTGATAAAGTAACTTATGAAGTACCTAATGTCGTAGGTATGAGTCTAGAAGAAGCAAAAAAAGAATTGTTTAATTTTCAAATAATAGTAGAAGGAGATGGAAATACAGTATTTACTCAATCACCTAAAGCAAAAGAAAAATTAGAAGACCAAAGTAAGGTACGTATATATTTAAAATAAAAAATGTAAATAAATGTAAAAATAATTCAAATTGTCATATTATTGACGTAATTATGATATAATGTTTCAAGAGAGATGAGGAGTGATTTAATGTTACTACTTACTAAAGCAATTTTTGCTATTATGATAGGTTTTTTAGCATCAGCCTTACTAGGATTGATACTAATACCAATACTTAAGAAATTGCGTATAGGACAAAAAATTTCAATATTTGTAGGAGAAGCACATAGAAAAAAAGAAGGAACTCCTACTATGGGTGGATTAATATTCATAATTCCAACTATAGCTGCTACCTTAGGTTTAATAATAACTGGAAAAGTAAGTTATACATCTAACTTAGGAATAGTTTTATTAGTTTTTATAGGATATGCATGTATAGGATTTTTAGATGATTTCCTATCTATTAGAAAAGGAAACAATGAAGGATTAACTACATATCAAAAACTATTTATGCAAGTATTAATTGCCTTAGGATTTTTCTATATATATATGAGAAGTGGAGGACAAACTTCATGGGTAGTAGGTACACTTCATATTGATATAGAATTTGGTTGGTTATATGGACTTGTCATATTATTTATATTAGTAGGTTCTAGTAATGCTGTTAACCTAACAGATGGTCTTGATGGGCTAGCCGGAGGACTTTCCGCAATTGCCTTCATTGCCTTTGCATTAATTTCTCTTTCAGTTGGTTTTGAAGATATTGGAATATTCAGTTTAATATTAGTAGGAAGTTTAGTAGGATTCTTAATATTTAATACACATCCAGCTAAAGTAATAATGGGAGATACAGGATCTCTTGCTTTAGGTGCAGTAATGGGAGCTATCGCAATACTTACCCATAGAGAATTAACGCTATTAGTAGTAGCTAGTGTATTTGTAATAGAAACATTAAGCGTTATTCTTCAAACATTCTGGGTTCAAGTATTCCATAAAAAATTATTCTTAATGACACCAATACATCATCACTTTGAAAAGCTAGGATGGGCTGAAACAGATATAGTTAAATTGTTTTGGGTAATAGGATTAATTCTTTCTATGGCAGGAATAATATTTGGAGTATGGGTATAAATACTTGTAAAAAATACTAATATTTAGTAAAATAAAACACAAGGAGGATATTATGTTACAAGATATATTATTAGTAGTAGTAGGTTTAATATTTGGTATAGTAATTGGATTCTTCGGAGCAAGATTATTTATGAAGAAGTATCTAAAGAAAAATCCCCCAATTAATGAAGATATGATTAAAGCATTAATGAGTCAAATGGGAAGAAAACCAAATCAAAAACAAATTAATCAAATGATGAAACAAATGGAGAAATATCAATAGATATTTCTTTTTTATGATATAATTATCTTATTAATGGAGGTGGCAATATGAAAGACTTTAAAGAAAAACTAGCATTAGTTCCTACAAAACCAGGTAGTTACCAAATGAAAAATAAAGATGGTGTAATTATATATGTAGGTAAAGCAAAAAATCTTCAAAGAAGACTTAGAAGTTATTTCACAAGAACAGTAACAGGTAAAACTAAAATGTTAGTAGAAGATATAGATGACTTTGAATATATTGTTACCGACTCAGAACTTGAAAGTTTAATTTTAGAAATAACTTTAATAAAGAAATACGATCCTAAATATAATATATTATTAAGAGATGACAAATCTTATCCATATATTGAATTAACTAATGATAAATATCCTACTTTAAAAGTAGTAAGAAATGTTAAAAGAAAGAAAAATAAAAATTATTTATATGGACCATATCCTAATGTTTCCGCAGCAAGAAGTACTGTTAATATGATTAATAGAATATATCCATTAAGAAAATGTGATCCAATAAAAAAAGACTTATGTCTTTACTATCATATAAATGAATGTTTAGGATACTGTAAAAAAGAAATAGACCCTAATCTAATAGAAGAAATGAAAAAAGAAATTATTACATTTTTAAAAGGAGATGCTACATTAATTACTAAAAAGATTAATGAAGAAATGGAAAAAGCAAGTAATAATTTAAATTATGAAAAAGCCTTAGAATTAAAGAAAATGCTAGATGATATAAATGTTGTTCTTAATAAACAAAAAATAGATTTAAATAATAATTATAACTTTGATATAGTAAATTATTATTCAGATAATAATTATTTAAGTATAGAAATATTCTTTATAAGAAATGGATTACTATTTGGTAGACATAATGAAATAATAAATTCATTAGAAGATACTCCTAATGAAGTATTAGAATATTTAATTAAATTCTATGATAAATCTTTACTACCTCATGAGCTATTAGTACCAAATGACTTAGATAAGGAATTAATTAGTAATTACTTTGATATTAAAGTAACAACTCCAGAAAGAGGTAAATTAAAAAGTCTATTAGACTTATGTTATTCTAATGCTAAAGAACAAATGTCACTTAAAGAAGAAACTTTAAAGAAAGATGATGATGAAAGAATCCATGCATTAGAAGAATTAAAAGAATTATTAGGATTAAAAGAACTACATAGAATGGAATCATTTGATAACTCTCATTTGTTTGGTACTTTCTATGTAGGTGGTATGGTTGTATTTGATGATTTTTTACCTAATAAAGATCTATATAGAAAATATAAAATATCAACTGATGTTAAAGATGATTTATCTGCTATGAAAGAAGTAGTATATAGAAGATATTTTAAAACAATTATGGAAGAATCCTATAAACCAGATTTAATTGTAATGGATGGGGGAAAATTACAAGTAGAAGCTTGTAAAGAAGTACTAAACTCCCTTAATTTATATATTCCAATAATAGGATTAGTAAAAGATAAAAATCATAGAACAAGTTATATAATAAATGAAAATTATGATATACTAAATGTAGATAAAGATTCACGTCTTTTCTTATTCTTAACTAGAATACAAGATGAAGTTCATAGATTTGCGATTAACTATCATAGAAACATTAAATCTAAAGGAGCATTATCTAGTATGTTAGATGTTATTCCAGGAATAGGAGAAACTAGAAAAAAAGAACTATTAAAGACGTTTGGCTCTTTAAAGAAAATGAAATTAGCTTCCACAGAAGAATTATCTAAAATAGTAGGTAAGGATGTAGCTAATAAATTATATGAATATTTGAAAGAGGTATAAATATGAAGAATAATAAAGGATTTACATTAGTAGAAATAATGTCAGTAGTAGTAATACTAGGTATAATAGCTATAACTGCAGTAGTAGCATACAATAAGTATTTAAATGATACAAGAAATAAAGATTATGATTTTATGGCTAAATCAGCATCTAATGCAGCAGCAGAATATGCAATGGATCATATAGGAATAAGAACAGTAACATTTCAAGAACTATATGAGAAAGAATACTTAGAATATCCACAAGATCCATCGAATCAGGGAAAAATGTGTAGTGGTAAAGTAGTAATAAAAAATACTGAAAATTATGATGGATTAGATACAGAAAAATATGATGTAACAGTATGTTGTGCTAATTTTAGTTATATATATCATTTCCCAGGAGGAAGTAGACAATTAACCACATGTGAATAGGGTGAAATTATGAGTAAAATAAAAGTAATGGACGAAGTTTTAGCTAATAAGATAGCTGCAGGAGAAGTAGTTGAAAAAACTATGAATGTAGTAAAAGAATTAGTTGAAAACTCAATAGATGCAGAAAGTACAGAAATAACAGTTAAATTAATAGATTCAGGTGTTAAAGAAATAGAAGTATCAGATAACGGAATAGGTATGGATAGGGATGATGCAACTCTTGCATTTTCTCGTCATGCTACTTCTAAATTAAAAAGTCTAGATGATTTATTTTATATAGAATCATTAGGATTTCGTGGAGAAGCTCTTCCATCAATAGCTAGTGTATCAAATGTTAAACTTAAGACTAGCAATAAAGAGAAAGGCACATTAGTTACTATTAATGGAGGAAAAGACTTAAAAGTAGAAAATAGTGATCTTCAAACAGGAACAACTATCACAGTCTCTGATTTATTTTATAATACTCCGGTAAGATTAAAATATCTAAAGAACTTATATACAGAACTTGCCTATATTGTAGAGTATATGAATAAAATGGCTTTAAGCTATCCAAACATCAAATTTACTTTAATTAATAATGATAAAGTATTATTAAAAACTGATGGAAGTGGAGATTTATTAAAAGTAATATATGAAATATATGGAGTAGATATTACTAAGAAAATGATTCCAATCGATGGAGAAAATGATGATTACTATATACATGGTTATATTTCATATCCAGAAGTTACTAAGGCTAATAGGAATTCTATTACTACTCTAGTAAATGGAAGAGTAATTAAAAATAATGAGCTTAATAAGTGTATAGTAGATTGTTATCACACATATATACATAAAGATAGATATCCAGTAATTATATTAAATATCGATGTCGATCCAATACTAATAGATATTAATATACATCCAACTAAAATGGATATAAAATTCTCTAAGATGGATACATTAAAAAGCTTAATAGAAAAACTAATAACTGAAAAATTAGAAAATATTTCTTTAATTCCAGAAGTATCAGTAAGAGATAGTTATTCTATAAGTGAAGTATCACGTCAAATTCATAAACAAGAAGAAAAAGAAGAAGTAATAGATAAACCTAAATATGAAGAAATAAAATTAGATTTTGAAGTAAAAGAAGAAGAAAAAAAATATAATGAAGAAATAAAAGAAAGTTTACCATTTGAAGTAGAACCATCTCCTAGAGTAAAGAAAATGTATCCAATAGGAGTAGTTATGAAAACTTATATAGTTGCAGAAAATGAAGATGGAATGTACTTAATAGACCAACATGCTGCAGCAGAGAGAATTAACTTTGAAAAAATAATGAAACAAATGAAAGAAAAACCAATTATTATTGATTTATTAGTACCAATAAGAATAGAACTAAGAAAAGATGAATTTATTCTAGCTAAAGAAAGATTTTCTTTATTAGAAGAATATGGTTTTTCAATTGATGAATTTGGAGAAAATACCATTATAGTAAGAAGCCATCCTAATTGGATACCAGAAGAAAAATCTGAAGAAATAATTAGAAAACTAATAGATATAATTATAGATAAAGGTAAATTTGATTTCGAAAAGTTTATCTGGAGAATAGCAGCTACTACTGCTTGTAGAATGTCAGTAATGGCAGGAGATTATATTTCTAAAGAAGAAATGGAATGGATTCTAGAAAACATTAGATATTGTGATAATCCATTTACTTGTCCTCATGGAAGACCTTCTATTATTACTTATACTAAGTACGAATTAGAAAAACTATTTAAACGTCAATTAGATTAGAAGTAGAAATACTTCTTTTCTTATGCTATAATATGTCCGAGGGGATATTATGGAAAGTATAATTGTAATAGTAGGACCTACTGGAGTAGGTAAAACTAAAATGAGTATAGAATTAGCTAAAAGACTAGATGCCGAGATTATTAATGGAGACTCTGTAGCTATTTATAAAGATTTGAATATAGGTAGCGCTAAACCAACTATTGAAGAGCGAGAAGGTATACCACATCACTTAATAGACATTAAAGAAGTAACAGATGACTATTCAGTATATGATTACCAAATAGATTGCCGTAAAGCTATAGATGATATAACTAATAGAGGTAAAAGAGTAATTATAGTAGGTGGTACTGGTCTTTATATAAAAGCAGCTTTATATGATTATAATTTTACTAAAGGTACTACAAATAAAGCATATGAAAACTTAACTAACGAAGAGATATTAGATAAGATTAGTAAATATGATTTATATCTATCTAGCACATTAGAAGTAAATAATAGACAAAGATTAGTAAGAGTATTAAATAAATTAGAAAATAAAGAAGTATTTACTAATAATAAAGATAAATTATTATATCCTATTAAAGTAATTGGATTAACTACTGATAGAGACTATTTATATGAAAGAATAAATAAACGTGTAGATATAATGATTAACAATGGATTATTAGATGAAATTAATAGTCTTAAAGATAAATATAAAAGTTCTAGAATACTTAATAGTGGAATAGGGTATAAAGAGTTTTATGATTACTTATTTAATTCTAAAGATTTAGATAGTGTTATAGAAAGTATAAAACAAGACTCTCGTAGATTTGCTAAAAGACAATACACTTTCTTCAATCATCAATTTGATACTAAATGGATAGAAGTAGATTTTAGTAATTTTAATAATACAATAGAAGAAGTAATGAATTACATAAAAAAATAGAAGTTAACATTAGTTAACTTCTTTTACTTCTATAAAAATATTTTGATCAAAATTATGTTGTGACTTTTCTAATTCCAATAACTTTTTAGTATCAATTAACATATAATCATGAAGAACATCATCAGTACCATCACTTAATACAGGATCATCCCAAGTAAGATCTATATGATACCATTTATCTTTAATTTTAACTACATTCCATATATGTAAATAAGAAGACACACGATAACTTTTTAATCCCATCTTTTCAAAAAATAATTCCATTAAATCAGTATATCCACCACATATTGCATATCCTTCAAAAAGTGGTCCATATGCTGTATCAGATTTATATTTAACAATATTTTTATCACTTCTATCTGAATCATATTTAGTATTTTCTACAATATAATCATGGAATGCTTTTATATTGTCTTGAACTGATATATTATCATTATAAATTTCTTTATATATTTCATCAATTTTCTTATTAATTTTTTCAATATCACTCTTACTATAATGTCTTTCAATACTAATAGTAACTTTTCCCAAATTATCAAATTCAGTTTCTATATGTGAAAAAGAATTATATGGATGAACATAATTATTTATATTAGATAATAGAGTTTGATTATTTGCAATATTTTCAACATCATCTATACAATTTTCATACTCATTTCTAGGACAATAAAAAGTGAATTCATCAACACCAGAATTAATAACAGTATAATAAACATTTAATAAATCTTGATAATTACTAGGTACCTTATTAGATATATTCTGTACAAATTTAAAGTCATAATTTCTATAATATTCATTAACATCAGTAATACTAACTTTAGCATTATTAGAAGAAAAATGAGTATTAAATAAAGTAATAATACTATCTTTTCTAATTAAAATAACACCAGTAAGTATCATTAATAAACCAATTGTAAATACTAGTCTAGCTACTTTCTTCATATATATTATCCTCTAGTATCATTTTATTATAAATAATAATTAAAGTAAATAAAAAAACCAATTATTTATAATTGATTTTTTATTCCATATTATTCTTCATTTTAGTTAATCTAGATTTTAATCTAGCTGCTTTATTTTTATGAATTTTTCCACTAGCGCAAGCTTTATCAACTCTTTGAACAGCTATATTTAAATTGTTACTAGCAGCTTCTTTGTTTCCGGCTTTAACTTCTTTCTCGAATTTTTTAACTGCAGTCTTCATGCTAGCAGTAATTAATGTATTAACATCTGCTTTTTTAGCATTAGAACGCATTCTCTTTTTAGCACTTTTAATATTTGGCATAATCTCACCTCACTTTTGTAAACAAGATAATTCTATCAAAAAATAAAGAAAAATGCAAACATTTTATATAAAAAAACATATTTCTACAAAATAAACTAATATTTAGAATTATATTAATCATGGTGATTATATGAAAAAAAAGAATAAATTAAAGAAATTATTTATCATTTCAATGATTACTATAGGTATTATTATTAGTTATAAAAGAGTAGAATCATCTAAAATAAAAATAAGTAATAAGGATTTTACTGATTTAATAATAAATAATACCTACACATATAAAGATGAAAATATAGTATTAAAAACAATAAATACTGTAATAAATAAAAACAATCCAATAAAATTAATGAATACTGATTATAAAAAGTATTTAAGTAATACAACAGAACCCGTAATAACAGAAGAAACCCTTCCTTTAATATATTTATATAATTCTCACCAAACAGAAGAATATAAGGCATCTAACTATGCAGAATTTAGTGTTAATCCAACAATTATTATGAATGATTATATCCTAGAAGATATATTTAATAAAAATGGATATAAAACTATAGTAGAGGAAAGATCTATAAAAGAAATATTAAATAAAAATAATTGGAATTATACATATAGTTATAAAGCAAGTAGACAATTACTAGAAGAAAGTATTATTAAATATCCAAGTTTAAAATACTTTATAGATATACATAGAGATAGCTTACCTCACGATAAAACAATAGTTAGTATAAACGGAAAAGACTACGCCAAAGTAATATTCTTAATAGGATTAGAAAATGAGAATTATCAAAAAAATTTAGAATTTACAGAAAAAATTAATAATAAAATGAATGAATTATATCCTAATTTAAGTAAAGGTATATATAAAAAAGGAGGACCAGGAGTAAATGGAGTATATAATCAAGACTTTTCTCCATATACAATACTAATAGAAGTAGGGGGATATGAAAATACTACTAATGAAGTATTAAATACCATAATAGCTTTTTCTAAATGTTTTATGGAGGTTATTAATGAATAATATAATTAAAGTAATACTAGTAGTAATTATAATACTATTCTTATCATTATACTTTAGTAATTATAATAATGATTACTATCAATCAAAAACATATCTAACAGAAGAAGCTATTAAAAAGTATGAAAAAGATTTAAAAGAAGGTAAAAATATAACTATAAAAAACTATATACCCAAAGAAAAAGACTATAATAATAAAGTCTCTGAATTAGGAATAAAAACATCTAATTTTATAGATAAAATGATTAATAAAAGTCTTAAGTATTTAGCAAAATACCTTGAGTAATTTGAAAATAAAGGCTATTTATGATATAATTGATATATCTGTGAGGGGGATATCTTATGGAAATGTTAATTAATGTTAAAGAGTTAAATGAAGTATGTGCACTACCTGATCGAAAGTATTCAACAGAAACACACTTTAATTTAGCAAATAGAGAAATGGTTCATGAAGTATTTAGATATCAAAAATTTCAAGATGATTTTGCTGATAATATTAGATATGTATATAATACTAATGATAATAGCTTTATAGGTACATTTAAACCAAGTTATGATGAATTCTTAAGAACTATTATAAAAACATTAAATTTAAAATCTAAAAGAGGTTTTATTGATAATGAAGAATTAACAAAAGTATTACTTGAAAGAGTAGATTTATTAAGTGGATTACAAGATAGAACAGAATTACGTGGAGAATTTCCAGAATTAAATAAAATGTTAACTAAAGCCCAAGAATACTGGGATGAAATAGAAATGCATAAATCTAATCCAATATATAAAGAAGAATATGGAAAAGAAGGAGATGGACAAGAACATTACTTTTTCCAATGTGGACTAAGGGCTAAAGGGATAAGAAAAGGTTTTGATGGATTTGTTCCAACTCAAACAGAAATATATAAAAGATTTGTAACTAGAAGAGAACAATATAAGAAATTAGTAGAAAATTATAGTTATGATAATTTTATAAAAGAAAACTATGATATAAATAAATTAGCTATGTACATGGCTCATAAATATTTAACTATTTGTGAAAATACTCCTGATAGTAGAAGAGCATTAACTAGATATAATAAAATATTAGAAAAGTATATAAATGAATCTAGTTATGACAAAGAAACACATATAAAAATAAATGGTGAATATATTACTTATAACAATATAATGGAAAGATATAACCATTTACAAGAAAGAATTAACAATCTATATGCTAAAGTACCATGGATAATTGCTCCTGAAGGTAAATTAGATAGATATGTAAGAAGAGGACTTGACCCAATAAGTTATATTTTAACAGAAGAAGAATTAGAAAACATGAGACAAGCAAGACAAGATAAAGTAGACTTCTATAGTAAAAATGAACCATTATTAAAAGTATATGGAGTAGAAGAATTTAAAGGGTATATTGCTTATATCTATAAAAATGGAGAAGTATTATTAGATACAGCAACAGCAAAAGGTAATGCAATATATCATATTCCAGCAAGATACTTTGAAATGGTTAGTGGGCTTGATAAACAGAAACTAATGCATCATCCAGCTGCAAAAAGAATAATTCATGCAGGTAACTGGCAAAGCCGTGCTCAAAAAGTTATTGATCAAGAAGGAACTTTAGAAGAACAACTTCAAGCAAAAAACTTAGTAGATAGAATAATTGAAGACAATGAAAAAAGAACTAAATAATAGTTCTTTTTTATTGATATAATTCTTTTTTAATACTTTCTAAATTATCTTTCATAATAGAAATATAATCTTTCTTTTCACTTCGTTCTTGATCAGTAATATTATCTAATTTATGAAGTTCTGAAGTATTAATTGAATAGTTTTCCATAATAGCTTTTGCATTTTCAGAAAGTTCTTCACCATTAAATTTAAATATATAACTAACTCCACCAGAATAAATGATATTTTCAGCATCAGAAAGTGTTTTTTGACTAGCATTATCATCTATACAAATAACATTAAGTCCAAACTTTTCTAAATAATTTAGTGCACTATTAGCAACTATAATAGTTCTATTATTAGTAGACTCACTAGCTAATCTATATTCAGCATCTAATTCTGATAAATTAATTTTTAATTCATTATAAGCTTCATCTATATCTTTCTTTAAGTAAGCACTAGATGCATATTCTTTTAAACTACGTCTAACATTTTGACTCATCATAAGTAATGAACTAGGATTCAACCATAACTCTTCAGGAGAGTATTCAGTCTCTAATACATATGCGGTATCTATTATTTTTAATTCAGGATTAATCGCAAGTAATTCTAATGCAAGATTTCTTTCTTTGTCAATTAATCCATTATATACAAATAAATCACTTCTAGCATATTCATTCTTTTGTTTTTTACTAATCTTATAATTATCAATTAATATACCATCAGGATATATTGAAGTAATAGTAGAGTGCTTATCATATAAACTTCTAACTATATATTCGTTTGCATAATTAGTAACAACAATATCTATCTCATCCATAGAGTCATTTGCACAACCACTAACTATAAATGGAATAATTAATATAATTAATAAAAATAATATTTTCTTTTTCATAAATTCTCCTTTTTATTTATCTTTTTTTGGTACTGGATCATATATGTTTTTACTTAATGGGTTACATCTCATAATTCTTTTAATTCCCATATAAGTTCCTTTAAATGATCCATATTCTTTAATTGCTTCTTTAGTATACTCTGAACAAGTAGGAATAAACCTACATTGTTTGTGTGAAGAAAATGGAATTTTTTGATATAAATTGATTAGTGAAATAAGTATCCATTTCATATTATCACCAAATTAATTTTACTATTATTCATCTTTTTTTTCAAGACTAATAATGTTATAATGAAAGAGGTGAGACAAATGGAATTAATAAAAGAAACAGATTTACGTAATGAAATTAATAATATTATATTAAAAGATGAACAAAAACTATTAAAGATGTATTACGCAGGTAATGGAGATTTATATATGTCTATGAGTGATGGAAAAAGACTAGATAGAGAATATGGTGGATCTATTTTCATGGATATAAGAGAAGAAGATGGTAGTATATATGACGCTACATATAATCTATATAGTAGAATTATGGATGAAAATAAAATTAATCCTAGAAATATAATAGATGAAGATAATAATGTAGTATGGTTAGATGATGATAGACAAGAAAATGAAGCAGATAAATTTATGATTCAAAATTATGGAGAAGTAATAAGATTAAAATTCGTTAGAATAGGTGATAATAAATTATTTAATCGTAAAAATTCAAGATGCATTACTATTAGATTTAGTATGGATGGTTCTAGATACCATGAATATGCTAATGAATTTGCTACATTTTATAGAGATTTAAATGAAATAGAAAAAGGAAAACAATATAGAAAATAGGTGATACTATGGAAGAATTATTTAATAAATTAGGAATAACTCCTAAAGATATTAATCTTTATAAAACAGCTTTTTCTCATAGTTCATATGTTAATGAACATAAAGTAAAAAATGATTATGAAAGATTAGAGTTTGTTGGAGATGCAGTACTAGACTTAGTAATTGCAGATTATTTATATAATAAATATAGGGAAACTGAAGGAGAAATGACTAAGATAAGAGCTAGTTATGTATGTGAAAATGCTAACTACTGTTATTCTGAAGGGTTAGGTCTAGAAAACTATATATTAGTAGGTAATGGAGAAAAAGAATCAGGACTAAAGAAAGCAATTGTTGCTGATATATTTGAAGCATTAATGGGAGCAATATATATAGATTTAGGATATGCTACTGCAAGAAATACTATATTAAGAATAATAGTTCCATATATAGAAGATCCTAATGTAAATTTCTTTAGTGATTATAAATCTTCACTTCAAGAAATGGTGCAAACTTCTCAAAAGTCACTTGAATATAACTTAGTAAATGAAGAAGGACCTGCTCATGACAAAAGATTTACTGTAGAAGTAAAAATAGATGATATAGTATATGGAGTAGGTAATGGAACTACTAAAAAAGAAGCAGAGCAAGAAGCAGCTAAAGTTGCTTTAGAAAAAATGGCTAAATAATAATTAGTCTTTTTTTTTATAAAGAAATATGTTATAATGATAATGCTGTTTATCCGTAATATTATGAAAGGAGAAATTATGAGTAAAATTAAAATATTCGCTTTAGGCGGATTAAATGAAAATGGAAAGAATATGTATGTTGTCAATGTAGACAATGACATATTTGTATTTGATGCCGGGTTAAAATATGATAATGATATTAATTTAGGAATTGATTATATAATTCCAAACTTTGATTATTTAATTAAAAATAGAAAGAATGTAAAAGGTATATTTTTAACACATGGACATGAAGGTAATATGGGAGCTATTCCTGATATATTAGAAAAATTACCTGAAATACCAGTATATGGTACTAAATTAACTTTAGAAATAGTAAAAAGAGATATGACTCTTGAATCTATTAAGAAAAGTCATTTAATAGAAATAAAACCCCATGTAAAACAATCTTTTGGAAAAAATTCAATATTTCCAATTAGTGTAACACATTCTATTCCAGATGCAGTATGTTATGTATTATATACTGAAGATGGAGCAATAGTTTATACAGGAGATTTCACATTTGATTCTACAATGACAGGATCATATAAAACGGATATAGGTAAACTTGCTTATGTAGGAAAACAAGGTGTTTTATGTTTAATGGCTGAATCATTCTATGCAGATAGAACAGGTCATACATCACCTAATAATAGATGTGAAGCATTTATAAGAGAAGTATTAAACAAAAGTAAAAATAGAATAATAGCTACTATTACAACAGCACATTTCTATCGTATACAAGAAATATTTAATGAAGTAAGTACAACACACAGAAAAATAGTAATTATGGGTAAACAACTACAAGAAACAATAAATTCAGCAATTGCTGAAGGATACTTACAAATTAATAAAGAAAAGATAGGAACATTAGCTGACTTAGAAAGTGATAATGTATTAGTATTAATCTCAGATGAAAAAGAAAAGCCATTTGCTAACTTAGAAAGAATTATAAAAGGATTTGATAAGTTTATTAGTATTAAAGATACTGATACAATATTTATTACTGAACCAAGTTATCCAGGTATTGAAAGACGTCTAGCCTTACTTATGGATGAAATAGCTATGCTAGGAGCAGATGCAGTATGCTTATCTCAAAAGAAGCATTTACTACATCATGCATCAGGAGAAGACTTAATGTTATTAATTGACTTGATGCAACCTAAATACTATTTCCCAGTAAAAGGTGAATATAGAAATCAATACGTTAATGCAGAAATAGCAGAATCAGTTGGAATACCTAAAGAAAATATTATTTTAAAACTAAATGGTGATGTTTTTGAAATGGATAATGGAGAACAAGTTGAAACATTTGAACATATTGATACAGACCAAATCTTAATAGATGGAAATAATAGTGGAGATATTGGTGATTTAGTATTAAAAGATAGAGAAATGTTAGCTTCAAATGGTATTGTTATTATTAGTTGTACTCTTGATAAAGAAACTAAAAAGATTCTAGGTGGACCAGAAATTCTAACACGTGGATTTATCTATGTTAAAGAAAGCCAAGATCTATTAGAAGAAACTAAGAGATTAGCAAGAGAAGTTATAGAAGAAAATATAGAAGAAAATCAAAAAAGAATTGATTACTCTAAAATAAAAAATGATGTTAGAGATGTTCTAGGTAAATTCTTCTATCAAGAAACAGAAGCTAAACCAATGGTTATCACAGTAATACAAGAAGTATAATTTTATACTTCTTTATATGTATCCGTAGCTCAGTAGGATAGAGCAGTCGCCTCCTAAGCGACAGGTCATGAGTTCAATTCTCGTCGGGTACACCATTATAAAGATAAAAGATTATGAAATTTATAATCTTTTTTTGCTGTATTAAAAATAATTGATTGTTAGAGCCTATTTTAGTAAGACCTGAACGTAATGACTAGATATGAGATAATATCAGGTCATAGAAGAGTGTATGTGTTAAATAGAATAGGTATTAAAAATTTAAATGTATAATAAAAAAAATATCAAATGATCAAGCAATTATAGAGATGGTAGATTTCAATATTAAAAGAGAACGTATCTTCCAAAAATAAATATGTATCTCAACAATATATTTTAGTTAATATAAATATCCAAAAACAGTAAAGAAGAGTATAATGTACACAACGTGGCTACTAGCCTATGTATTTTATGTAATATATAAATCAAAATATATATAAGCTGGTGGTTTATATGATAGAATATGCAAAAGAAGGTAAAAATGTAAATGAGTATATGATTCATGATGATGAATATTATTACAAAAGACTGAGAAAAAATATTAGATGTTATAGAAAAACAAAGCAATTGACACAACAAGAATTGGCGGACATTGCAGAATTAACAAGAGAATACATTTGCGATATAGAAAATGAAAAGCGTAATAAACATCCATCTATTGCGGTAATTGGCAGAATAGCAGATGCACTAGAAGTTGATATAATTATGCTATTTAAAGAATAATTAGGTAGTCTTGTAAAAAGATGATGAGAAAAGTGGTGAATAATTAAAAAGTACTATAGCATCATATTTGACTCAATAAAATATGCAAAAAAATTGCATATTTTTTTTATGAAAAAAGCAAACGTACATATATAGTTTACTTGCCAAAAAATGTCAAAATTAGTCATAAAAATACGGAAAAAGGAAAAAATACTACCATTCGCGGAAAAAGTGTAGAATTTTACTACTTATATTATATAATATGTCCCCAAAAAAAATTTATATACATTAAAACGACCAAAATAGCCAAAAAATAGAAAGTATATAAATTAGTGTAGGGGGAAATGAAAATATACATAATTTGTATATTAATAAAGTTATGAAAACCAGAAATAGAATGATTTTTGAATCAATTAATGAAATAGAAGAAGATCCTGATAAGTTTAATAGCTATTACACAAAATTATATGAAGTATGTAATGATTTACCATACGACTTTAGATCTAGATTAAGATATTTGCGTGAATGTATGGGATATACACGTGAAAAATTAGAAGAAAAATCAAATATTAGTGTTCAAACAATAAAACAAATAGAAATAAATTCAAATAGAGGGTACACGGTAAGTACCATTTTAGCATTATGCATTGGTATGAACTTACCTCCAGAACTTAGCTTTGAATTGATGAGGAAAAGTGATTATAACATTGAAACCAGTAGTTCAATATGTAATTGTGTGTATTGTTATGTATTAAGAAATATGTATGATCTTAGTATAAATGATGTAAATAATTTTTTAAATAATATTGGTATAGAACCTTTAACAGGTGATAATTTAAGGAAATAACAGTTGTTCCATTTCTATAATTAAAAAAGGTATCTTTGGCGTACTTTTAGTTAGTAATTAACTATGAGAAATTGATTATAGAAATGGAGGTGAATCGATATTATTTAAAAAGTTATTTCTTTATGTACATATTAATAATTAATATAAAAGGAAATTATATGAATTATATTATTAATTACTCAGCATTAATAACAATTATATGTACAATTGCAACATCATTGATTGCTTTTCTATCGTATAAAAATAATAATAAGTCCAAAAATAATCAAGATATTACTGAAAGAGTAAAACGAGATACTGAAATATCTACAAAATTAGATATGATGATAACGAGTACATCAGAAGTAAAAGTTGAAATGAAAAGTTTAAATAATAAATTTGATGAGATGAGTGAACGAATCGCAAAATGCGAGGAAAGCACTAAGCAAGCTCATGATAGAATTGACAAAATAGAGTTCAGATTAAATTAGAGGTGATGATTATGAAAAAATTCAAAAAGGGATTAATTAAGTTTTTAAAAAAGCCAAAAGTTGAAAGGGCAATAAAGACTTTTATTGAAGCATTTTCATCATATGTTGCCGTTAAGATTGTAACAGTTGATGTAACAGATAAAACAGCATTATATGGATTAATTGCCGGAGCTATTGGTAGTGCTATTTCAGTAATTCTTAATGTAAGAACTACGGAGAAGTAATATGTTTAAGGGTCAAAAATCAATTAAAGATGGTATAGAAAACTTTCTATGCCCATTTACTGATATGTATATTTCACAAGGTTCAAATGGTGCATATTCACATAAGGGAATATTAGCCCATGATGTTAGAGGACATGTTTCAGGTGTAAGATATCCTTATTTCGCCCCATGTACATGTAAATGTATTAGGACTTACCCTGTTACAGGACAAGTAATGTGGCAATCAACAAATAAAGTTAGATTTGCTAATGGTAGAATTGACTATGCCACTTTTATGACAGCCCATGATGACACTATGGATGCTAAAGTTGGAATGATTGTTCCACAAGGAAATCAATTAGGTAATATGGGAAGAAAAGGTTATTCAAATGTAACTGGTATCCATTGCCACATACAAATAAGTCAGTCTGCTGATACATCATGGTATAAGAATTCTTATGGTAACTATAAATTTAATAATGAATATGAACCTGAAGATTGTTATTTTGTAGACAATACAAATATTATATATGCTTGCAATATTACAAATTGGAAAAAAACAGATAAAATTTCAGTAGACGAAAATATGGAGAAAGAAGTTGTAGATCAAATATTACACGTAGGTAGTAAAGTAAAATTTGATGGAATATTTAAGGTTGATAGTATAAGACTTCCACTTTCTACAAATCATTTTGGTAATACACAGTTGACCGGTGTAATCCCAGATGATTATAAAAATGGAAGATGTAGAGATTATCATTGGATTCCTTTAGATGATTGGACTGAAGTTGACCAATATGGAAATTCTCAGGAACAAGATCAAATTGTCTATAGCGGAGTATCATACGTGTTGAATAAAAATATATACACAGTAATTGGGATTGATATTCCTACCGATTCAGCAAAACTACGAATTAATGGTCATGATGTTTGGGTTTTTTGTACATATTTATATGAGGTATAAAGAATAAAATAATTAATAAATGTACGTAAGAAATAAATAAAAAATTGCACAGCAATATAAATTAGTTTAATATTACTAATTCAACAATTTACCCACAATAAAAATATAAAATAAATAAAGAAAGAAGGAATTAAAAATGTATGATTATATAATTGATGCTTTTACAAGAGATGGAAATAATACAAATCTTGAAGTAGACAATTTAAATGTAGGATGTATTACATCCAAAAATAATAATTTTGATTTAGATAGTAATGGTAATTTAACAGTTAATTCAATTACTACTAATAGCATTACAGGGCAGGCACTTGCCAATCTGTTATATCCGATTGGTTCGATTTATATGTCTGTTGATTCAACTAGCCCAGCAACATTATTTGGAGGAACATGGCAAAGATTTGCAAATGGACGTGTATTAGTTGGAATAGATGAAAACCAAACTGAGTTTAATACAGTAAATAAAACAGGTGGAAGTAAAGACATGCAGAGACATACACATACTCAAAGCAGCTGTACAAATCCTGGCGATCACTCGCACAACACATGGAATTATTTCACATTCCATCATTCAAGTGGTGGTGTAACTACTTCATGCACAGGAGAACCATCAGATGGAAGAGGAAATCCTACTCAAGGAGCTGGAGGACACACTCATACTATCACGTTGAATGAAACAGGAACTGGTACAAGCGGAAACTTACAACCATATGTATGTGTATACATTTGGCAAAGAGTAAGTTAGGAGGTTTAAATAATGGATCGAATAGAATTAATTGATAAAAGAAAACCTCGTGAAAAACACTTTTTACAAAAAGATGGTACGATTCGTGCTGAAATATTCAATGAAGATGTTCATTATCTAAAAGATGGAAAATATGAAGAAATTGATAATACATTAATTGAAAAGAAAGGTTCGATAGTAAATAAAAGTAATGATTATAGAGTCGAATTCAAAGATAATTCACATGATTCATTAATGAAAATATCAAAAAATGATTTATTTATTGATTTTAAAATTAAAAATAATAAAGGTATAGAATCAAAAGTAGTAGAAAGAAAAGTGTCAGAAGAAAAGAAAAATGTTATTTTATCTAAATTAGATGATGATGTTTCAATAGAATATCAAGCATTATCTAATAAAGTAAAAGAAACAATAATATTACAAAGCAACAAATATAGCGAGCTTAGTTTTGAATTAAATACAAATTTAAAACTAAAATCTGAGAATGATGAAATATACGCTATTGATGCTGAAAATAGAACTATCTTTAAAATTGAAAAACCATTTATGGTAGATGCAAATGGTGATAAGAATAATAGAATCTATTATTCGCTTGCAGAATATGATGATGCATATATATTAAAATTAACATTAGACGATGAATGGCTAATGAATCCAGAAAGAAAATATCCAATATATATAGACCCAACAATATCAAATATAAGTAATAATAATATAACACTATATGATACATATATATATCCAGGAGATTCACAAGATGATAGAGATAGTAAACCATATATAAAAGCAGGTACTGAAAGAATAAATGGTCAAGATAGAGTAAATAGATCTCTAATCAAATTTGACTTACCAGAAATTGGAACAGGTAGTCATATAGTAAATGCAACACTAATACTTGTACCATATTATGAAGCTTTTCATGAAGAAGAATCTACATTATCGCGTACAGTAGAAGTAAGAAGAATTACAGAAAGTTGGAATCCATCTACTGCAACATGGTCAACTATGAATGATAAATATGATTCAAGAGTTGAAAGTATAACTTTCTTTGAGAGATCTCATATAATAAATAATGTGGTTTATTATGGAACGACTTATTTAGATGTCACAAATTTAGTAAGAAATTGGTATAGTGGAGTGGCAAACCATGGACTAATGATAAAATCTTGCAATGAAGAATATTATGATGACAATTTTCCAATGTTTTTTTCCACTAACAATAATGTCACAGGTGATCCAAAACCAATTATTTCAATTTCTTATGAAAATCAAAATGGTCTAGAAGAGTATTATGATTATAAAAGAATTAGCTGCGTAGACAGTGATACATTTATCAATACTTATAGCGGCAATATGACATCAGTATTTACAGTTGGAAAAACATTAGGACAGAGATTCCCAGCTAAAGCTACACTCGTATATAATACTAATGATGCTATTTTAAATAATTCAAGTTCATTTGGAAAAGGATTCAAATTAAACTATGAACAAAAAATAATAGAGGAAAATCAAGATTTATTATCTTTTATTGATGCTGATGGTACAACCCATTATTTTCATAAAGGAGGAAATGGGCTTAATTCAGATAGAATATTTGATAATACCAAGTATTATGATGAAGATGGTTTAAATTTAATAATATCCATAGGACAAAATACATGTACAATGGAAGATTTAGATGGAAATCAAAAGACTTTTGAAAAATATAACAATATATATTATTTAAAAAGTATAAAAGATATTAATAATAATAGTGTAACTGTTACATTAGATAATAATCAAAGAATAACAAAAATAAAGGATATTAATAATCAAGAAATAAACATTACATATAATAATTCAAGTGTTGTATTTAGTTGCACTGCTATGACAGTAACGGCATATAAAACTAACAATCTAATAACATCTATTCAAACAATTAATGGTACAACAAATATCACTTATAACAACCTTGATTTAATAGAGATTATTGAAGATCCTAGTGGTACAAAACATAAATATGAGTATTATCAAACAATACCGCATAGAATTTCTGAAATAACAATGTATGGTATCAATGATGGAATAGGTGACACAAATACATTTGAATATTATAGCAATAGTACATCAGTTACAAATGGACAGGGATTAGTGGAAGTAATAACATTTAATGATAGAGGAAATGCTATTGAAAGAAATTATCAAAATAGTATCAATGATTTATCAGGAGCTTATTCATCAACATGCAAATATGGTAATGGAGATAAAACAAATAGATTATTATCTAGCAATATTCCAATAAAGTATACAAAAAACTACATAGGAAATAGTAGTTTTGAAATGGATACAAACCCATTTATAATAGAAAATGGAATAGTTGCTAGTTTTGATACAAATAGTGCACATTCAGGTAATAGAAGTTTAAAATTAGAAACTACATATAATAATAAAAAAGCATCCTCTGGATTTGCGCTAACCGGAAATAAACATTATACATTTAGTGGTTATTTTAAAGGAACAGGAACAGCAAGCATAACACTTTATTATATTCAACATGGAACTCAAGAAATAATAAGTAGTACTCAAGATATTGAACTTTCTAGTGATTTTGAAAGAGAAGATGTAACTTTATATTATGGCAATGATGCTAACAGTGATTTAAATGTAATAATTGAATTATCAAACGGAACTTTATATGTCGATGATGTTCAATTAGAAGAAGGTGAGGTGGCAAATTATTATAATATAATGGATAATGCGGACTTTAGTAATGGACTATCAGATTGGACATTATATGCGGGTAGTCAAATAGATCCACAAGATCCATATGATTATATGAGTGTTGTAACTATAAATTCAAATAATGATACAGCACTTAAAATTGAAATGGATCCAGTAGTGCCGACAGCATTAGTAAAAAAATATGATATTAATGGGAAAACTGGTGATGTATATACTATATCATTTTGGTATAAAAATGGTAGCGTAACACCATATATGCCAAATGTAGGTAGTGCAGTAAGTATTTTTTACCAACCATATAATAGTGATAATGGTCATTGTATAGTTTCAGAAATTATACCAAATACTGGTGATGAAACATGGCATTATTTTATTCATAAAGAAGTAGCAATTGAAGATTTCAAATCCATAACTATCAACTTCTCACAAACAGGTACAGCAAATGATTTTTATTTAACTAATATAGCTTTTTATAAAGATGTAACAAGAGGAGAATTTGACTATGATAGTAATGGAAATTTAACTAGAATTAGTAATCAATCAAATAATACTAGTCAATTAAGTTATAATACTGATAGTCAGTTGAAAGATATAGTAAGTCCATCTGGACAAAAGGTAAAATATGAGTATGATAAAAATAAAAAGAGTAGATTAATTAGTTCTATATCAGCTGGCGGTATTGTAACTGAAAGCAAATATGACAGTAATGGTAATATATGCAATATTAAAATATCAAATAAGACAATTCAAAATATTGATTCATCTGATTTATATACGATAAGAAATAATGGTACAGATAAGTATATAAAAGCAGAATTAAATGCGGTTTTATTAGAAACTAATGATTGTAGTAACACAAAATGGAAAATTCAAGAACAAAATAATGGTAAATATAAAATTATTTATAATGCATGTCCACAATATTCTGTATCTTATTTAAATGAAAATATAATTCTTTCTAATGAAAATATCAATAACCTATTTGAATTAGAACAAAATGATAATGGTAGTTTTCATATAAAATATATAGAAGAGACAGGTGAAGGTACAGCAATTAGATATTTAAAAGCAAATAATCAATTGATTGAAACAACTTTATATAGTGGAGAATCTTCAGATATTGAATTTTATATTGAAAAAATTCCAGATCAATTTATTGAAACTGATACAGAGTATACAACTGATGGAAAATATGAAGAAAAAAATATTAATAGTGATTTAACTGAGGAAGAATATGAATTTAATCCAAATACAGGTTTATTAACTAAATTAATCAATGTAAACGGAATAGAAACTACATATTCATATAATTTGATGAATAAGATAAGTGGAATTGCATGTCAAAATAGAACAGTATCCTATAACTACAACACATCTGGATTGTTAAGTTCAGTAGCTGTTGGAAATAAAAATTATAATTTTGAATATGATGAATTCTTAAATAATACAAAAGTTAAAATAAACAATAACACATTAACCCAAAGTACATATTCAAATGGAAAACTGACATCTACCACATATTCAAATGGCTCTAGCATAAACTATTATTATGATACATTAGACAGATTAGAACGTATTCAAAAAGACAATAGTGAAAACTATTACTTTAAATATAATAACAATGGTAATATTGCAAAAATAATTTCAAATAATGAACAAATAAAATGCTATTATGATGCAAGTAATAGAATCATAAAGTATAAAAACAATGATTTTAAAATAGATTATGATTATGATATAGATGACAGAAATATTTCAAAAAATTATAAATTAGAAAATCAAAGTCACACTAATGAATTTGAATTTAATAATGATAATTTAACAAAATTGACTGTAGATAATATAGATTTTAATTATGAATATGATAGTTTAGGCAGAATTACAAATAAAAAAATCAATAATAATAATTATATGAATTATGAATATCTTTCAAATGGAAAGAGAACTTCTAACGAAATCGTTAAGATGTATTTAAATGGTGATGAGTATGAATATGTTTATGATAAATTAGGAAATATCAATGAAGTTCATAAGAATAATATTCTAATAAATAAGTATTATTATGATGATTTTAGTCAGCTTACTATGAGTGAAGATTATGTTGAACATAAGAAATATGAATATACTTATGATACTAACAGTAATTTAATTGAAAAAAAGGTAATTAATACATTAAATAACACTGTAATAGAAGATATAATGCTTGGTTATAATAATTCAAGTTGGGAAGATCAGTTATCAACATATAATGGGACAACAATCACTTATGATAGTTTGGGAAATATTACAAGTTATGGTAATAATGAATTGTTCACTTGGAACAATGGTAGAGAACTTACTCAATATAGTAATACAAATCAAAATATTACTGCTAATTATGCATATGATATGTCTGGTATAAGATGTTCAAAAAATATAAATAACATTTTAACAACATATTATACAGAAAATGGTAAAGTAATATATGAAAAAAGAAATAACGATATTATATATTATTTATATGATATTCAAGGAATAGCAGGATTAATATATAATGGCAATATATATTACTATGAGAAAAATTTATTGGGAGATATTATAGGTATTTTAAATAGCCAATATCAAAAAATTGTATCATATCAATATGATGATTGGGGAAAAATTCTTTCAATAAAAGATTCAACTGGACAGGATATTATAAATCCAACTAATATAGGAATAATAAATCCATTTAGATATAGAGGATACTATTACGATAGTGAAACGGGATTATATTATTTGAATAGTAGATATTATAATCCAGAATGGTGTAGATTTATTTCCGCAGATGCGTTAATTGCTTCAAATCAAGATTTCCCATCATTTAATTTATATGTATATGCAAGTAATAACCCTATTATGAATACTGATATTTCTGGATATGGAATACTTAGTTCAATATCAAAAACAGTAAAGAAGGTCGTTAAAAAAGTATCAAAGGCAATAGGGTCTGTTGTAAATTCAGTAGTAAATACGTTTAAAAAAATAGTAAAAGTAAGTACTACCCAAACACAACACGTAGAAAAATCTTCACAAAATTGGGGTGTAGCAATTTATAGCAAGGGTACTATACAATCTGCAACAATAGAAACAAATCGCAAAGAAAACAGTATAATAGAAGCAAACCATGAAATTGGTGGTGGTGACTCAATTGGTTTCAATAATCAATTATTTGCGACTTCTATAGCAGTAGATACAACAGGAGTAGATTTTTCTGTAAAAGGAAATACAGGATTTATAGCAAATCAAGAAATTATGTTTGGTATATATGGTGGAGATGTATATATCCAACAAAACAGTATGGCAGAGGGTTCAGGTGTTAGTACAGGAACATATAAAAGATTAAGTGTAAATGGAATAGTTGCTGTTATTGTTGTGTCAGTAGCGACAGTAGTATTATGTAATTTATCAACAACGGCAGGAAAAGGAGTCGCAGCACCAATATTTGCTCCAGCCGTTTCACTTGCATAACAAAAAAATAAAAAGCACAAAATATTGTGCTTTTTAATATATATATGATAAAATTAATTTGGTGATAGTATGAAAATTAAAAAAAATATGAATATACTATTTTGGATAACATTAGTTTCATTTGTAGGATGGTTTGTATCTTGGGGATATTTAACTAAAGATCTTCCGGTTGAATTAGCATTTCTTCCGCTAGAATGGGCTAATTGGATATGGATGATAATCCCGATATATACTATATATTATTCATATAAGAATAGAAAAGTAGGTAAAGCTATTAGAAATATAATAGCTGCAGTTATATTGATTTTGGTATTAATTCCAGGATTAATTCCAGATAATAAAGTAAAATACAATAATATACATAAATATGAAGAAATACTTAATATAAATTTTCCAAAAACTGGAATTTTAATAAATGAAATAGGACTAGATATAGATGACAATAAAGACGATATTAGAATAGAATTAGCATATTATAAAAAAAGTATTGACATTAGCAAATTAGAAAACCAAATAAAAAAGTCAAAACAATGGACTAAAAAAGAAAATGTAGGCAAAAAATTATATAAAATACTTCCAGATATAGTTAGATTTGATGATGAACAATATATATTAGTATACAATAATGATACTAAAGAATATAACACACCTTTAGAGGAAAATAAAATATATGACATATATACCGCTATATATTATAAAAAATATAGAGCAATATATATATATCATTACCAATATAATAATAAAGAAGAATAAAGATGAGAAAACGAATGCTATATAATTAAAGTTATATAATACTCGTTTTTTTTGGATAAACAAAAATTATACAATTAGTAGAAATTTATTTAATTTGCTTTAAAAAAGAAATGAACGCTATCAAATGATTAAAGATTATTTAGAAGAAGTAATAAGAGAAACAATAGACATGAAAGGTTTTACTTCATTAAAAGCATATAATCTATATGAGCAAAGTGAAAAATTAAAAAATAATATTAAATATATTAAAGAAGCAAATAATAAATTATCTGATGCTATTATAGTAGAAGAAAAATATAAAAAATACACAAAAAATAAGAACAAGCAATAGCTTGTTCTTTTATTTAATATATTTTTTATTTTTCTCTTCAAAAAAATTTTTATTAAGTCTTTTACTGAAAGACTTTCTATTAGCCATACAATATTCATCCCATTTATAATGGACTGGTCCAAATGTTTCGCCATACTTAGGAACTCCTTCTATATTAATATCATCATCAATAAAAGGTATAGGATTATTTGAATAAATATTTCTTCTAACTTGTTCTTCTGAAAAAACTTTATTATTTATCATTGAAGAAGTACGTTCAAATTTATAAGGATCTCTATCACAACATTTTTTATATAATAAATGAAGTTCCATTCCTCTTATATTTGAAAGATCACATAAAATAAGTCCCATCATACCATATTTAGTATGCATAAGTTCTAATACAGATGATAGTGCTATAGGATTACCTTGAGACATAGCAAATGCCATATTAGTAAGATATATATCTTCTTCTTTCATAATAATTTTCCCCCCTCTGTAAAGTGTCTAATATAATAACATAAATAATCATTTTTTACAAATCTATGTTATAATAAATCTCGGAGGAAAATAAAATGAAAAAAATATTAGGAATAATTAGTATGGCACTAGTTTTAGTATTAGTAACTGGTTGTAGTTTAATACCAGGACAAAAAACAAATGCTAATGGAAATGTATTAGAAAAACCAGCTAAAGGAAATTGTAATGTATTTGAATGTATTAAAAAGATAAATCTTACAGATGATTTAGATAAAGTAACAAAAGTTATGGGTTTTGAAGGTAATTTATTAAATGAAGGGTCTACATATAAAACATATAAATGGGTAATTAATCATGATAAAAATGAAGCAGTACAAGTAGCATTTAATGCTAATAGTACAGTAATAAGTATTACATTTAGTGATGAAGATATTAAAAATCCTAAAGTAGATTTTTCAAAATATGAAGAAATTAAAACTGCATTAAACAATAAAGAAAAATTAACATATAATGATATTAAAACTAAATTTAAAGCTGATGGAACGTTAATTGAAAAATCTACATTATCAACTAGATATAGATGGGTTAATGAAAATGGTAGATATATTAATGCTACATTCAGTAATTCTACTGGTGCTTGTACAATGATAATGGGAAGAATTTAATTTCTTCTCTTTTTATTTTTCAATATAAATGGTATACTAATAATAGTAGGTGAAGTATATGAAAAAAGTAGTAAGTTTATTTTTATTTTTATCAGTTATATTATTAATAACTGGATGTAGTACAAAGAAAGAAGAAAAAGAAGAAAAATCAAAAGGAAAATGTAAAATAGAAGAATGTATTAAATTGATAGGGCTAAATGATAATTTAGAAAAAGTAAATGAAATAGTAGGTTTTGAAGGAACTAAAGAAGATAATACTTATTCTTGGAAATTAACTAGTAAACAAAAACTAGAGATAGTGTTTAGTGATACTAATAGTATTAAGATTAAAGTATTAGATGAAGAAATAAAGAATAATAAAACAAACTTTTCTAAATACTCTAAATTAGAAAAAGATTTAAAAGATGGAAAAGAAATAAAAATAGAGGATCTAAATAAAGCATTTAAATCAAATGGAGTATTAATAGAAAAAACATCTACTGAAGAAATATATAAATGGGTAGATAAAGAAGATTCTTACCTAGAAGCAACTATAAATGCTACTAATGGTAAATGTTATAAAATAAATGGACTAATATAAAAAATAAGATATTGATTAATATCTTATTTTTATTTATAATAACTAATTATGGGAGGTTCAGCATGAAAAATAATCAAGTCGCAACAGAAGTTATTAAAATACGTTGGTTAGATGCATATATATTTGTATGCCATAATGTAGTAACAGGTAATTATGATGAAGAACAAGGAATATTTACTGATATTTATGGCGAAGAATATTGTAATATGATGTCTGGTGATGCACTTACCACAGATGCTAAAGTAGTCTATAATATAATGGACATGGATAAATTAAAAAAATTAGATGTTAATAAAAATAAAAAAGTAAATGATATTATTAGTGAGTATTATAAAGAAGTAGCAACAAAAGCATATGTTATAGGATATACAGATGAATATACTCCATATGTATATGCAATTAAATTAGATTTTTTAAAAGAAGAAGCAAATAGAATAGAATCAAATGGTTCAAAAAATGTAATTAATCCAAAATCTACAGAAAAATTAGAACAATTAATATTAGATACAATAGATGGTAAATATACAAAAGAACAATTAAAAGAAATGATAGAAGTTTTAGAAACTACCAAAGATACCATTGATAATACAATTGGTACAATGGAAACTAAAATAAGTGCTATAGATAGCAATATGAGTTTTAAAGATTATTTAAATGAACAAATAGAAAAAGAAAAAAATATAACAAAACCAGCAACATCTACAAACACTATTACTGATATTGCATTAAAGGTAGCAAATGATCGTAAAAAAGAAGAAGAAAAGAAAAAAAATCCTCTTAAAGATCAAACTATCAAAAGAAAAGAATTAAAATATGATATAGAAGAAATATATAATAAAGTAAAAGAAACATTAATTGCTCAAGATGAACCATTAAAAAAAGTAATTACAGAAATAGTAAGAAAAGACATGGATCCTAGATTAAAAAGACAAGGTATTTTTATTACAGGTGCAACAGGAACAGGTAAAACAGAAATGATGCGTCAACTTGCTATGCAATTAAATAAAAAACTTATTATAGTCGATTCATCTCAATTAACTATTGAAGGATATGTAGGAAAAGATATAGAAAAAGAATTATATGATTTATATGAAGCTTGTAATAAAAATATAGAAAAAACAGAAGAAGCGATAGTTTTCTTTGATGAAATAGATAAAAAAGGAACAGAAAAACATGATGATCCAAACGGAAGAGGAGTACTAAACTTATTACTTAAGTTCATTGAAGGAACAACATATGATGCAGCTCCTAATAATAAATCAACAACTATAGTTCCGATAAATACATCTAATATGACAGTAATTTTTGGAGGGGCATTTACTGATGTATATAATCATTCTATGACAAGCAATATAGGTTTTTCTACAGAACCACAATCTAATAAGAAATATCATGTACCAGAACTAGAAGATTTTGAAAAATATGGAATGATGCCAAGAGAATTTTTAGGAAGAGTATTACATGTACCATTAAATCCTTTAAGTTTAAATGATTTAAAAAGAATACTATTAGAATCAAAAGAATCAGCAATAAAAATTCATGAAAAATTATTTAGAGAGTTAGGAGTACATATAATCTTTACTGATCAATTTATAAATAAAGTAGCAGAAAAAGCATATTTAAGTAAAACAGGAGCAAGAGGATTAAATGATACGGTAAATGTAGCGACAAGTGAAGCATATGCTAAAGTATATATGGATTGTTATAAAAACTTAAATAGTTATAAGGAAGTATTATTAACAGATAAAACAGTAGAGGATAGTTCTAACTATCAATTAGTAAATAGAAGAATAATTAGAAATAAAAATAAGAAGTAATTTTACTTCTTATTTTTATTCTTTTCTTCAACTTGTTTAATTAGTTTTTTCCATTCCTTTTTAGGCATGTCATAAGAATATTCTAATTTTTCAGGTTCATAATAAATACATTCTGTTTCCTTTTTTATAGAATTTAAAATTTTACTTGCTTCATCATCATTAACTCTGCCAGATAGAGCATTCATAACTTTAAGCATGTTTTTTTGAACTATTTCGTCACAGTATTTAACTGCTTCCTCTTTAGTTTTTAATATACAACCATCATCTATTTTTATATTTTTATTATCTTTATCTTTATAAAAATAACCTTTCTTATTAGTATCTTTAGAAACTTTTCTATATACAGGTCTATTTCTAAGCAATACAAAATCATCAGCATAAAGCTTTTTTAATGCACCCTTATATATAGTTACACTTCCTATTGCCATCAACTTTTCCCTCCAATGTAACCATATCATAACACCAATTTATTAGAGAGTAAATAAAAATAAATAAAAAAATGTTGCATTTTTAAAAGTATTTTGATATTATTAATATGCAACTTATATGGCGCTGTAGCTCAGTTGGCTAGAGCAATCGGTTCATACCCGATAGGTCGTGAGTTCGAATCTCTCCGGCGCTACCAATAAGTAAATAACTAACAGAAATGTTAGTTTTTTTTATGTATAAATATATGATATAATTAAAGAAATATTAATTATAATGGAGATATTAAAAATGAAAAATAAAATCATATATATTATATTAATCATAATAATAATTATTATTACTACAGGATGTAATTATAAAAATAATAATATAATGAATAAAACAAAAGAGGTGACTAATAATTTGAAAATAAAAATAGAAGATAAAGAATATATAATTAATTTAGAAGAAAATGAAACAGTTAATGAATTTATTAAATTATTACCTATAGAACTTAATATGAATGAATTAAATAATAATGAAAAGTATGCTTATTTAACTAATACTTTAAAAACAAATTCATATAATCCAAAACATATAAATAGTGGGGATGTTATGTTATATGGAAATAATTGTTTAGTTATATTTTATAAATCATTTGACACAACATATAGTTATACTAAAATAGGTCATATTGATAATTTACCTGATTTGGGTGATAAAAATATAAATGTAAGAATTGAAAAATGAAATATACCCCCTCATTTACAATTTAAAATGAAATAATTTATACTTATAATGGTGGTGATTAAATGAAAGAATGTTGCAAAAAAACTGAAAGAAATGATGAAGAAAAGAAATGTAATTGTGATGAAACGTGTGATTGTGGATGCCACAATAATAAATAAAGGAACGATAGTTCCTTTTATTTATGGGTTGATACTTGAAATAATTAATAATTTAAGGTATTATAAATAACCAAGTAGGAGAATTATCATGAAAAATAAAGATGAATTAGTAAAACAAAAAACAAACTTATTGGGAGATATTGAAAAAGAGAAAGAAACACTACAAGATATAATAAATAGATATAATGAATTAACTGAACAAATAAATATTTTAGAAAAAGATTTAGAAAAATATCAATATGAATTAGTATTAGGACTAGCACATACTCCAAAAAATGTAGAAGATGCATTAATTTTATATTCAAAGGAATCAACATTATACTATGAACATAAATTATCAGATGGTTATATAGAGTTTGATTTTATACATCAACATAATCTATATGAAGCAATTAATTATTTAATAGCTAGTCATAAAGAAAAAGATTTTGAAAAGCACGGAATAAATTTATATGATCTTAAAAATGAATTAATTTCTACATGTAAAGATCTTACGAACTTTATAACTCTTAATGAAATAATCGAAAGTTCAGAAGCACAAAGAACAATATTAATTGACAGAATTAAATTAGATAATAAATGTGAAAACGAATCTAATGCTCATCCATTAAATGGACATTGTCTAATTGATTTAGGTGATGAATTAAAATGTGTATATTGTGACTTTACTACAAAAAATTATGATTTAACAAAAGAAGAATTTGAATTTATAAAACTTTGTGCTGAAAAAAGAAATTTAGTATTAGAAAATGTTACTTTAGACGATCTACCATTAATACAAAATATTGTAAAAGACCAAGAAAAAGAAATTAATTACTTAGAAAAAAGAATAGAAGAGTCAGATGAATCTTTAATGGATAGAGATTTTAATTTTGACCTTTTTGATACTTTAGAAAGTACAGGTATTAATCTTCAACATAAGATTAATACGGCTCATAGAATAGATAATAAAATATATACTAATAGTTATGGAGATAAGGTATATAATACTAAATACTTAGAAGAAGAAAAATCAAAAGGATTAATAAATGTAATTAATAGTGAGATTAATAATGCATTAAATTCATCAGATAGTATTGATGCTAAATCTAAAGAAGATTTAATAAAGAGATTAAAAGTTAATAAATTTGAAATTCTTATATTATCAGGTAATCCAATACCAGAGACATATGATAAATTAGATAATGAAGAAGATAAAGAATGCTTCATAATTGCCTATTCTCATCTAAACGATTGTGATTATAGAGTAAATAGTGGACACTTTAAAAATGAGAAAGAAGCAGTGTGCTATGATTGTATAACTGCTAATCCTGAAATAAATAAAAGATTATTAAAAATAAAATCTCAAGAAAATTAATAATAGTATTAGGAGGACTAATATGATTGATTTATATAATTATTTTAATGAAATATTAAAAGAAAAAGAAAAACTTGATCAAGAAAAAAAAGAATTAGAAAAAGATCCTAAAGTACAAGAATATATTAGAATATATAAACAATATAAACAAGCAGATAAACAATATAAACAAGCATATGCAGCGTTAAAAAAACATGAATATGATGAATGTAATCACATACTAGTATATACAAAAGAAGAGATAGGAAAACGTGAAGGAAGAACTTATACTCATAGTGGCTGTATTAAATGTGGATTAGATGATAGTGCTTTATCTATAGAAAAGCCAACATTTGAAGAAAGTGTAATGGCTGACTATATAAAATCTCAAAAAAGTTGGATTATTAATGGAAAACAATTAAATATTACATGTCCTTTACCAATAGCTTGCGGTATATATGAAAGCATAAAAGAAGCTAATCATAATATTACTGATGAAGAGGCAATAACATTATTTAAATTAAGTTTAATAGATACATATATTGAAGAAAATAAAACAAAAACAGAAGAAAAAGACTTTACTAAATAAAGTCTTTTTATTAGGTGTATATTTTAATTAAAAATATAAGAAATGTATATAATATTATGAAAGGTGGTAAGATGAAAGAAATAATTTTTAAACTCATTGGATATAATCCAATATATATTAAAATATTAGATAATAATCATAATACTATATACAATGAAAAAATATATAATAATAGAATAAAACTCTGTCTAGAAAAGAATAAAGCATATACATTAATTGCTACATCAAATAATAGAATACTAAAAAGAGTATTCTTAGTAGATGATAAAACAAATAAATTTATATTTTCTTTTTATAACTATAGAAAAATCACCTTTCTATTAAGAGATTATTTTTATAATCTGCCAATAAAGAGGGGGAAATTAATTCTATGGCAAAAATAATTAATATTAATAATGGACAAGGTAGTGAAAGTCTAATTAATGGAAGTTATACAGTAGAAGCAAATGTTACTGGTTATGAGAATAGTACAATTAATCCAAATACTATTAGTATAGTAGAAGGTAGTAATACTTATCAATTTACTATATCTGCAACAGGAACATTAACTCTACATGTTACAGAAGATGGAACAAGTGCTGGAACTCCAATAGTAGGAGCTACTTTTGTAAGAACAGATAGTACTGGTACTGAATATGGTTCTAGTATAACTACTGATACTAATGGTGATGCAATATTTAATAATGTACCATTTGATGCAACTAATGCACCAATAGTATATTATAAGCAAACATCATCAGATGGTGATCATGAGTTTGTAAGTACAGTACAACAGGCTACTTTAACAGAAAGTACTTCTACTATAGAAATACAAAATGCACCTGGAGCTACAAGAACTATTACACTAACAGATGCTAATTACACTAATCTACCAATTGAATCAGGTACTTTAACATTAAATAATTAAGAAAAAGACTTAAATAAGTCTTTTTTATTGCAAAAAAAAAACAATTTGATTATAATAAATAACTATTAGGAGGACTTATGCAAAACAAAGAAGAAAAAGACAATATAAGAAGCCTATTTAAAAAATATATTAAAAATGTAAAAGATATAAATCAATTATTAAAACTAAAAGAACTAATAGAAAAGTTTAATAATCTAGATGAAAAAAGTCAACTATCTTTAATAAATGAATTTACTGAAATGACAATAAAAAAACAAAAAGAAAATGGTAAAATTATTTGTGATAGAGAAGGACATATTTGGCAAGAACTAGGTATAAGAACATATAAAGAAATTGAATATGACAAAAAGACTAAAGAAAATGTATCAATAACATATGATGAATTAGTAAGAGTATGCACAAGATGTGGTAAAGCAGAAGCTAATAGAGTAATTAAAGAAGAGATTAAACAAAAAAATAAATAGAATAGGAGAAATTTTATGAGTAAAAATCAGAAAGAAGAAATATATAATTTATATAAAGAATATATGGAAAGTTTAACTGCAGAAGAGAAAGAAAAATTATTTTTAACAAGTATATCTAAAGCCTTAGACGAAGCATCAACATATGAAATAGAAGCCATAAAAAAATTATATAAAGATTTCAAAGAAGCGGATAAAGAAGAAAAAGAAATTATTATAGAATTTTGTATAATTCATAATATACGCAATGCGAGCTATATTAATTCTAAATATAATGAAAACTTATGCGAAAGATTTGGACATAAATATGGCAGATGGGGCACTTACGAAGTTTCACATTATGGACAAGTATGGTGGTCTCACTATGAACAAAAAATAATAGATGAAGCTGGTTGGGAAAAGAAATGTAGTGTATGTGGTCATATTGTAAGAACTACTGAAGAACCAAAATCAGTAAAAGAAAAAAGATTAAAAAAAGAAAAACAAGATGAAATACGAAGACTAGAAAAAAGACTAAATGAATTAAAACAAAAAAATAAATAACTCGTTTTACGAGTTTTTTTGTTATAATAAATATAGGTGATTAAATGAAAAGTAAAGTTTATTATAGTAAAACTATAGATGCTAATAAGCTAATAGATATGTATAAACTATTAGGTAAAGAATTAACTGGAAATATTGCGGTTAAAGTACATTCAGGAGAAGAGGGTAATCAAAATTATCTTCATCCAGAGTTTTGGAGACCAATAGTAGATTATGTTAAAGGAACAATAGTAGAATGTAATACAGCTTATGGTGAAAGATTTGGTGATGGTAAAAGAGATTTTACTGATGACCATTTAAAAGTAATAGAACGTCATGGTTGGAATAAATATTTTAATGTAGATTTAATGGATAGAGAAGGACCTGATATAGAAATAGATGTACCTAATGGGAAATACTTAAAAAAAGATATATTAGGTAAGAATATTAAAAAATATGATTCAATGTTAGTATTATCACATTTTAAAGGTCATCCTGCAGGTGGATATGGTGGAGCTTTAAAACAACTTTCAATTGGTTGTGCATCACGAAGAGGTAAGGCTTTAATACATTCAGCTGGAGTAACAGATGATCCTATTAAATGTTGGGATGAAAATAATCAAATAGGGTTCTTAGAAAGTATGGCTGAAGCTGCAGGAGCTGTAGTTAAACACTTTAATGGTAACATGGTATTTGTAAATATAATGGCCAATATGAGTGTAGATTGTGATTGCTGTAGTGTAGCAGAAGATCCATGTATGAAAGATATGGGAATGTTAATATCACTAGACCCAATTGCAATTGACCAAGCTTGTATTGATATAGTACAAAATTCTAATGATCCAGGAAAAGATCATTTCTTAGAAAGAGTAAATTCAAGAAATGGTATTCATACAATAGAAAGAGCAGAGGAAATAGGTTATGGTTCAAGAAAATATGAACTTATAGAGGTGTAAATATGAAAGAAGTATATGATTTTTTAAAAGAATGTGGAACATACTATTTAGCTACAATAGATAATGATACTCCAAGAGTAAGACCTTTTGGAACCATTAATATATTTGAAGATAAATTATATATACAAACAGGTAAATCTAAAGATGTTTATAAGCAAATAATATCTAATCCTAATGTAGAAATATGTGCTTTTAATAATGGTAAATGGATAAGAGTAAATGGAAAACTAATACCTGATGATAGACGTGTTGCTAAAAAAGATATGTTAGATAAATATCCTGAATTAAGAGCTATGTATAATGAAGACGATGATAATACCATAGTGCTATATTTTGAATCATTTAAAGCAATAATTTCATCATTCACAGAACCACCAAAAGTAATAGAAAAATAAAAACTCACATTTGAGTTTTTATCATAATATACTATGTAAGGAGAGCAAAATGAAAAAGATAATAAATTCAAATTTAATTGCAGCTAATTCATTTTTTAGTACATCTCAAGATATATTAAGTAAAAATCAAGTTATAGAATATGTAGAAAAAGCAAGTATGAAAATAAATAATGAAATGGATATAGTAGTAGGACCATTTGATATAGAAAGCTTTATAAAACAATATAATAATATTGTTGGTGTTGATATGCATGAAAAAGATATATTTCTAAGAGGATCTAATGATATTCATGTATTAATAAAAACTATTAGAAAAACTTTACCAAAAGAAGTAAAAAAAATACTTGATGAAACTGGTAAAGAATTAATGATAGAAGAAATACAAAAAACTTTAATAAAAACACCAAGGTAGAAATAATTAATAACGATAAATATATAATATAAAAAGACTTATTTTGTATAAGTCTTTTCTTTTTCTATTTCATATAAACTATAAAAATTATTTAAATTTCTTACTATTAAGTCTTTAGTTTCATCACTAAAATTCATATTATCAATATCATTCCAATATCCAATATAGTAATAATTAATATTATCAATAAACTCTTTATTTTTAACTTTATCGCTCATTTCTAAGTATCTTTTTTCATATTGAAGTAATATACATTGTATTTTTACTATTGAAACATTTTTAGTATTATCTCCTAATTTATCGCTAATTAATCTACCCATATTAGTAGATAATCCACAATATAAAACTTTACGCTTATCAATCTGTTTTAATTTATCATTAATATAACCAATACCTAGATTATGAAAATAAGCATTCTTAATTTCTTTAGGACTAATCATAAGAGAAAGTTGACTTATAACACGTGCTTGTTCTTCATAAGTATTATTAAATTTATGAAAATTATCTATACCTAATTCATCACTATATATAAGACAAGAGAATAATTGAGTTATTCCTTCAGTAAATGAAGTAGCTATACCTTCCTTAATTTGATTAGTTTGGCATATATATTTTTTATTATAATCAATCTCAGTTAATCCTTTATATATATAACCTGTTTCATAATAAAGATTATTACAAGAAGCCATATGAAATAATTCATGAGCAAGAGCTATTTTCCAAACAATATCAAAATCTAAATCATTGTCTTTAGAAAAGTTTCTAAGACAATCAAAAGTATCTGCATTAATATGAATAATATTAGTCATAGCATCATGAAATCCGTTCTCGTGTTCATTATTAGAATCAATAAATTCTATAGGATCATCAAATTCAAATTTAACAGTTTCTAAATTTTTATAGAATAATTCAATATTTTCATCTTTAATAAACTTTTCCATTCTTTTTAATATATCAGGAAGAATATCTATTTTATATAATTCTTTATTCTTTTTAGCTATTTCATTTAATTTAGAACTACTAAATACATTTTTATCTTTATTTTTAATAAGTTTCTTTACTTTTTTTAATTCGTCTATATTAGGTGTAATAAGTTGTTTATTAAATACTTTATAAATATTATTATCTTCTATAACGTATTTATTACCATTACATATAAAATATTCTTTCATATAATCACCTCAACTGGTAGAATATTTTATCATATTATATTAAAATAATAAAGACTTATGTTATAATTTATATATATTGCCCCATAGCCAAGCGGTAAGGCAGTGGACTCTGACTCCATTACGCGTTAGTTCGAATCTAACTGGGGCAGCCAATATTTAGTCTTTCTTTTTTTATAAAAATAGTGTAATATATTGATAGTTTAAAAAAGAGGTGGAATTATGACAGATATAGAAAGAAAAGAACTTGCAGAGATTTTATTTCCTAATATAACAAAAACAAGAGAATATTATGAAGAAAAATATCCAGAAAGAAATTTAAATGAAGCTGCATTTGCTGATATGGTATATGCAAAACAAAGTGGAGGAACTTTCTTTTTAAGAATTGAAGATACTGATCAAAAAAGAATGATAGAAGGTGGTATTGAAAATATCACTGGAGTATTACATGATTTTGATATTATTCCTACAGAAGGTTATTCTTTTGGTGGAGAGTATGGTCCTTATATTCAAAGTGAAAGAACTGAAATATACCAAACTTATGTAAAAGATTTAATTATTAAAGGATTAGCTTATCCATGTTTTATGACAGAAGAGGAAATTGCTTCTATCCGTGAAGAACAAGAAATAAATAAAACTAAGATAGGTATATATGGAGTATATGCAACAGATCGTGATCTTTCACTAGACGAAGTAAAAGAAAAACTTTCTAATAATGAAGAATATGTTATTAGATTAAAGAGCCCAGGTAATCCTAAAAATGAAATAGAAGTAATTGACTGCATTAAAGGGAAAATGAAATTTCCAGAAAATGATATGGATGTAGTTTTATTAAAGAAAGATGGAACACCAACATACCATTTTGCTCATGCCATAGATGATCATTTAATGCATACTACTCATGTAATAAGAGGAGATGAATGGGTATCATCTATTCCATTACATTATCAATTATTCCAAATCTTAGGATTTACTCCTGTTAAATATGCTCATATAGCACCAATTACTATAAAAGATGCTGAAACAGGTAATATAAGAAAAATATCTAAAAGAAAAGATCCATGGTTTGGAGTTAAATATTATGATGAAAATGGTATTCCAATAGAAGCATTACATTTATATTTAGCTACTATTACTAATACTAATTTTGAAGAATGGTACTTACAAAACTCTGATAAGAGTATAAGTGATTTTACTTTCTCATTTGATAAACAAGCAGTAGGTGGAACTAGTTTTGATGAGGCAAAACTTGTTAATTTATGTAAGACTTACTTCTCAAGAAAAACAGGAGAAGAAGTATATGAAGAAACACTTAAATGGGCTTTAAAACATGATAAAGAATATGCAGAACTTTTACTAGGTAATAAATCTGATATGATTAAATTCTTAAATATAGAAAAAGATGGACCACGTCCAAGAAAAGATATTTCAAAATACTCTGATGTAAAAGAAGAATTTAGTTATGCAATAGATTCTCTATTTGAAAAAGAAAATTATTCAAAGAATGAATCAGAAAAAGTATATGATACTGATTTAATATTAGATTATGTAAATAACTATCTAGAATTAGATACTACTAATGAAGAATGGTTTAATAAAGTAAGAGAATTTGCTACAAATAATGGTTATGCATCTAGTCCAAAAGATTATAAAAATGAACCAGATAAATATAAAGGTCATGTAGGAGATATATGTGAAGCAATAAGAGTAATGATTACAGGAAGATTAAAATCTCCAGATTTATTTAGTATTATGAAAATATTAGGTAAAGAAAGAATATTAAAAAGAATAGAATTATATAAAAGTAAGCACTAAGCTTACTTTTTTATTTTTTCTTGATT
>CADALJ010000002.1 GCA_902788735.1 uncultured Erysipelotrichaceae bacterium
TAGAATGTTTTAAATCCACTATTTGCGTAATAAAAGAAGAATTCATAAACCCATCCTATTATTCCACTTATTACTATTAATAAACATATTAATGTTATTTTTTGTTTTTTTGTTAGATCTTTCATAATTCACCTACTTAAAATATAAATATTTTAAACCTAATGGTCTATATATATCTCTAGCTCTTGGAGTATGTATTAATCTAGCTATTATTAAATTATATACTTCATCTATCATTACAATAGAACATAATACTACGCTTATTATAAATACTTTATTTTTATATTTACTTGTTACTAGTTTTATAAGTAATGGAACTAAGAAATATATTAAGAATAATCCTCCTATACCAAAACCTACCAAACTTCTAATTGAAACATAACCACCTATTGTAAATCCTGAGAATAACTCTTGATTATAATCCCATGATTTAGTCCAGCCTAATACTCCATATAAGAAGTAACCTGAAAGTAATTCAAGTAGTCCAGCACTTGCCATACTTATTAAAAACACATGCAGTGGGTGTTCTCTATTTTTATAGGCTAGTGTAATCATTAAAAGTGCTCCCCATGCATAAATATTAATCCATGGAAGAAAGTTTCCACCTCTCCAATAAATAGTTTTAAATCCACTATCTATATAATAGAATATTACTTCTATATTCCATCCTATAAAACCACAAATTACTACTATTAAACATATAAAACTAATAAGTTCCTTTTTATCTAGTTTTTCTAACATACTACCACACCCTATTTTTATTATAACAAATAATAAAATAAAAAAGAACTTAAAGTTCTTTTTATTCAATATTATTAGATATATCTGTTAATTTAATATTAAAATCACTTAATGAATTTTTAATAGAACAAATATAAGTAATAACAGCTTCATTATAATTATCATCATTTACATTACTTAATTCTTTTCTTAGTAATAATTCATTAGATGCATTTATTTCTTTACACATTTTATTGGTAGTTATAGATAATAATTTTAATTCATCTATTATTATTTCTCGTTTTTCTTCTTCGCTTAATTTTTTAAAATATTCTAAATATTCATCCAAATTATCCATAATTAAAACATTCCCTTTACTCTTTGTAATTCTTCTTCATTTAATACTTCTTTATTATTTAATCTACTTAATTTATTAAAATCCATAAATTTTATAGCTTGTCTAAATTTACTCATTCCAAAGTATCTCTTTTCACTTTCTTTAATAGCTCTACGAGACTCTACTCTTGTTGTTGCATAATCAGTTTCTACTATTATATTAGTTGAATCCATGAATAAAGGTTCTTCTTTTAAATAATCTCTACATGCAGCTTTTAATCGCTTCTTTTGTTCTTCTATTTGATTACTATTTATAGGTCCCATTTTCTTTTCAATTAAACGAGTAAATATTTCTTGAAGTTTTTTACGATCAATATCTCTTTCTTCTGATTCAATAGTATGGTAATAATCAGCTAATTCTTCTGCTTTCATATACTTTGTATAGTTAGATATTTCATCTACTACATCATCTATATTTATCTCTGTATATGCCTTCCAATTATGCATCTTTTCTTTAGATTTATCATTTACCCTTACTCTAAATACTTCAGGGTTTATTAAATAACCATTATCCCCAATGTGTTTAGCAGTTTTAATTCTTTCTTTTAATTCTAATCTTTCTTCATTTGATAATTTATTACAATAATTAATTACTTTTTTGTAAAGACTAGTATATTCTTCTACATAATCTCTATATGTCTTTTTTATTTCATCTAAAGCAATCTCATAATTTAGTGCAGCTCTTTTACCATATGAATAATTATTTTTTCTATATTCCATTTCAGTTATGGCTAAATCAAATAATGAATCCATTGTATTAATAATACTTTGTATTGTTAGTTCTTCATGTCTATCTAATATTTCATTAACTATTCTTAATGAAAATAATTTATCAATAGTATCTTCTGATAGATATCCATTCTTTTCATTATATAAACTAAGTCCAAATTGATCTTTTATATCAGAAATTTCTTTATCTTCAACATAAACATTCTTTTCTCTGATATGTTTTTTTATTATTTCATCCAATGTTTCTTTATTTCTTATAGTCATACTATTTATAACTGCAGGTCTAACACCTTTATATTTTCTATCATGATTTTTAGAATGTTCTTTCTGAGCTTTTCTTTCATTCTTTATAAGATCTTTATAATTAATTATTTTACTTAGACATTCTTTTAAGTATTTTTTAGGTCCAAAATTCTTTAATTTTTCAATATGAACTTTATATTCACTATCATTTTGGTCTAAACCTACTTCTTTTAAAGCAGTATTCCATGTTTTACTTCCTTCATGAAATTCTTTAGCTTTATCTATTTCTTTAACTATTCTACTTATTCTATTATAATTTGAATGATTTATTATTTCATCTTGTAATTTTCTTATTTTGTATTTTTGAAATTCTGTATCTCTTTCATTTTTAAATTCAAGTAGTTTTATACATACTTCACTCATTACTTGATATTTATTTATTTCTTTTTGATAAGATTCTATTATACTCATATATATCCCACCTATTACTATATAGTATAACTAAAATAATAAGAAAAAGATATCTTTTTTAGATATCTTTTTTATACTTTACATATATTAGTCTACTGAATTTACTTCAATTGAATTAAAGAAAGTTTTTAATTCTTTATCTAATAATTTAGCTACTATTATATCTTCATTAGTATCTAATCTATCAATCGATACAAATAATATTTTAGCAGTATCAGTAGAGTCTACACCTAATAATATATTTAAATATATTCCACTAGAATAGTCCCCATAAGCATAAGCTTCATATTTACCATATTTATATTCTTTATAATATTTTTGATTAGTTCTAATTTCTTTAGATTTATCATAAGAAGTTTTACTCATTTGAGTATAATACATTTGAAATTCTACATCTAAATCAGGATTTTCAAAAGTTATTTCTGTTGAAGCTCCATTTTTATTTGTTTTTACTTCAGAATAGTTTTCTTCTTCTTTATATTTAAATACTGTTTCATATCCAAATACTGGATCTGATAGAACAATTGATTTTCTTGTATCTTTTTCTTCACATGCTGTTAGTAATAATATAAATACTGGTAATAACATTATAAATAATAATTTCTTTTTCATAGTTACCTCCTTTCTTTTTTCTTTACAATACATTCTTCTTTACTTAATAAACTTAGTATTTCAATACCTGGTACTGTGTTATTTATTAGTTCATTTATTTCTTCTTTATATTCTTTTAAAAAAGTTGGATGATTACTTATAAATTTTTGAATACTATGAATATCTTTTTCTTCTACTAATTTAGTCATTAATAGCATTGGATCTGTATTAATAATATTATCATATATAGCATTTATTTTTTCTTTATTACCACATTCTTTAATTGCGTTACATTTATCAAGTATTAATTCATGATAATCTTTAAATCCATAATCATTAACTATAAGTTTTAATATTTCATAATTTTCTTTCAAATCATAATTATTTTTGATAGTTCTATCTATATATAATAGTGAATCTGTTTCTTTACCATCTACTAATACATTAGAAGTTATTGGGCTTTTTAGATATATTTCTTTCAAATATTTTGGTTCAAGTCTTTTTTCATCTTTAAATTCTTTCTTAATTACTTGGCATTGTTTTAGCAATTCTGCTTGAAGGGCAATTACCTTTTTTTCTAAATTTTTATTTTTATGTGGATATTTACCATATAAATCAATTAGAAAGTTTTGAGTTGTTTCTAAGGCATAATTATTTGCATCTACTTCTGTATACATTCTATCATGATTATCAGCATAATACTGATTATATTCAAACACTTCTTCTTCATCATATATGTCATGTATATCTTTAACAAAACGATTTTTAGTTAAAAGCATATAATGTGATGGATATTTTATAATTTTTTTGATGTCACTTTCATGAAAAAAGTGAAATTGATGTTGGTGACGATATTCATGAATAATTCTTGCTAGAGCACTAGAAGTATTGCTTCCTGCATTTAGTAAAAGTGCAAGTGGTGATAATAATACTATATCTTTTTTCTTATTGTATCCTCCTGAAGAAATCATAAATATCATGTCATCTATTTCATAACCAAATTTATCTTGCCAAGTAAACTCCATATACTTTTTCATCAATTCAGCTAAAAATTCTGTTTTATATAATTCTATATTATATACAGGGCATACCATTTGATTTACTGTTACGCCTTCTATTTCTTTATTAAAAATATTAACTATTGTTTCTAGATCATTTACTATACTAGGAAAGTCTTTTAATATATTTTTTTCTTTTATACTATTACTTTTTTTCTTTAATAAACTCTCTATACTATTTATATTCATACCATCACCCACTAAATTTATTATAACAAAGTAAAAATAAAAAAACACCAAAAAGGTGTTTTTTTGTATTATTTAGATTTCTTTTTAGTTGTATTTAGATATTTAAATAAAATAGCAGCTAACGCTCCACCTACTAAAGGTGCTAGAATAAATACCCATATTTGTCTTATAGCTTCTCCACCTAAGAATATAGCTGGTGCTAAGCTTCTTGCTGGGTTAACTGATGTTCCTGTTAGAGGAATACCAATTAAATGTACAAATGTTAATGTAAGACCAATTACTATTCCAGCAATGTTTGACTTATTATCATCACTAGTTACACCTAAAATAGTATAGACAAATACACAAGTTAATACTATTTCTGTTACTATTGCAGCTATTAAACTAATATTATTTGCAGATAACTCTCCATAGAAATTAGCTCCTAGTGCAGTAGTTCCTAAGGAAGTATTACTTAAGATAAAGAATAGAATTGCACTACCAGCAATAGCTCCTAATATTTGAGAAATTACATAGCATATAAAATCTTTAATATCTAGTTTCTTATTAATTAGCATAGCTAGTGATACTGCAGGATTAACGTGACATCCTGAAATATTACCTATTACATATGCCTCTGCAACGATTGCTAAACCAAAAGCTAGAGATGTAGCTACTAAATCTCCTCCTGATACAACTGCAATACCTGTTCCAAATAATACTAATACAAGTGTTCCTAAGAATTCAGCAATATATTTTTTCATTCTCAATTCTCCTTTCTATTTTAATTGTAATTTATGTTTATTTTATTGTCAATTTTAATTGATACTGATATAATTAAATTAGGATGTGATAATATGGAAAACGAAATAGCAAATTCTCAAGCTGCTAGAAAACATTATATAGAGACATGGGTTGATAAACTTTATGATGAAGAAAATAAAATTAAATACTTATTTCCAGAACCAATAAATCAATTTAAACAATATGCTTTCGATATGTTTTTAGATACCAATATTTCATATAAAGAAATTGATGATAATTTTGACCAATTAGTAACAGAACGTTATAAAAATTTTATTGTTAAAGAAAGAATGAAAAGAGAACAAGACATTCGTAATGTAATAAGTACTATATATAAAGAAAATGAAGGATTATTTGAAAAAGACTTAGAAGAAGTACAAAAAGAGTATGTTGATTTATATTTAAATGATAATTCAAAGACTATTGAAGATATAAGAGCTATATTTGTTCAAAGTGTTTTAGAACTTAAGAAACAAAAAATTAATAAAGCAGAACCTATTCAAATAGAAGAGCCACAACATGATGTAGTGGATAAACCTATTAGTGAAGAACTTAATAATATGATAAATGATTCTATTAGTGAACAAATAGAAATTGTGGAAAAAGAAAATACAAATCAAAAACAATATGTTAAGAAAAGTGAAAAACAATCTGGTGTTATTAGTATATTTAATATTGTATTAGTTATATTAGGAATAGCTGCTTTTGTATTAATAGCTATGATTTTAAATCTATTATTAAAATAGCTTCGGCTATTTTTTTATTTGTGATAAAATAACTTAGAGGGATTATTATGGAATTATTAAAAAATTGTAATTTATGTCCTAGAAAGTGTGGAGTTAATAGATATATTGAAAAAGGTTTTTGTGGGGCTACTAATAGAATAAAATTAGCTTACTATTCTCTTCATATGTGGGAAGAACCTATTATATCTGGAGATAATGGTAGTGGTACAATTTTCTTTTCTAATTGTAATTTAAGATGTTTATATTGCCAAAATAAAAAAATTAGTATAGATGGATATGGTAAATATATTTCTAATAAAAGACTTGGTGAAATAATGTTAGAGTTACAAAGTAAAGGAGCTCACAACATTAATTTAGTTACTCCTACTCATTATGTTCCAAATATTATAAGTGTATTAAGAAAAATTAAAGGTAAAGAATTAAAAATACCTGTAGTATATAACACAAGTAGTTATGAGTGTGTTGGTACAATAATAGCTTGTAGAAATCTAGTAGATATATACTTGGCTGACTTACGTTATTTTGATGATAGTCTAGGAGAAAAATATTCATTATGTTCTAATTATTTTGAAAATGCCACTATGGCAATAGATGAAATGTATAGACAAGTTGGAAAATGTGAGTTTGATAATAATGGTTTATTAAAATCTGGTTTAGTAGTTAGAGTATTAATATTACCAGGGCACGCTGATGATAGTAAAAAGATAATTGAATATTTATATAAAACTTATGGTGATGATATATTTATAAGTATTATGAATCAATATACTCCTATTAATAAATGTAAGTATAGTAATCTAAATAGAAAAGTAACTGATAAAGAATATGATGAAGTAGTTGAATATGCATTAGATTTAGGAGTTACTAATGCTTTTGTTCAAGAAGGAGAGGCTGCTAGTGAAAGTTTTATTCCTCAATTTAATAAAAAAATTGTTTAATATTGGTATTTGTGATATCATTATTTTAGGAGGAAAATATGAAAAAATTAAAATATTTAGTAATTTTATTAATTGCTGCTTTAATAATACCTTTCACTGTTCATGCAGAGGGTGAAGAATCAAAAGAAGTAAAGGTTTATTTCTTTAGAGGAGAAGGATGTTCTCACTGTGCAGAGGCTGAAGCTTGGTTTCAAAGCATTGAAGAAGAATATGGAAGTTATTTTCAAGTAATTGATTATGAAACTTTGTATAATAGAGAAAATTCTAAGTTAATGCAAAGAGTAGCTAAAGCTAGAGGTGAAAAAGCTGAAGGAGTTCCATATATTATTATTGGTAATCAATCATGGAATGGATTTACTGAAAGTTATGGATCAGAAATGATTGAAAGAATTAAATCTGAGTTTGAAAAAGATGTTAAAGATAGATATGACATCATCAAACTTTTACCTGAAATGGAAAAAGAAAAAGATAGTACTGGTTCTGATATATTAGCTCTTGTTATTATTCTTGTAGTATTTGGTGGAATTTGCTTCGGTGTATATAAAGCTAGAAAGAAAACAAAATAAAAAGCACTAAGTGCTTTTTTATTTTATCTTTAATATTTGACCTATACTTATTGTATTACTTGTAAGATCATTTAATTCTTTTAGTTCTTGTACTGATATATTATTTTTTCTAGCTACACTCCATAAAGTATCCCCTTTTTCTACAATATAGATATTTTCATCTATATCTTTTTTTGGTACTAATAATTTTTGCCCTATAGATATAGTTAAATCAGTTAAGTTATTTAATTCTATTAAATCATTTACTTTAATATTATATTTATTAGCTATAGCCCATAGGCTATCTCCTTTAACTACTTCATATATATCATATTCATCATTAATAATAGGTTCTTCATTTTCTATAATTATTAATTCTTGATTAGGATATATTTCATTACTAGTTAAATTATTTAATTCTTTTAATTCTTGTACTGGTATATTAAATTTTCTAGATATGGAGTATAATGTATCTCCTTTTTGAACAATATAAATATTTTCATTTGGATTTTCTCTAGTAAAATATAGTCTTTGTCCAATAGATAAGATATCACTATTTAAATTATTTATTCTTATTATTTCATCTACTGGTATATTAAATCTTCTTGAAATAGAATATAAAGTATCTCCTTTTTGTACTGTGTAAAAGTCTTTTGAAGTATTATTTCCAGGTGGTGTATAGGGATATCCTGTGTATTCTGCTAGAGCTTTTACTACACCTTCTACATAGTTGTTTAAATTATTTTTTAATTTATATGCATCATTTTTATTATCAATAAAACCATATTCTACTAGTATTGGTTCTGTATTACCAGTTTCTCTTAAAATATAATAATAATCTAAATTAGGATTTTCTGGTAATCTTCTCTGATATACTTTTCTTTTTATTTGACCGGCTTCTCCTATATTATTAAGTACTAAGTCTGCTAGTGTAGAATTATTTTTTAGAGAATATACTACTTCTGCTCCTTCTCCATTACCAGCATTTATATGATTAGATACTAATATTGTTCTAGGACTATTGTTATATAAATTCTTTACTCTTCTTACTCTTTCATCTTTAGGTAGATATTCATCATTATCTCTAGTCATTTTAGCAGGTATACCTAATTCTTTTAATCTATTAAACATATAAGTAGCAGCTTGTAAATTTAAGTCTTTTTCTAATAAGTTATTACCTACTGCACCACTATCTATTCCACCATGACCTGCATCTACAATTATGCCTTCTATCATAATTTCACCTCTAGTATATGATATTTATAATTAGGTAAAATGACACAAAAAAAGATATTAAATAATATCTTTTTTTATTTTTTTGTATACTTTTGGTGTTTCTTTTATTTTTATTTTTTTCTCTTGTAGTATTCCGTTATCTACTAATTTATCCATTTCTTTATTATATAGTTTTACTACATCATTTAAAAATGGAAAATCATTTTCTTCATTATAGAAGGCTCTATATGGTTGTCCAAAATCTTCGTCTAAAACTAAAACATTTTCTTCATCATTAAATGTTAAAGCATTGTCTTTATCTTTTCCTACTTCAACAAGTAATTCTATATCATCAATTAGATATCTAATATAGCAATAGTTTTCTGTAGAAATATCTCCTAGAATTCCGCCTTTTTTAAATCCATTCTTTTTTAATTTTTCAAGTGATACGTCACTATTTAATTCATATCTTTTTACTACTTCTCTCATAAACCCTCCGACTTTTTAATTATATCATAAAAAAAGACTAATAATTAGTCTTTTTTATATTGTTTAGTTTTTTCTATACCATGGTATTTTTTATATTTTTCCATAACTACTTTATAATCAGTACATCCTACATCATAACCAAATTTAGGATTGCCCATTCCATCTGTTTTTGATACAGCATTTACAAAGTGGTCTCCGCTTCCTTGTCCTTCCAATACTCCAACATGTAGTGCTTCATCATTATATTTTATCTTACAAAAGTATCCACCATTACATGGGTGATGTTCTACATACTCAGATACTAATTCAAAGAATAGTGGTATTTTCTCTACTTTTTCTTTATCACTTATACTTATTTTACCTGAATTATAATCCCAATCATCAATATAGAATCCACCATTATTCTTTTCAGTAAATTCTATTAACCATTCGATATATTCTGTGGAAGAAGCCATTTTTTCAATTTCTTCTACTCTTATTCTTTGTTTTTCCATCATTTCATTTAATAATTTTTGTGTTTTCTCATCTTCTAATCTAATAATTTCTTTTTCTTTTTCACAAAAGTATGAACTATTTTGTGCTTCTTCTTTTGTAATCCCTAGGGCTTTCATTTTCTTTTCTACTATTTCAACAAAATCAATCTTATTTATATATTCTAATGCTAGATTAGTTCCTTCTGAATTAAGACTATATTCTAATTTATCTCTATATTTTTCATTAAATCTATATGTTTGCTCCTTAATAGGGTCAGAACAAAAAACAGAAAATGGTGTACTAGGATCGGCATCATATGCTATTACAATATTTTTATCTTTTGCAGTTATATAAGCAATTCTTTCTAGTGTAAATATATATAGTAATTGATCTATTCTATTAAATCCATATTTAAATAATGCTGCTAGTATGCTCTCTGTAGTAATTAATTTCATATTATCAAAACTCATAGTATCACTCCTTAGTTCTATATACTAACATATATACATTATAAAAATCAAATATTTCTATTTGATTTTTCTTCTTCCTTTAAAATACCTTTTTTACTAAAACTTGTATGTAATCTTTCTATATCTTCCCTACTAAATCCACAGATTTCAGTTAATCTATTAAAGTCTTTTTCAGTGATAGTTCCGCAGGCTACTCTATTTCTTATTTCATCTAATTCTTCTTTTAAAGATATTTGATCTTTATGCTCGTTTAACCATTCTTCTGAACATGATAAAAAGAATACCTCTTTGTCTGTTGGTTCATGGCCATTTTTTATTTTTTCTAATAATTCATCTGCTTCTTTACTAAAGTTTTTTCTGCTTTTAAAAAAATAATCATATGTATATGGATGCATATTATCACCTATCTAAATAAATCTTTTATATTTTTAATACTTTGATCCGTTTCATTATATGTATCTAGTATTTCTTTATATGGTTCTATTGTTTCTATTACTTTATTATATACTATATAAGCTCCATATGATAATGCAACTATTAATAGTATAGATAATATTACTTTTACTACCATAAAAATAGTTCGTCTTTTTTCTTTTCTTTCTAATTTTTCTATTCTTTCCTCTAATTCTAATATTCTATCTTCCATATATACTCCTATGATAAAGATACTTTTATAAATCTTTTTATATTATTTCTCATAACAATTAATTTTACTTCATCTTTTGTTTTATATTCTAATAATTCACAGTTTAAAGTTAAAATATCTTTTACTTTCTTATTATTGATTCCTATTATTAAATCACCTTTTTTTAGATTATTATTATCTTCTAATACTACTATTCCATCTTCTTTATTAATATCAATATTATTTTTTAATAATTCTGACGTATTATTTGAATCAGTTATTTTAACTCCTAAACTTGGAAATTTTATTTCTTTATTTTCTTCTAAATCTTTTATATGATTTATGGCATATTCTATTGGAATGGCAAAGCCCATACCTTCTATATCTTTATCTGATAGTTTTAGAGAAACTATTCCAATTACTTCTCCATTAATATTTAATAATGGTCCTCCACTATTACCTTCATTTATAGCGGCATCTGTTTGTATTACTTTCATAAGTAATTCATCATCTTTTGTATCTATCTTTACTAATCTATCTTTTCCTGAAATAATTCCTTGAGTAACTGTTCCTCTATAACCTAGTGGCGATCCTATAGTAAATACACTATCTCCTATTAATGCATTTTTACTATTATTTATTATAGCTACTTGATTAACATATTTTTTATCTATTCTTAATACTGCGATATCTAAATACTCATTTTTTCCTAATACTTCTGCTTTTGTAGTTTCATCTTTTGAATTTGTGATTTCTACATCACTAGTAATAATGTGTTCATTAGTAAGAATATAGCCGTATTTATTATCTTTTTTATATATAAATCCTGTGCCATAATTACCATTTAATGTTTTTATAAATACAGTAGCATCATATACTTTACTTATAGAATTATTTAGCGATGTTTTTTCAAACATTTGAACTCTAGTTTTACTTGGTTTAGTTATAGTATATATACCCCATATTCCTAGAAGTAATATAATAACTAAAATAACTATATTTTTTTTATTCACTCTTATCTATACTCCTTTCAATCTTTGAAAGATCTTTCCAATTAAGAGGGAATCCCATTCTATCTAATACAGTATCTATTTTAATAGTATTTAAATTATAATTTAATGTATTTATTATATTTTCTATTTCAAAAGACATATTTTTAAATTCATCTTGTTTTAGTATTTGTTTCATTATAATTATTAAAGCAAATAAATCATATTTACCTTTTACATATTCATCTTCTTCTTTTGGTATTTTTAATAGTTTATGATATACTGTATCATCTATTGATTTTTGGGTTCTATTTTCATATAAAATATCTTCGTGAGCACATAAATTTCTATAGTTAGCTAGTATTGGTAAATATACTATTAGTGTATCTACTTCTATACCAAATATACTAGCGATTTCTTTTTGATCTTCTGGTTTTAATACTTGGAATAATTCACTTATAATTCCAAAAGATAATACTTTAACTAAAATCCATAATGGAATATATCCGTAATTAGAAGCATAGTGTTGAGTAGCTGTATGTTGGGATCCATTTACTCTTATTTGTCTTTTCATTTTTCTTAATAAGTCATTTAATTGAGCTTGTTTTTCTGGAGCTGTAGTAAAGTTATTATTCTTTAAATAATCTTTTTCTTTATAACCATATTTCTTAGATAATTGGTATGAGAAAATTGATTTTAAATTATTCTCTATTACTAATAAATATTTGAATATAATATTTCTTAAAGCTCTATCAAATAGAAATAGACTATATAATTCTTCAAATGTAGTACCTTGTTTAAATGTTCTATCTTTATTTACAAAAAGGTGACGATAACCATTTATAAAGAAATAGTTTTCTCTTAATAATACTTCTTTTGCGTATCTAACATCACTAATTTTTAATCCTTTGTTTTTTAAGATATCTATTTGCTCATCTAATGTTTTAAATTTTTTTTCTATCATATGTCTCACCTATTATAAATTATAACACAATATATATAAAAATAATATAATTAGTGTTATAATATAATTACTGTTTACTAAGGAGGTTTTTTATGCCAGCAACTATAACCCATTCTTATTTTATGAAGGATTTATATGAGGTATTACCTAATAGTATTACTTCTAAAATAGATTTAAATAGATCTAAAATGTTTGCTCAAAGTACTGATAGTATTATGTTTTATAATTTATTATCAATAAAACCTAGTCATAATTTACGTAAATTTCAATATTACTTTCATACTCATAAAACTAATGATTTTTTTATTAATTTATTAGATTATGTTAAAGAACATGATATTGATGATAAAGATACTTATTCATTTATAGTAGGATTTATAACTCATTTTGTATTAGATTCTAATATACATCCATATATAATATATAAAACTGGGTTCTTTGATAAAAAGAAAAAAGAGACTTATAAATATAATGGTATTCATCATTTTATGGAGACTTTTTTAGATAATGATTTAATTAAAAGAAGAGAAAATACTGATCCTTATAAGTTTAATATATCTAAGTTTTGTTTTGATACTAAGAAGTTTTCTAATGATTTAAATAATACTATTGATTATACATTCTATACTACTTTTAATATTAAAAATATGTCTTATAAATATTATAGATCTTTAAAACAAATGAAAACATATTTAAGATTATTTAGAATGGATAGATTTGGTATTAAGAAATTCTTTTATAAAATAATTGATACTTTTACACCTAGAAGTATGTTTAGATTTGAGGCTGTTAGTTATCATCTTCCATTAGAAGATAAACATAATTATTTAAATAATAACCATACTATGTGGAAAAATCCTGTTGATGATAATATTACAAGTACTGAATCATTTGTTGATTTATATTTAAGATCTTTAGAAGAAGCTAGAAATATAAGTATAAAGATATTTGAATATTTAAATGGTAAAGATATAGATTTAAAAAGTTTATTCTTAAATAAAAGTTATGTTTCTGGACTAGATTGTGACATAGAAAAAGAATTAAAATATTTTGAATTTTAATTCTTTTTTATTATTTTAATAATTCTTTTAATCCTTCTATTGCTTCATCGGCATCTTTGTTAATACTTACAGTATTCTCTAAGAATTTAGAATATCCTTCTACAGTAGTAGCAAAATCTTCTATTTCTTTTAAATTTCTTTTAGAGGCTAATTCTTTTACTATATCAGATTCTTTTTTTAATTCTTGTGAAATTAATAAGATATCATCATAACTTAGTTTATCAATCATTTCCTAATGCCTCCAAAGATTTTGTTTCTTGTACTTCTGTTTTAAATTTATCTGCATTTTGGATTACATCTTTTTTATATTCTTCAATACTTTCAATATAGTTTTTATTGTCTAAACTAGACCATCCTACTTTCATTTTACTTAAATAGTCAAATATTTTATTTATTGAAGTTACATAAGCATTATAATCTGACATAGTATCCCTCCTATAATAGTATTATTCTAGATCCATTTTGTAGATCTGTATCTTTTACTGTTTTATTAACATCATATATTTCACCAGTATCTTTACTATAAAGATTTGCATCTTCTCTAATTTCATAATCATTGCCTGTTAAATCTGATAAAGAGTTTTCTATTAGTTTTTTTATTGTACCTATTTTTTTATTTATAGGTATAAATAAATCATATTTTTTTTCTATTAGAGGTATTTCTAATTCTATTAGTATTTTATTCTTATTCATAATATCCTCCTATTCATCAGACATTAATTTAATTAGAGTAGCTTTTCCTTTTCTAATTATATATCCAAATCCTGGTTCTACTTCGGTTCTTAATAATCTAGAGTTAGTAGTTACTTTTAATGTAAATTGTTCTCCTATACCATTACCTAACCATATACCTTCAGATAAATCAACATTTGGTTTATACCATGGTTCATAAGCTAGAGCTTTAATTGAATCTAATTTATCTATTATTATAATTCTAATATTTCCTTTAGCTTTACAACTATTAATTACATCAGTAAATTTAGGTTTATCTACTGGATCAAATTTATTTATTAAGGAATTAACATTATACATAAAGCATACTATTAGTTTTTCAGGGTTATTATTATTAAATATTTCTGCTAATTTTTCAAATGATTTATCACATAAACCATTACTATACGTAATTCTATCTCTAGATATTTCTCCTAAAACATTATCAGTATCAAATATTACACATTCAGCATTATTCATCATTAAGACATTATTGATTAAACCTTTAATAAATTTTGTTTCATTTGAAACATCATCACCTGTAATATTATACATAAATTCATTTTTAAGATTTAATGTAGCAATATTTAATGTATCTTTTTCTACACCAATTGGTAATGTTTCACTTGAGCCTAAATAGTTACTTACAAATTCTTGATTAACAACATCTGGAAGTATTGGTATTTTATCTGCTTTATATTCACAAATTTCATTTAATTTTTTAGAAACAATTTTAATATAATCACTCATTTTGTCTTCTTTGTAACTATATGCAGTCTGGAATTCATAAACATTGTCTAATCCTATTAAACCACGTCCGTATACTTTAGATGGTTCTTTCTTTCTTGCACCTGGAATTATTGCAGAATAATCTCCTGGATCATTAAATTGAAGAACTAGGTTTTGTTTAAAGTTTTGTTTTAAACGATATCTAAGAGTATTAGCACCATTTGTAGTAATAACAAAACATACTCCATATTTTAAACAATCTCTTGTCATTTGAGCTAACATATCTTCATATTGTGAATATGTTTCCAAGAATGCTTCTATATTATTAATAACTACTGTGATAAATGGCATTTGTTTACCACCATGTTTAATATAGAAATCATATGAACCATTGTAGTCTATGAATATTTTCTTTCTTTCTTCAATAATACCATTAATCATTTTGAATAAATTATCAATTTTTTCAGCATCATTAGAAAGAATTACTTCTCCTACATGAGGAGCTTGTCTAAACATAGTTAATGTTTCTGCACCAAAATCTATAATATAGAAATTAGCCTCACGAGTATCATGAGTAGTTATTGTAGAATAAATAATACTTGAAAGCATTAATTCTTTACCAGTACCTGCACTACCATAAATAATAGTATTTCCTTCTTCTGAAAGAGGTAATGTAAGAATATTTTGAATTTGATTTTCAGGATCATCATATTCTCCAATTACTGGATTAATAACATTTTTAACTGGTTGATAGTTGTATTTTGTTTTTAAATCATCAATATAAATTACATCAGGTATTCTATCTAACCACAATTTATTTATTCTTATATTTTCTTTGTTAGCTTCATCTACTATATATTTAATAATATTAGTAATTTCTTCTCCTTGAGAAGGAGTTTGAATTTCATCAATTTTTGTATCTAATTGTTTAATAGTATTACCTACATTATCAATTATATTTATTGATTGGTCTATTTTTTTCTTTCTCTTTTCTGTTGGATAGTATTGAGCTCCAGCCCATGCTGCTTGACCTAATGCAAATAATTCATTATAACCTACTTGTAGATAGAATCTACCAGTTTGTTTTAATTCTGCTGCATCAGGACATTTAATCATATCCATAGAATCTGATTTATCTTGTACTTTTAAACATATTCTAAATTTAGAGTTTGACCATATTTGATCATTTACTACTCCACTAGGTTTTTGTGTAGCTAGAATTAAGTGTACTCCTAAACTACGACCAATACGTGCAGTAGATATTAATTGGTCCATAAATTCTGGACGTTGATCTTTTAATTCAGCAAATTCATCAGAAATTATAAATAAATGTGATATTGGTTTATCTACTAAACCTCTTCTATATAGACTTTGGTATTTGTAGATATCAATAGTACTTTCATTTAATTTATCTCTTGCTTCATTGAATAATCTTTGTCTTTTACGAAGTTCTGATTGAATAGAAGCTAATGATCTATTCATTTCTACTGTATCTAAGTTTGTAATAGTTCCTGCAATATGAGGAAGTTTTACTCCTGTTTCTCTATTTTCAAAAGCTCCAGTTAATCCTCCACCTTTATAGTCTATAAGTATAAATGATACTTCATATGGATGATAATTCAAAGCCATTGAAAGAATATATGTAATAATAAATTCTGATTTACCACTTCCTGTCATACCAGCAATTAATCCATGTGGACCATGAGCTTTTTCATGTAAATCTAATTTAAATAATTCTCTTGATTTATCTAAACCTACTGGTACTGATAAAGATTTAGTAGGATCATTATTTTTCCATCTACTTAAAATATTGAATTGTTCTACCATACCAATATTATACATTTCTAGGAATGATACACTATTTGGTAATACTCTATTTTCTTTTGATATATCTATTGGAATATTAGCTATTATCTTACATGCCTCATACATATTAAGTGTTGGATCAGTATCGGCATCAAATTCTTTTTGTTTATTTGAAACTAATTCATTTTCAAATACTCCTGATTTTGTATCTCCAATACTTATAAATGTTTTACATTCATTTGGAATATTAACTAATCTTGGACTTATTACTACTAAACTGAATCCATAGTTAATTGGCATTTCACATATATCTTTTACTAATTCTAGATCTCTTACCATTTTATAGTCATCAGTAATAATTAAATAGTATGGTTTATATTTATGATAATCATCTTTACTAGGTTCCATTTTTCCATTATTATCATGGAATTTTCTTTGTTGCATTGATTTTTCTAATTCTAGAGATATTTCTTTTGCTTCATCTAAATTAGTTGCAAAATAACGAACAGACTTATCATCACTCCAGTTATGTGGAGCTATTTTTAAGTAATCCCATTTAGATGAGTTTTGTTCATTAGTTAATACTACTATTTTTAAATCTTCATAACTATGATAAGCAATTACTTGTAGTAGTAATCCTTCTAAAAACTGTTGTTTATTCTCAGCTGTTCCTATAATAGCAGTTATATTTTTTTCTATGAAGTTAAGTGTCACAGGTACATTTTCTAACATACGTGACTCTGCGCCTACTTTAAATACTTCTTTCAATAATTCATCATCTTTTACAGAAAAATGTTCTTCTGGGATACTTAATTTTCCTTTAAATTCAGTAGATCCTACTCCAAGTCTTAAATTTAGAAAATCATCTTGTTCTAATTCTCTTTCCCATAGATTTCTTTTCTTTTCATATATTATTTCTTTTATTTGTTGTAGTGGAAGATAGTTATCAATCATTATTTGTCTTTGTATCTTCATTTCATTTTGTAGTTTTTCTTTCTTCTCTTCCAAATACTTTAAGTATTTTGCTTTTCTTTCTTGAAGAGTTTTTCTTCTTTGTCTTTTTTGATATGCTTTTTGTAGACTTGGCCATAATAACATAGTTGCTATCATTGCCCCTGAAATTAAAAGTGTTGGAAATACTTGTGATAAATCAGCAGTTCCATTAATAACACTTGATAGAGCATTATATCCTGTCATCATTGACATCATTGCCATTGTAAGCATTGGCCCTATTGTATAAATCATTGGTGTTTTATCTTCTTCAGGTTCTGCAGGTGGTGGATCAATTGCTATTACTGTTTCCTCAATACCTGTTTTAAATCTTGGTGCTCTATAAAAATAATCATCTTCTCCAAAGAATTCTATATTTTCTTCATCAGGATTATCCATTTCTGTTTGTCTTTGAATAAGTGCATCTTGTCTTATTAATACGCTTTCATCTATTTTTACATGATTAGGAATATTGCTTACTATTATTCCATCTTTCATTGGAATTATCTTTAATCCCATGATGAAAATAATATCACCATATTCTAATTCTTGTGATGTTATTGCATTATTATTAACATATGTACCATATTTACTATTTAAATCTTGTATTATCCATTTTCCATTATTATAAATTAGTCTTGCTTGTTGTTTTGATACTAATGGGTAATTATAATATATAGTGTTTTTTCCATCATTACCAATGGTAATTTCTTTATTAGAATTTATTCTTAATCTAAAAATATTTTTATCTACAGAAGGTGAACAATATAATATGACATATTCATTATCTGTATTTATTTTTAAAAAGTATAAGCTATAATCTTTTAATATTGCTGATTCTACTTCTTGGTCTCCAGACATTATCTTTGTCTCAAAGTCACTTTTAATTTTCCACTCGCCGTTATATTCTTCTACGTTGATAAGGTTTCGTACATTTCCAAAATAATCATTATCGGTAATCCAGTAATTACCAGATACTTCTGATGGCAAAGAAAAGTTATAAATTTTTTTCTTTTTGATCAATCTAACTATCACTAGATATCACCCCGTATATTATTCTTCATTCTATATTTAATTATATCTTTTTTTCAAGCTTTTTACAATATTAATTTTAACCAAAAACTTGTTTTTCGCATAATTTATAATGGTGATATAAAATGATTAGTTTTTTTAGTGAATTAAGTCCAATATATCAAGCTCTTATAGCTGGAATTTTTACTTTTTTAATTACTGTTTTAGGCTCTAGTTTAGTATTCTTTTTTAAGTCTGTTAATAAAAGTATTTTAGATGCTATGTTAGCTATATCTGCTGGTATTATGTTAGCTGCTTCTTTTTTCTCTTTATTAAATCCTGCTATTGAAATAGCTAATGATTTAAAACTTCTTACTTGGTTAGTTGTATTTACTGGTTTTATTAGTGGTGGAATTTTATTATATATAGGTGATAAAGGATTAAGTTATTTAGAAAAACGTGGAAAAAAGTCTATTAGTAAATTAAGAAGATCTATTATGTTGTTTTCTTCTATTACATTACATAATATTCCTGAAGGGTTAGTTTTAGGTGTTGCCTATGGTGCTGTGGCTTATAATTTTGATAGTGCTAGTTTAGTCGCTGCTATTACTTTAACTATTGGTATTGCTATTCAAAACTTTCCTGAAGGTAGTGCTATAGCTTTACCAATGAGGCGAGATGGGCTTTCTTGTTTTAAATCATTTATTTTTGGTTCTATTAGTGCACTAGTTGAACCCTTATTTGCAGTTTTAGGTTCATTATTAGTTTTAAAAATACAAGTATTTTTACCATTTGTTTTATCTTTAACTGCTGGTGCTATGGTATTTGTAATTACTATGGAGTTGATTCCTGAATCACAGACAAATAAAAGAAAAGACCTAATGGCCTTATTCTTAATGTTAGGTTTTTCTATTATGATGATTTTGGAACTTGTTCTATAATTAGTTTTTGATTTTCTTTTAAATATACCCCATATAAATCAGATTTTGGAGCTATGAATGTTTTTTTTAAAATTTCTTCTTTTTTACTATTATCAACATCATTAGTATTTTGACTATTATTATCCACAGGTTTTGTGGATATTTTTTTGAAATTATATCCATAATTATCAATTATTTTTATACTGTCATCTATCCATAAACAATCTTCAGGAGCTTTACCATTATTAATACTCCAATAATTAGCACTATTTTTATGCCATCCTGTAGAAGTAAATTTACCTTTTCCACATTCTATATGACAATGTGCTCCTGTTGTATTGCCTTTTGTTCCTTCACTATAAAATACTTCACCTTTATTAATTCTTTTACCTACAAATAAATCACTTACATCATTATCATGAGCAAACATAATAGTCATATAATCAATAGTACCATCAGGATATTCTTGCTTATCTATACTCTCTAACCATACTTCATTAGCGTCATTAGAGTATATCTTTTTTATTATTCCTGTGAATGGTGCATATATATTACTTATTCCTGTATCAATATCTGCATTATCTATTGCGAAGCTATCTTTATGAGTACCTTCATTATATCCTTGAGTTATTCTCATACATTTAGCTGGGAATAGTGGTTTTTCCATTATTTATCCTCCTCATTTATAATATTATCTTTAGAAATAGTAATAGTTTTTCTATTTAATATATCACTATATGAACTTATTTTTCCTTCTAAAGATTTATAAATAGAATCGGCTCCTAAAAAAGAAAATAATCCAATCCATAAACTAGTAGGAAGTGTTACATCAGTAAATGTTAGAGAAAAGACTATTCCAACTACCATATTAATAATAAATGAATAAAGCGTTATAAATTTACTACTTTTAAATAAAAACTTAGTTTTTTGAATTATAGCACAAGTAATAGCACTTAATGCTACTCCAATTATTATAAGTTCTTGTAAATACTCAATATGAAACATATAAACCTCCTCGTAATAATTTATGCATAATTTCCTTTTTTGCCACAAAAAAAGAGGTTACCCTCTTTTTACTATAACTCCATTTTGACAATGTTTATAGAATTCTAATGTATTTAATTTCTTTTCTGGTTTTTTATAATTATAAATATAAATTTCATTATTATCATAACCATTTTTTAATTCTAATTCAATGAAATGTTTTTTTACTTCTTCTAATAAACTTTCTTCACTATCAAATTCTTTAATTCCTTTGTGCATATCCCATGCATGTTCAAACCAATAAAACTTATTATTATCTTCAAATGACATAGTAGTATGACATGGAAATTTTTTACCATCGTTATAAACTATAAAATATGATTTTATATCAATACCTTTTTCTTTGAAATAGTATCTTTCTAGTTCTACTTGATCCCAGCATACTCCAACTTTACTTTTCATTACCTCTTCAGGAGTTTGTAGCATATACATTTCTATCATGTTTTCTAATTTTGTATGTGGATTACCTTCTTTATCTACCCAACCATACTTAATTTCTTCCATTAATTGCATTATTTCTTTAGCGTATTCCATATATTTCTCCTATCTAAAATTTATCTTCCATAATAAATTACTACCATTATTGGTATACATTGTTTTAAAGCTGATAATAAAATCTATTATTAATGCTAACAATATCAATATTACTACAAATAGAGGTATTTTATCTACTATTTTATTTATTTTATTTCGTAATGGTAAAAATATATAATTCATAAAAACTGTTATTATAAGTGCAAAACCAATTGATGTTGGAACTGAAGTATACTTAGTTACATGAAGAGGTATACTTGTATAATCCCAGTAACTAAATCCACCTGTTTTTTCTACAAATAGTCCAAGTAATAATTCACCAATAGAAACTAATACAAAACATATTAAAAAGTATATAATAGTTCCTTTAGTTTTCTTTAGTTCTATTTTATTAAATAGGTTATTAGGTGTACCTATTATATAATATAGAGCTACCGCAAATAATCCATATCCTAATAGACATGGTAAATACATATTACGATTATCTAAATAACCATGTCTAAATATCATCCATATATCCTCTAGGCAAAAACCTATAAAAGATAATATGGTAAGCATAATTATATCAGTCTTTATAGTCTTTGACTTCATACTACCACCTATTACTTTTAATTATTAATTTATCTATCTTTTTAGCATATCCTCCTATAGGAAATGTAAAAATAGGAGTTGTATGTCCAAAATCAGCATTAAGTATTATAGGAATATTTTCTAATTCTTTTTTTGTTTTAAAAATAGTTTTCCATTTATCTATGTTCATTTTATTGGATACTTGTGCTCTTCCTACTACAATTCCATTTATCTTTTTACCTTTTAGGGAATGTAGTAAGGATTGAAGATTTCTATCAAATTCTCTTGTGTAATCTTTACCAGCCATTTCATCATCTTCTATAAATAAAACTATGTTGTCATCATTAGGCATATAGCTAGTTCCTTGAAGTAAATTTAAAGTACATAAATTGCCACCAATAATGGTACCTTCAAAGTTACCTTTATTGATTTCTATCATTCCTTCATTTTTAAACATTTTTCTATTTTCTTGATCAATAAACCAATGATCATCACTCCACTCTTTTGATGAAGTAATTTCTATTTCATTATCTTCAATAAACATCTTTTTAAAATACTCTATTGTGTATTCACAACCTTTTAACATACCAAAACTAGAATAATGAGGACCACTATAAGTAACTAATCCTGTTTTAGCATATATTGCATTTGCAAGAGCTGTAATATCTGAAAATCCACATAGTATTTTAGGATTTTCCTTAATCAAGTTATAATCTATATAGTCTAATATTTGATTAACATTAAACCCTCCTATTACTGTAAGAATTGCTTTTACATTTTTATCTTTAAAAGCATCGTGTAAATCTTCTATTCTATCTTCTATAGTTGCACAGGAATATTCTTTATCAAATACTTTTGAAACGTTTTTTCCAAATGTTACTTTAAAGCCCATTTTTTCTAATCTAGAAGTGGCTATTTTAATTGTTTCTTCACTTAATAGATTCATACTTCTAGATGGGGCAATTACTCTAATTTCATCACCTTTTTTTAATTTTTCTGGAATTATACTCATATTATCACTTCCTAATCTTATTATTATTTCCTAATGTTATTCCTAAAATAAGAATGATTCATCTATTATTCTTTCTCCATTTCTTAGAATACTACTACTATTTAATATCATTCTTCGAATACCTTCAAAACCTAGCCTGTCATATAAATTTTTAATGGCTAATAAACTCAAGTCATATCCGTTGTATTCATCATTTTTAAAACTATCTCCATGAGTTAAATTATTTAATTCAGGTATTACTTTAGTTTCAGACTTTACTTTATTAAACCATTCACTAAAACCTTCATTTAATTCATAATCTTTTTCACCAGAAAAGAACTGAGCACATCCTTCATCAAACCAAGTAAAATATTCTTGTCTAGTCTTAAATATTATTAATTCATGATACATAATATGGAATAATTCATGAGCTGCTAGGCACTTTCTTTTTCTAAAAATTGGTGTTCCTTCTTTTATACTAGGATCTATATAAGCTATTATCATACCATCGGCACCTGTACCTACAGCATACTTTGGTAGAGATTCTTTTTCTCCTCTTAATTCATATACATAGTTTCTAAATGATTCTTTATTATCAAAATAATGTATTTCTACTTTTCTAAAATCAGAAACATCAAATAGTTTTTTATATAATTCTAATGATTCTTTTATATTATTTTCTAAATCTTTAAATACATGTTTTAAACTATCAGGTGCATATAATACAAAATTCTTATTATCAAATTGTAGTTTTTCCATAATACCACCTATTTCATTATAACATAAAAAAAGTTCGAATATCGAACTTTATATTTTATATAATATGAATGTTAATAGGATGGTAGCTAAATTCGCTACTAATGTGTAAATAGTAGTTTTAGCTTTACTAATATTTTTAAATCTTAGTAAGTATACTAATAATTCAGCACCAATTACTAATACTTCTCCAATTATAAATACTACTATATAGTTATTTGTGAATATTAATAATAGTGTTTGTAGTAATACATTTGAAATTAAGTTAGTTATAGCTATTGTAGTATAGTTTCCTGTCTTAAATAATAAAGCTATTAATAATTCTACTACTATAGTTAGAATTAATGCTAGTCCTATTACAATAATCATTTTTACTATATTTATATTAGTTTCAACTACTTTCATATCTTTATAATCTACTGTAACTTCACTATTAAATTCTTTTCTTACTATTTTCTTAGATATTTTTACTTCACCAGTATCTTTGTTTATAATAACAATTTTATATACTTCCGGAGTACCAAAATACCCAAAACCATTTTCATGTTCAGCATTACCTTTACAATCTGAGAATAAAATAAGTCCAGCTCTAGTAGATGCTGAAATCCAACCATCATAGTTTAATTTATATAGTTCTTGTATTTCATCATCTGTTAAACCAGGGTCACCCCAAACAGCTGGTCCTTCATCTTTTTTAGCTTTTTCTTTATCATAGACAAATAAATCTATTATATAATTTTTTGTTTTTAAATTCTTAATTTTTATATCTATAGATGGTTTTGGTCCTTCATCTGCGAATACATTAGTTGGGATCGCAATAATGCTTATCACTAATAATAAAAATATTAATATTTTTTTCATAATAATCTCCTATTTATTACAAGATATGATATATCTTTTGTTTAGGATAACTCTATCTAAATTTTCTTTATATTTGCTTATACTTCCTCCAAAAATACCTTTTTGAAAATTTAACATTAAATATGCAATATCTGTATTAGTCATTTCAATTGAATATTCTGTTTCTTTTGCTAAGACACCTGAATACTCTAATACGTTATCCCCTCTTGAAGCTACTACTACTGTAACTCTTTCTCCAATTAAATCTTTATACATTTGTACCCCTTTCTAGTTTCTTCATCTTTTTCTTTTGCTCTTCTGGTATTGCTATTGCAAAAAGATTATTATATTTTTCCATTGTATTATACTTATCAAATTGATGTGCTACTCTATAATAATATCTACCATAACCTTTTTTTGTATATAATATTCTAGATGATAATAAGTCTTGTGCTCTACCCACTCTACTAGGATTTAAAGCTTCATCATCATAATACACACAATAGTCTGTTGAAATACGAAGTTCTCCACCTATTTTTTCTTTTTCTATTTCTTGTTTTTGCTTTTTATTAGTTTTTTCAATTTTTTCTTCTAATTCATCAATTGTTTCATAACTACTACTTACTATTACTAAATTATAGAAATTTTCATTTTCTATTGTAAACGGAAGTAGATAAATACACTCTATATCTTCATTCTTTTTATACTTAGTTACTATTTTAGCTACTGTTGTGATTAAGTTTTTATTTTGTTCTCTTGTTATATTGCTCATTTGCGCAATCTCCTTTTATTACTGTATATACTAACATAATTAGTTTTTTTAGTAAATACTAATTAATTTTTCTTAATGTTAAAACATGCCAGTTTTTTTGTTCTTTACCGCCTTCATTATGGTATTCTTCTATTTCAAATAAATCTTTTCTTAGATTATCAATATCTTCTTTACTGAAGTAGGCATAAAATCTTTTTTCATTCGTTTGTTTATCTTCTAGAATCTTATAATTATATTTTGTTCCATTAGGTAGAAGTTCTGCTTCAGGATGAACTTCTGAATTTTGAAAATTAATTATAAATAAACCATTATCTGATAATCCGTTATATACAACATCAAATAATTTTTTCATATCATCCATGTCTAAATGAGGATTTCTCCATGATACTATAAGATCTGCTTTAAAATCAAAAATATCATCATAGTTATCTATTAAAAAATTATACTTCTTTACTTTATTAATCCCAATTCTATTTTGCTCTTTTAGGAAATCATCAACAATGTCTGTAGCAACTACATCGTATCCTGCTGATTGAAGCATAAAAGCAAGTTGTCCACAACCACTACCAAATTCAATAATTCTTTTTGTCTTGTCCCTTTTTATTTGATTTTCAACATAATTAAATAATCTTTCCCATTTTTCTATTTCAGGGTCTATTTCATTATGCCCTATATATTCTTGTGCTCCGCCAGAACTATACATATTTATTGTATTTATATTGTGTTCACTCATAATATCTCTCCATAATTATTATATCACATATTTTTTATAAACAAAAAAGCACACTTTTGTGTGCTTGAAACTTTTGAATAAATATTAACGTTTTGAGAATTGTGGAGCACGACGTGCTTTCTTTAATCCTGGTTTCTTACGTTCTTTCTTACGAGAATCTCTAGTAATGAATCCTGCAACTTTAAGAGTTTTTCTAAAACTATTTTCTGAATCAGCTGGAGTAGTTTTATCATAATCTAATAAAGCTCTAGTGATTCCTAAACGGATAGCTCCTGTTTGTCCTTGGAAACCTCCACCTTTAACTTGAGCATCAACATCAAACATTTCGTTTGTATTAGTTAATACTAAAGGTTGAGTTAAATCCATAACACAAATTTCAGAAGGGAAATATTCATGTACATCTTTTCCGTTTACTGTAATTTTTCCTTTACCTGGAGTTAATGTAACTCTAGCTACACTAGTCTTTCTGTGACCAGTTCCAGTATAAACGTTTTTCTTTTCTTTTGCCATTTCTTAAACCCTCCTATTTAACTTCAAGCACTTCTGGTTTTTGTGCTTGTTGTTTGTGATCAGCACCAGCATATACAAATAATTTTTTGTACATTTGTCTTCCAAGTCTATTGTGAGGTAACATACCTTTAACAGCTCTTTCGATCATTTCTTCTGGATACTCTTCTCTCATTGTTCTTGCAGTTCTTTCTCTTAATCCACCAGTGTATTGAGAGTGATTATAATACATTTTATCATCTAATTTGTTACCAGTTAAATTAACTTTACTAGCATTAATGATAATAATGAAATCACCACAATCAATGTTTGGTGTGTAAGTTGGTTTGTTTTTTCCACGTAAGTAAGTTGCAGCTAATGTAGCAACTCTACCTAAAGATTTTCCTTCAGCGTCAATAACATACCATTTTCTTTCAACAGTTTCTTTTTTTTGCATATAACTTGTCATATTTTTTTCTCCTTTTACTTCAACTAGTTTTTCCCAGGAACTAGTTAAGGTGGGATATTTGAATGTACCAGTTAGAATTATACTAAAAAATGGATTAAAAATCAATACTTTTTTGTTATTTTATAATGTTTTACGCTATTTTATTTTTTTAATAATGTGTCAAAAAAATGAATATTGGTAAAACTTTACAGTTATTTTTATTATAATAAAGTTTTTCTTCTTTTTTATGCTATTATAATAGTATATGGAGTATATTATGAAGAAAAGAAATGTTATTATTTTAATACTTATTATTATCATCATTATTATTACTATTTCTCTTTTTATAGTTTATTTTGATAAAACAATAGATTACTTTAAAACAAAGTTTAATGATAATGAAGTTATAGATATAAATAAAGATAATACTACAAAAATTGATTCAAAAGATAATATAAAAAATAATAATCCAGAAACTAGTAAAATCGATTCTGATTCTAATAATGACAACAGTAGTAATACTAATAATAGTAACAATGGTAACAATAATAATCAATCATTTAATAATAATGATTCATCTACTCCTTCTAATGATTCTCCTCTGCCTACTCCAGAACCTACTATTACTTATTATTGCCCTGATGGATATGTATTAAATAATACAACATGTACAAGTACTATTGCAGCAAATTATGTTTGTCCTTCAAATACTACTGAATATACAACTAAATACTGTGTAAATTTATCAGATGGTTATGAATCTGAAGATGGTAATTGTCCTGAAAATTATGGTTCTATTGATATTATTGGTTTGGGTACACCAACAATTCATAAATGTCTTACTTTATATGAAAAAACATATACATGCGATGATGGATATGTTTTAGATGGTACTAATTGTATTAAAACAATTAATGCTCAAGTTAGATGATTAATACTTTACATCTACTAAATATAAGCCTTCTGCTGGAGCAGTTTTACCTGATTTAGTTCTATCTTTACTTTGTAATATTTTATCCACAGTTTCTGGGGATAATTTTTTTTCGCCAACTCTTATAAGGATACCTACCATATTTCTTACTTGATAACGTAGGAATCCATCTCCTGTGAATGTAAATATTATCTTATTGTCTTCTTCTTTTATATCTGCTTTTGTTATTGTTCTTACACAATTTTCTTTTTCCTTATTGTCAGTAACAAAAGCTCTAAAGTCATGTTTTCCTAAGAAGTATTTTATAGCTTCTTTCATACTTTTAACATCTAACTTATAGTTATATTGAAACACATAATTTCTTTCTAATGGGTTATATTCTCCCATATTTAAAATATATTTATAAGTTTTTTCTTTGACGTTATATCTTGCATGAAAATTATCATCTACAATACTTGTTTCTATTACGTGAATATCTTCTGGTAGATTAGAATTTAATGCTTTCTTTAATTTCTTTTCAGTTATATTAACATCAATATCTGCATGCCCATATTGAGATAAAGCATGAACTTTTTTATCAGTTCTACCTGTAGCAGTAATACTTGTCTTTTTACCATTATTAATTTTAGTTAATGCGTCATTCATTCTCTTCTCAATAGTATCTAATCCTTTTTGAGCTTGAAATCCAGAGTAATTAGTTCCGTCATAGCTAAACTTTATTAAAAATCTCATATTACCTCCTATACATGTTTATATATATCTTTTAGAATATCTCTTACATCTTTATGATACTCTAGTTTAATTTTCTTTTTCTTCTTAATAAGATGAGTTAATTCTATTATTTCAGGTACTTTTATATTATTTTTATGTAGAAAATCTACTCTTTGAAATAATTTATTAGTTTCATCTTCAATAAATAGATTATTCTTTTTAATAATTAAGTATTTAGTATATTTATACATTATTTCACTATCATCATTAATAAGGACAATAGTCTTATTATATTGGTCTTTTATTTTTTCAAGTAACATAATTAAAACTTTTTCTTTTGTTTTGTCTAGATACTTGAAAAGGTTTATTAATACTATAATATCTGGATTAGATAATAGAGATATAGCTAATATTATTAATATCTTTTCACTAGATGATAGACTATTAATATTTCTATTTAGATATGTAGTATCAAGTCCTACTATTTTTAGAGAATCATTTATTTTCTTTTTAGGATTTTTTAGAATTAGTCTTTTTCTTCTTATTTCATAATACATCCATTCATATACTTTATTTAAGAAATTTGAAGATAAATAATCTTCTTTTACTACTCCTACTTTTAATATATTGTTTTTCTTTATATTATCTATTATTAATTCTTCAGTATCAGTAATAATACCAGTAATAGATTTCTCTTTTATATTAATATCTATTTCCATAGGATATCCACCATCCTATCTTTTTCTAATATAATAGAGTCTAATAAATCATAGTCTTTTAATTTTACTGATAAATCAGCCATAAATGGTATATTTAAACCAACTTTATTTAATATATTATCTTTTTCTAATACTTTTAAAGGAACTCCCTTTAGAATTACTTTCTTATTACCAATAATATATAAATAATCAGTATATAAACTATCTCTTAGATCTATAGTAGTTAATACTACTGTGAGATTATATTTTTTTTGAAAGTTACGAAGAAAAGTAAATATTTCTTCACGCTCTTTATCATTAAAATAAATAAATACATTATCAAGTAATAATACTTGGGGTTTATTATCTAGTGCAATAGCAAGTTGCGCTAATACTTTTTCTTTTATTGTTAAATCTTTTATATTTTTATTAAGAATAGATTTTATTCTTAATCCTTTTACTAAGTCTATATTATTAAGTTCTTTTTCTAAAGTATTTTCATTAAATACTATTTCATTAGGGATTACTGTTTGAACTAAATTAGTATATTCTGAGATAGTATAATCATTTATATTTATATTATTTAATAATATATCGTTTTCAGTGATGATTTCTCTATTTAGAATTCTCATTAATGTAGTCTTACCACAAGAATTAGCACCTGAAATGGTGGTAATCTTATTTTTTTCTATATTAATACTTAGATTTTCAAATAGTTTATCATCACTAAAATTATTTATTTCAATAATTTTAGTCATAACCTTACCCTCCTAAAATAAAAGCCAATATTAATTGGCTTTTTTCTTTTGTATATTATATGCAATTCTTAATAGGAATTTGTTACTTACAAATCTACTAAAGAAATTAGCTAATTTCATTTTTGTTCCTGGAATTATTAACATCTTCTCTTCCAACATTTTATCTATAGCATATTTAGCTACATAAGTACTTTTTAATGGTTTAGTAGAAAAGTGTACTCCAGCTACATTATTAAAGTTTGTATCTACTGGTCCTGGACATAATACTGAAACATGTACTTTTGTCTTTTTCTTTTTTTCTTCATAGTATAAGCTTTCTGTTAGACTTCTTACATATGATTTAGTAGCATAATATGTACTCATTAGTGGTCCTCCTGGCATTAATCCAGCAGATGAAGCTACATTTAATATATAGGTATCAGTATCTTTCTTTTCCATATCTTTTACTACTGATTTAGTTAAGATATGTACTGCTTTTATATTAGTATCTATCATTTCTAAGTCTTTATTTATATCAGTATCTGGTAAATATCCAAAATCACCAAATCCAGCATTATTTATAAGAATATCTATGTTTTCCTGTTTAGCAATTACATATAATTCTTTTACTTTTTGTTCATTTGAAAGGTCAGCAACTACAATGGTTACTTTTGTAGGTAGTAACTCCTGGATTTTTTCTAATTTAGCTCTATCTCTAGCTACTAAAATAAGTTCATATTTCTTTATTGCAAGGTATCTTGCCATATCAAGTCCTATACCTGATGTAGCTCCTGTGATAAGTGCTTTCAAGATAATCACCCACTTTCATCTCAATTATAACATAAAAAAACAAGTTGTTAAACTTGTTTTTGTTTTACCTTTTGTATTGAATTTTCTAAAGGAGCTATTTCAGATTTATTCATTCCAAGAAGTTTTTCTAAATCAATAAAGTCTATTGTATTATATCTTGTATTTTCTATTATATTTAATACATCTTCTGTAGCTAGATTTTCAATTGCATATGTCGCATAATATGTTCCTATTAAGTATTCTAATCTACTTTCATCCTGATCTATTCTATTTAATGATTTTATACTATTTCTAAATAATGCTGCTTCAAAAATTGGTTTTCTTCTTCTTGGTGAAGTAGTCTCTATTTGCTTTTTATAATTTATTTTCCAATAGTCTTCAACATATTTTCTTACTTCTTCTATATGATATTCTCCATCATTATTTATATTACATCTAAGAGCATATAGACTAGGTTTAAGATTTATTGACTTTTTTCTATTGTCTTTAATTCTTATTCTTTTTATTGCTTCTATATCTTCCTTTGAATATACTTTAGATAAATATTCTATTGCCTTTAATTCAAAGTATATAGATGGAAATTCATTAAATAATATACTTTTTCTTTTTACTCTTGGATCTTCTTTTCTAGCAAAGTGATGTCCTAATTCATGGACTAAATCTACTACGTCTAGTAGATTACCATTCATATATAAATCTATATTTCCAAAGACAAAGTTATAAAATTGATCTCTATGTTCAGTATATTTAGAAGAGTTATCTTTTTCATTATAAATTTTTTCAATAGCATTATTATTTTTTAATTCAAGATATTCTTCTACTAATTTATTTGTAGGATCTATATAATTAAGAGTTCCTATTACTAATTCATCTAATTTTTTCTCATCTATTTCTGGTATTGGTATTTGTTTATAATCTAATGAATTAGATTGATTATATGCATAGTTAACTATTTCCTCTATTTTGTCTATATTGTTTGTTATTATTGGATATAAACGTGATTCTTTAGCATCTTTTATTTTTTCAATAAGTAACTCATCATAGTTATTCTTTAATTTATTGGATATTAAGGCTGTTATATCTGATGTATCAGTTTTACCTTCATAATAATATTTTTTTAAATAACTAAAATCACCTGTCATTTGTAGGTAATCATATGCAAGGTCATGATATGTATATTTTATATCTTCTGGTGTTATTTCATCATATGAATATGTCATAATACTATAATAAATTCCTTGCATTGATGGTTTAAAACCACAGAATAAAGTACATTTAGCATTTCCTGTTTCTAGTATATATCTAATTATATTTCCCCTACTTATTTCATCGTTTGTTATTGGTAATGGTATACGACTAGCATGGATAGTATTTCTTCCATTTAGTATACCTTTAAAATATTCAGGTTCTTTATTAAATAATTCCATATAGTATTCAGCTGTTTTTCTTCCTATTTCTGAATCATATTCTATTGTGACAAAGTCATTTGAAATACTATTCATACTAACCCCCCTCTTTTTTAATGTTCTATATTATAGCATTAAGAAACAAGTTTTTCAACTTGTCTCTTTATTCTTCTGTTTTTACTTTTTGGTAATTAGAACTATATATGTTATTATTCATTAACATAATTGATACTTCTTCTAGACTAGTTTTATTATTCTTAATATGTTCTAGTACTGGTAATACATTTTCATTCTTAACATAGCCAATTGAAAAAGTAGCTAAGTAAGTTCCAATTAGATATTTAATATGTTTCATTATATCTCCTGAAGGTTCAAGAAATATATATGAAACCTCTACTTTTAATTGTTTTTTTAATTCTTCTATATTAGCATCTTTGTTATCTATTATTATATCTTTTAAGGTTTCTTCTACAACATAATCAATATGATTAGTAACTTCTTTTATTGCGGTATCTTCGTCTTTATTATTAACCATGCTTAAGTATTTTAGGGAAGGTAATACTTTACGAATAATATCATTATTATTTACTGTTCTGAAGTTTTGTGCACTAATAACTTCTTCTTTTGAGTATCCTTGTTTTATTAAGTATTGCATAGTTTTCATTTCATAATATATAGATGGATATTCTGAAAGTATTCTATTATTTTCACAAATGTCATAATCTTTTTCATCATAGTTATAATGAGCAAATTCATGAACAAAGACTATTACATCAGCTATATTATTAAGTGTATATAATTTTATAACACCATTAAGTGCATCATATTTACTTTCATCATATATTTCATTAGTTATAGGTTTTTTCATTATTTTATCATCTAGTTTTAATTCTATATATTTTTCTACTAGTTTATTTGTAGGGTCAATATAGTTTAAAGCTCCCATTACTAATTCATCAAATTCTTTAGCATTTATTTTTGAAATTTCTGTACAATTATTGTTTTTTTCTTTTTCCATCCTATCTAATTCATTATTTGTCCATTCAGATATTATGGGCATTATTGATAGTATGTAATCCATATTAGTTTGTAGTAACTTATATGTTTCACTATCAAATGAGTATTTATCCTCATGCATTTTTGTTTTTAATAGTTTTGGAAAACAATTTAGGATTTTATTATCACATAGATATTCTAAATCCTTTTCATCTAATCCTTCATATAGATATTTCTTTATATATTTAAAATCTCCTGTCATATAAAAGTAATCATGAGCCAAATCAAAACACTCTATTTCGCTACTAAGGTCATTATCTTCTCTACTTGTTTTAACTCCTAAAACATCATAATATATACTTCTTTGTGATACTTGGTCTACTTCAAAATATGGATGCTTTGCACCTGTTAGTTTTAGTATTGAATTGATTATTGATAATCTATTTTTTTCAAAGTTTTTAAAAAGGTCATTTTCATCTATTTTAAATTTTCTTAATTCATGTCCTTTAATAGTATCTAATCCATTAAGTAATCCTTTAAAAAACTCAGGTTCAAAATTAATAATCATCATATAGTATTTAGCCATTTTTTCTTGACTTTCATTATTATATATGATGGTTAAAAAATCGTTTGATATAGTACCCATATTATTTCCCTTCCTTTTTAGAATCTTTTATAGGTCTTTTCTTTGTTGTTTTCTTTTTTTCTTTTACTGCTTTCTTTTCTTCTTTTATTTGGTTAAATCCTAGTGGTTCTGGATTTAATCCAATGTTTTCTAGGATACTATAAACACTTCTTTTTTCTACCATAATATCTTTTAGAATTGATAATACATCTTCATGTTTATGTCTATTTATTGAGAATTCTGCTAGATATGTACCAACTAGGTATTTTATTGTCTCTGTGATATTTTTATTATCTATAAACAACTGATATATTTTTTCCTTTTTTATTCTATCAATTCTATTTTTTGTTTCTTCTTCGCTTAATTCTATTTTTTTAGAAAATTCAGAAACATCAATATCACGGTCCATTGTTTTTATATTATCAATTGCCTTATGAAGTCTACTTAAATCAAAATTATCTCTTTCTCTATCTTTATTATCATATACTCCACTTAGTACTAAAAATATATATGAATTATTTCCTTCGTTATTTAATGTTCTATAACTTTTAATAACTTCCATTTCTTCTTTTGAATAACCTTTTCCTATTAGGAATTCAGCTGTTTTTAATTCAAAATATATAGATGGATATTCAATAAATAATGGATTTGGATAGTAGTTTTCTGTAGTCATTGAAAAATGATGATGATGTCCAAGTTCATGAACAAATGTTAATACATCTGCTAGATTACCATCTCTAGTTAATGTTATTTTGAATGTTCTTGGATCAAATTGATTGATTTTAGGTTTATTAGGTTGAGTGTGTCTTATATCAATTAAATCTCTTTTCTTTAAATCAAAATACTCTTCTAAAAGTTTATTTGTTGGATCTATATATACTAAGGCTTCTTTTGTTAATCTATCACATTCATCATCATTTATTATTGTTGGTTTAAATGGGTTTAATACACTTGAACCAAGATGATCCAAAGATTCTTGAATCTTTAGTATATTGGTATTTATTATATTACGTACACTATTTGATATATTAGCTACACCCATAAGATTTTCGTATATTTCTGGATAATGTTGTAAGGCATATTTTTCTCTAGCTATCTTTTCTACTAATAAATCATCAATATGATTTTCAATATTATAATCAATTATGTCATATAGATCATCATAATTTATATTCATGTCAAAAAAGAATTTTTTTAAGTATGAAAAATCCTTTGTTTTTTCATAATAATCACGAGCTAGTTCATAACATATTTTATTCTCATTCTCAGCTGTTATACTTCTAGAAATGATTGTAGTTATGTCATCATATAAATCACCACTATAAGGCTTATATGTATAGTCTGCGTGGATATTATTTAAACTTAATATAGTTTTTTCAATTAATGGTATTATTGTTGTTTTACTTTCATCAGTTTTATCTAAAATACAGAATAATGGGTTTAACTTCTTGGCATGAATAACTTCTATACCATTTAATAAACCTTTATAGTATTCTTTATCTAAATTGATGTATTTCATAAAACAATTGGCTGTGGCTTTTTCATATATATTTTTATATTCTATGGTTACAAATTCGTTAGATATACTACTCATACCAATCCCCCCTTTTTTAATGTCCTATATTATAACATAAAAAAACAAGTTTTTCAACTTGTTTAATTATTACTTGTCAGCCTCAATTACTTTGTTGTTTTCTTAGTTGTCTTCTTAGCTGGTTTCTTTTCTTCCTTTTTATCTTCTTTTACTTCTTTTTTAGTTTCTTTTTTAGCTGTTTCTTTCTTTTCTTCTTTTTTTGCTTCTTCTACTAATCTTAAGATTACCATTAAAGCGTTATCTCCACGTCTTTCATCTAATTTTAAGATTTGAGTATATCCACCATTACGATTTTCATAACGTTTAGCTAAATCATTAAATACTTTATTTACTGTTTCAACATCGTTATGTAAGAATGCTAAAGCTTTACGACGTGAGTTTAAATCACCTTTTTTACCGTAAGTAATTAATTTATCAACTGTTTTTCTTACTTCTTTAGCTCTAGTTTCAGTTGTAGTGATAGATTCATTATTAACTACTTGTTTAGTTAAAGTAGCTAACATACTTCTTCTATGTTTATTATCTACACCTAATTTTCTGTATGCCATACTTCTTCCTCCTTATCTAATTAATCTTCATCACGTAATACTAATCCCATATCTCTGATTTTGTCTAATACTTCTTTAAGGGATTTCTTACCTAAGTTACGGATTTTCATCATATCAGATTCGCTTCTATTAACAAGGTCTTGTAGTGTATGAATTCCAGCTCTCTTTAAGCAGTTATAAGCTCTTACTGAGAAATCTAAGTCTTCAATTGAAGTTTCTAGAGCTTTAACTTTTGGATCTTCAGTCTTTTCAATCATCATACCACTTACATCAGCGATTGATGATAAGTCTGTAACGATTTCTAAGTGTTCAATTAAGATACGGCTTGCTAAAGCAATAGCTTCTTCTGGTTTAATTGATCCATTTGTCCATACATCCATGATTAATTTATCATAGCTTTCATCTTGTCCTACACGAGCGTTTCCAACTTCATATGAAACTCTTTCGATAGGAGAATATAGAGAGTCAATTGCGATTTCTCCAACTTTTTTGATATCATAAATTTTCTTATTATCTTCGCTTCTTACATATCCACGACCGTTAGTTACAGTCATTTCCATATTGAATGAAGTTCCTTTAGATAAATGACAAATTACTTTATCAGTATTAATTACTTCGATATCTGAATCATGTTCGATATCAGCAGCAGTAATTTCTCCTTCTTTTGTAGTGTTAATTCTTACTACTTTTGCTTCATTTGAATGATTTTTAAATACTATACCTTTTAAATTTAAGATAATAGTAGTAACGTCTTCATATACTCCGTCAATTGTTTGGAATTCATGAAGAACTCCGTCGATTTTAATACTACTAATTGCACTTCCAGGTAATGATGATAACATTACTCTTCTTAATGCATTACCGATTGTAGTACCAAATCCTCTTTCTAATGGTTCTAATTCAAATCTTCCATAAAAATTGCTTTCTACAGAATCAGTTATTTTATAAATTGGTTTTTCAAATTGTAACATGAAACTAACCTCCCTTTACTTTTTTTCACGAACTATTCTACTTTATTATACCACGAGTCGTACCAATTACTATCCTCTAGGACGTTTTGGTGGACGACATCCATTATGTGGGATTGGTGTAACATCGATGATTGATGTTACTTCTAGTCCTGCAGTTTGTAATGATCTGATTGCAGTTTCACGTCCTGGTCCTAAACCTTTTACGCGAACCTCAACTTTACGCATTCCCATGTCGTATGCAGCTTTACCAGCAGCTTCTGCAGCCATTCCAGCAGCGAATGGAGTTGATTTTTTACTTCCTTTGAAACCAATAGCACCTGATGATGCCCAGCTTATTACGCTTCCATCTTTATCAGTTATTGTTGTAATTGTGTTATTGAATGTTGAATGAATATGTGCCATACCTTCAGGTACATTCTTTTTAACTTTTTTCTTTCTAGTTTTATAAGCCATAAGTCTTACCTCCTTTTTTTATACTTAAACTTTCTTCTTATTTGCTACAGTCTTTCCTTTACCCTTACGAGTACGAGCATTACGATTAGTTCTTTGTCCTCTTACAGGTAATCCTTTTTTATGACGACTTCCTTCGTATGAGTTAATTTCCATCTTAGTCTTAATATTCATACTAACTTCACGGCGAAGATCACCTTCAGTTAAATGATTATTAATTTCATCACGGATTTTAACTAAATCATCTTGTGATAAATCTTTTGTTTTAGTAGTTGGATCTATACCAACTGCCTCACAAATTTGTTTTCCTAGACTTCTTCCAATACCATAAATGTAAGTTAATGAAATACAGATATGTTTATCATTTGGAATGTCTACACCTTTAATACGTGCCATTTAAATACACCTCCTATTAACCTTGAACTTGTTTGTGTTTTGGATTTTCACAAATAATTCTAACTTTTCCTTTACGTTTTACCACTTTGCATTTTTCACAAATTGGTTTAACTGATGCTTTTACTTTCATTCTTTTTCCCTCCTATTATTTACGATAGGTCTATATCGTTATTTACGATATGTTATACGCCCACGTGTTAAGTCATAAGGTGAAAGTTCTACCATTACTGTATCCCCTGCTAAAATACGGATATAGTTCATACGTATTTTACCAGAAACGTGAGCTTCTATAATGTGTCCGTTTTCCAATTGTACTTTAAACTTTCCGCCTGGAATAATTTCAAGAACTTTACCTTCTATTTCGATTGTATCTTCCTTAGCCATTTCTCTTCACTCTCCTCGAAGATTTATGTATCTTCCAAAGAAGGAATAATCCTTCTTTTGATACCTATTTTATTATTTTATCAATAGACTTGAATATGTTTTCTATTGTATCGTTTCCGTCTACTTCAGTTAACACACCCATATCTTTGTAATGTTTGATAATTGGTTCTGTCTTATCAAGATATGTTTGATATCTAGTTTCAAATGAAGCTAAATTATCATCAGTTCTTTGATATAGTTTACCACCACAATTATCGCATATAGATTCTTGTTTTGGAGAAGATGCCTCATCATTTATATTATAAATTGAATTACACTTCTCACAAATTCTTCTCCCTGTTATTCTTTTTTCTAATGTTTTCTTGTCTATATTAATTAATATAACATTACCTACTTCATAACCTAATTTATCAAGTATTTTATCATATTGATAAGCTTGGTCTATATTACGTGGAAAACCATCTATAATAAAACCTTTTCTACAATCATCTTTTTTTAGTCTGTCTTCGATTAATTGATATGTAATATCATCTTTCACTAATTGACCACTTGCTAGTGTTTCTTTAACATAATTACCTATTTCACTATCTTCTTTAGAGATTTCTCTTAAGATATCTCCTGTAGATATATGAGGTATATGGTACTTTTCTACAACTAATTCTGCTTGAGTACCTTTACCTGCTGCAGGTGGTGCAATAAACATTATATTCTTCATATATTATCTTCTACTATATCCTCTCTTATAACTTCTAGTTAGTATACTACCTTCTAATTGTTTATAAGTTTCTAATGCTACACCAACTACGATTAATAATCCTGTACCACCAATTGATACTGATGTTGGTAAGCTTGTTAATTTAGAGAATATTATTGGTAATCCAGCAATGATTGATAAAAATGCTGCTCCTAATACAGTTAGACGAGTAAGAATTTTACTAACATATTGTTTAGTTTCTTCTCCTGGTCTAATTCCTGGAATATATCCTCCATTTTCTTGTAAATTCTTTGCAAATTCTTCTGGTTTTAATTGAATAAATGTATAGAAGTATGCAAAGAAGAATATTAATACTACGTATATTATAAATCCAACTGGTGTAGTCATTGTTAAGTATTTTTGAACAATAAGCGTAAAATTATCATTCTTAATTACTTGTGCAATTATATTTGGTATTGATAATAAGCTTGATGCAAAAATTACTGGAATAACTCCTGCTGAATTTATTTTTATTGGCATGAAACTTTGAGCGTTTCCATATGCACTAGTTGATTTATTTGCATATTGAATTGGTATTCTTCTTTCAGATTCTTGAACGAAGATCATTCCAATTATAATTGCAAAATAAACTATTACAAATAATACAAATTTAACTATTCCTAAAGTTATTACGTTTGCAGCACCTTCAAATGTTACTAAGCTTTGGAAAGCTGTAATAAACATTTGTGGAAGTGTGGCAATGATACCTGCCATAATAATTAGGCTGACACCATTTCCAATACCTTTTTGAGTCATTTGATCACCCATCCATAATAGTAAAGCAGTTCCAGCAGTTAATACTGTTGCTATATACATATATTGTACTGGGTTACCAGTCTTTCCTAAGAATGCAAAAGCAAATGCATAACCTTCGATGAATGCGAATATAATACCCATATATCTAGTTATTTGATTTATCTTTTGTCTTCCTGTATGACCTTGTTTAGAAAGCTCAGTAAAGTATGGAAATATATCCATTTGTAATAACTGAGTAATAATTGATGCAGTGATGTAAGGCATAACTCCTAATGCAAAGATTGAGAAGTTTTTAAGTGCTCCACCACCGATTGTATTAATTAATTCTAAAAATCCTAAATTCTTAGTTAAGTCTTCAGTACCAGGTACTCTTATTGAAATACCTAATATAAATACTGTAAGACACATTAATGTAAAGTAGATTCTATGACGTAAATCTTTATTACCAGAAGTAAATAATTCCTTCATAGTCTTAAACATATTAGATCACCTCTGCTTTACTTCCTGCCTTTTGTATCTTTTCTAAAGCACTAGCTGAGAATTTATTAGCTTGAATAGTTAACTTCTTAGTTAATTCACCATTACCTAATACTTTAACTCCATCATATTGTTTTTTAACTAATCCAGTATCTTTTAATAATGCTGGTGTAACTACTGTTCCATCTTCAAATTTGTTTAATTCACTAACGTTAATTGGTGCATAAACAGTTTTGAATTTAGCATTAGTAAATCCTCTTTTAGGGATTCTTCTATATAAAGGTAATTGTCCACCTTCAAATACTGGGTTTATACTAGCTCCACTACGAGCTTTTTGTCCTTTTTGACCTTTTCCACTTGTTTTACCAAGACCACTACCTGGACCACGGCCAATTCTTTTCTTTGCTTGAGTAGCTCCGATATTTCTCTTTAATTCATTTAACTTCATTATCCTAATATCTCCTCTACTGTTTTACCGCGAAGTGCAGCAACTTGTTCTGGAGTCTTAATAGACTTTAATGCACTCATTGCAGCTCTTGCCATATTTAATTTAGTTCTTGCTCCTAGTGATTTAGAGACAACATCACGAATTCCTGCTAATTCTAAGATAGCACGAACAGATCCACCAGCGATAACTCCAGTACCTGCAGCAGCTGGTTTAATTATAACTCTTGCAGCTCCAGCATAACCGATAGCTTCATGAGCAACTGTTCTTCCATCTGTTAGAGGGATTGTGATAATATTTTTATTTGCATCTTGTAATGCTTTTTTAATTGCATCAGGTACTTCGTTTGCTTTACCAATACCTAATCCAACTTTACCTTTACGATCTCCGACAACAACTGTAGCAGAATATCTTCTTTGACGTCCACCTTTGTTAACTTTAACAACGCTTTTAACATCAATTACTAATTCTTCAAATTGTTTTTCTTTAGATTCTTGAGTTTTCTTTTGCATATTACCCTCCTATTAGAATTCTAATCCATTTTCACGTGCAGCATCAGCCAAGGCTTGTACACGTCCATGATATAGGTATCCACCTCTATCAAATACTACTTTTGTGATTTTTGCTTTCTTTGCTTTTTCAGCTATTGATTTACCAACAACTTTAGCTGCTTCTACATTACTTCCGTTTTTAATTTTTAAGTCTTTATCTAATGAGGAAGCAGATACAAGAGTAGTTTTATTTTCATCATCAATAATTTGTGCATAGATTCCAGTATTTGAACGGAATACACAAAGTCTTGGTGTTGCGCTTGTACCCATCATAGTTTTACGAATTCTTTCGTGACGAGCAACACGCATACTATTACGAGATTCTTTCTTTATCATATTCTTTTCTCCTTCCTACCTATTAAGCAGCTTTCTTTCCTTCTTTACGACGAACATGTTCATCTTTATAACGAATTCCTTTACCTTTATATGGTTCAGGGCTTCTTACTTTTCTTATGTTAGCAGCAAATTCACCAACTAATACTTTATCAATACCTTTAACAGTGATTTCAGTATTGCTTGATGATTCTACTGTAATTCCTTCTGGAATTTCCATATTTACTGGATGTGAATATCCAGCACTAATTACTAACTTTCTTCCTTGAACATTGAAACGATAACCTACACCAATAATTTCTAATCCTTTTTCATAACCTTTAGTTACTCCAATGATCATATTATTTATAATAGCGTTCATTGTTCCATGCATTGCTTTTGCATTTTCATTTTTTCTTTCTAGTTTTATTTCAGTTCCTTCAATAGTCATTGTGATATCTTTAAGCATTGGGTGAGTTAATTCACCTTTAGGTCCTTTAACAGTAACAATACTATTTTCTTCACTTACAGTAACTCCTGCAGGAATTGTAATAATTCTGTTTCCTATACGGCTCATACGACACCTCCTATATCTCATTTTATATTTACCGTTTTAAACGGGTTTCAAATTATCTTTGTCTAATTACCATATATAAGCTAGAACTTCTCCACCTATATTTTCTTTACGAGCTTGTTTATCTGTCATAATTCCTTTTGATGTAGAAATGATTGCGATTCCTAATCCATTAAGAACTTTTGGAACTTCATCATTTTTTGCATAAACTCTTAAACCTGGTTTGGAAATTCTTTTTAATCCTGAGATAACACTTTCACGTCTTTCAGTATATTTTAATTTTAATACGATAGTTCCTTGAGCGTTGTTATCTTCAATTTTATAATCATTTATAAATCCTTCTTCTTTTAAAATCCTAGCGATTTCTTTCTTTATATTAGAAGCAGGAACTCTTACTTCTTCATAACGCATTGCATTAGCATTACGAATTCTTGTTAACATATCTGCAATTGTATCTGATACTACTGCCATTTAAATTTCCTCCTTTCCAAATTACCAACTTGATTTTTTAACCCCTGGTATTTGTCCTTTATAAGCTAATTCACGGAAGCAAATACGGCAGATTCCGAATTTACTCATAACTGCGTGTGGACGACCGCATCTTGTACATCTAGTGTATTCACGTACTTTGTACTTTTGTGGTCTATTAGCCTTTACTATCATACTTTTCTTTGCCATAATATTTCCTCCATAATTACTTTCTAAAAGGAATTCCTAGTCCATTTAATAAGTCATATGATTCTTCATTAGATTTTGCTGTTGTAACGAATACGATATCCATACCTCTTACTTTAACAACATCATCATAATCAATTTCTTGGAATATTAATTGTTCTTTAATTCCCATTGTGTAGTTTCCTCTACCATCGAAAGCTTTGTTACTAACACCACGGAAATCTCTAACACCTGGGAGAGCGATTGATATTAACTTATCCATAAAGTTATACATGTTATCTCCTCTTAATGTTACTTTACAACCAATTGCTTGACCTTCTCTGATTTTGAATCCAGCAATTGACTTCTTAGCCTTAGTTACTACTGGTTTTTGTCCAGCAATCTTAGTTAAGTCAGCGATAGCTGCATCTAATAACTTAGAGTTAGTAGTTGCATCACCAACACCCATATTGATTACTATTTTTTCTAATTTTGGAATTTCCATACTTGACTTATAATTATATTTTTCTTGTAAACTTGGAACTACTTCTTTTAAGTATTTCTCTTTTAGGCGGTTCATAAATACCCTCCTTCCAATTAATCAATCTTCTCGTTTGATTTTTTTGTGATTCTTATTTTTTTATTTGTTTTTGTATCAGTTGTATGTCCTATTCTAGTTCTTTTCTTAGTTTTAGGATCTACAATCATAACATTTGAAGCATGAATTGGTGCTGCCATTTCAATGATTCCACCAGATTCTTGTCCTGTTGGTCTTTGATGTTTTTTTACCATGTGAACACCTTCAACTACAACTTTGTTTTCTGCTTTTAATGTTTTAATTATTTTTCCTGTTTTACCTTTATCAGAACCAGTGATAACTACAACTTCATCTCCTACTTTAAAGTTCATAAATTATCCTCCTCTTATAGTACTTCTTTTGCTAAAGATACGATTTTCATGTAATCTTTATCACGAAGTTCTCTTGCTACTGGTCCAAAAATACGAGTACCTACTGGACTCTTGTCATCACGAATGATAACACAAGCATTGTCATCGAACTTAATGTAACTTCCATCTTCACGACGAACGCCTTGACGACTACGAACGGCAACCTTCATACGGCTTTCTTGTTGTAACATAGATTATTCCTCCTTCTTAATTAATCATCTAAGCGTTAAATAATAACTGCTTCTTTTACTATTTCTTTTAAATAGAAATGTTTAGTTTTTGATAATGGTCTAGTTTCAACTATACGAACAGTATCTCCAACTTTTGCTATATTCTTTTCATCATGTACACAATATTTTCTAGAGCTTTTAACTCTTTTGTGATATTTAGGATGGTTTTTATAAGTTTCTACTAAAACTGATATTGTTTTGTCATTAGCTGCGCTTACTACTGTACCAACTAATTCTTTACTTAATTTCTTTTCCACTTACTTTTCCTCCTACTCTGCATTTTCACGTTCTTTTAGAACGGTCTTCATTCTTGCAACAGTGTGTCTTAAGTCTCTAATTCTAGAAGGTTTTTCTAGAGTACCTGTTGCTTGTTGAAAACGTAAGTTGAATAATTCTTCTTTTGTTTCAACTAATTTTTTATTAATTTCTTCAGTTGATAGTTCTCTGATTTCTTTAACCTTCATTTGACTCACCACCATTTTCTTTCATTACAAATTTAGTAGCAATTGGTAATTTGTGTGAAGCAAGGCGTAATGCTTCTCTTGCTGTTGCTTCATCAACACCAGCGATTTCGAACATTATCTTTCCTTCTTTAACTACTGCTACCCATCCTTCAACATTACCTTTACCTTTACCTTGTCTTGTACCGATAGGTTTTTTAGTTAATGGCATATGTGGGAAGATGTTTATCCAAACTTGACCACCACGTTTCATGTAACGAGTCATAGCAATACGAGCAGCTTCGATTTGGTTTGCTGTAATCCAAGCACCTTCTTTAGCTTGTAATCCATATTCTCCATAACTTAATGTTCTATTACCACGTGATTTTCCTTCGTGAGGTAATCTATGTACACGACGATATTTTGTTCTTGACGGAATTAACATAATTAATTACCTCCTTTTGCCTTATTGTCTTTTTTATCTTCTTTTACTTCATTAGTTGCTTTGTTTTTTCTGTTAAGGATTTCTCCTTTGTAGATCCATACCTTTACACCAATTTTACCAAATGTTGTATCAGCCTCACTAGTTGCATAATCAACATCTGCTCTTAATGTATGTAGAGGAATAGTTCCTTCAGTATATCCTTCGCTACGAGCCATATCAGCTCCACCTAAACGTCCAGATACACTTGTTTTAATTCCTTTAGCTCCTGCTTTCATAGCATTACGGATTGCACGTTTTTGAGCCATACGGAATGATGCTCTGTTAGTAATTTGATTAGCAATACTATCTGCTACTAACTTAGCATTTAAATCTGCTTTCTTAATATCAACGATTGAAATTTGTACATTTTCATCAACGATTTTAGAAAGTTCTTTTTTAAGTTTTTCAATTTCTTCTCCACCGTGTCCAATCATAACACCAGGTTTTGAAGTATGAATAACTACTTCTGTTCTCTTGTCATTTCTTTCAATTTCAACTTTAGCGATTCCAGCAGTAACTAATTTTTCTTCTAAATATTTACGAATTTTAACATCTTTATCTAAATATTTAGCGAAATCTTTTTTGTTGCTGTACCATTTTGCTTCCCAGTCTTTATTGATACCAAGTCTTAGTCCATTAGGATTTACCTTTTGTCCCATTTCTGTAACCTCCTTATTAGTTTTTTGTAGCCACTGCTATAATTATGTGACTAGTTCTATGATCTTTGTGTCCTATATGTGAACGTGAATCAAATAAGTGACGTTTCATAACAGGACCAGCATCTACTCTTGCTTCTTTAACATATAATGTTGCAACATCTGCACCATTATTATTAACAGCGTTAGCAATAGCAGAATCTAATACTTTTTTAGTAAGTCTTGCAGACTTATTATTAACATTGTTTAAGATTACTAAAGCTTCAGTTGCTTTTTTACCTCTAATCATGTCAGCTACTAATCTAGCTCTGATTGGAGATACTCTTAAACCTTTAGCGATTGCTTTTGCTTCCATATTTTCTCCTCCTAGTCCTTATTTTACTTATCTTTTTCTGCACCATGTCCACCAAATTTACGTGTTAATGCAAATTCACCTAATTTATGTCCTACCATATCTTCAGTAACATAAACTGGAATAAATTCTTTACCATTATGTACTGCGAATGTATGTCCTATGAAATCAGGGAAAATAGTAGAACGACGTGACCATGTCTTAATAACTTCTTTTTTTCCAGATTTATTTAATTCTTGAACCTTCTTTAGTAATCTATCGAATACATAAGGTCCTTTTTTCAAACTTCTTGCCATATTCTACTCATCCTTTCCTATTTACCATTACGACGACGTACTATGAACTTGTCAGAATGTTTTTTCTTACGTGTCTTTAATCCAAGTGCAGGTTTACCCCAAGGAGTCATTGGTGCTTTACGTCCTACTGGAGCACGTCCTTCACCACCACCATGTGGGTGATCATTTGGATTCATTACAGAACCACGAACTGTAGGTCTAATTCCCATATGACGGCTACGACCAGCTTTACCTACTTTAACAAGTGAAGAATCTTCATTTCCAACTTCTCCAACTGTTGCCATACATGTTCCTAATACTTTTCTTTGTTCACCACTTGATAAACGAATCATTACATAATTATCTTCACGACCAAGGATTTGAGCAGCTGAACCAGCACTTCTTGCTAATTCTCCACCTTTTCCAGGACGTAATTCAATGTTATGAATCATAGTACCAACTGGGATGTTGATGATTGGTAATGCGTTACCAACTTTAATATCAACGTCAACTCCCGCTTCAATTGTTTGTCCAACAACTAAACCTTTTGGAGCAATAATATATCTTTTTTCTCCATCAACATAATTTACTAATGCTATATTAGCAGTTCTGTTTGGATCATATTCTATTGTTGCTACTGTTCCAGGAACGTTTAATTTATTTCTTTTAAAATCAATGATACGATATTTTCTTTTTTCTCCACCACCATGATGACGAACTGTTATCTTACCTTGATTATTACGACCACCATTTTTCTTCATAGTGATTGTTAATGATTTTTCTGGAGTGCTAGTAGTTATTTCTTCATTTACTAATGCACTCATTTTTCTACGTCCTGGTGTAGTAGGTCTATAATTTATAATTGCCATAACTTATTTCCTCCTTACCCAAGATCAATTGTTTGTCCTTCAGCTAAGGTAACAATTGCTTTCTTTGTACGATTAGTTAATCCAGTATAACGACCAACTCTTCTTTTCTTTGGTTTAACATTAATAGTTCTGATTGCAGTAACTTTAACATTAAATAATTTTTCGATTGCTTCTTTAATTTCTAATTTGTTTGCTTTTGGATCTACTTTAAAAGTATATTTTCCAGCTTCTTTAGCAATCTCACTCTTTTCAGTAATAACTGGTGCTTTTAAAATTTCTAAATATTTAGTGTCTTTCATTATTTAAGCACCTCCTCAACATATTTAATAGCTTCTTCTGTAATTACCATTACATCAGTTCCTACTATATCTAATACATTAATTTCATCAGCTAAGATTAATACTACATTTTGTAAGTTTCTTGATGCTAAGATTAAATTATCATCAAATTCTTTTACTACTAATAATACTTTCTTATCAGCTACTTTTAATGTTTCTAATAAACTAACCATTTCTTTAGCTTTTGGTGAAGCTACTTCTAATTTATCAACTACGATTAATTCTTTAGCAGCTACCTTTTCAGATAAAGCTGACTTTATAGCTAATTGTCTTTCTTTTCTATTTTGTTTAATAGAATAATCTCTAGGTACTGGAGTACCATAACGACCTCCACCTACCCATTGTACAGCTCTAATTGAACCTTGACGAGCACGTCCAGTTCCTTTTTGTCTCCATGGTTTTCTTCCACCACCAGAAACTTCTGAACGATTTTTAGTTTTATGTGTTCCTTGTCTTAATGATGCCATTGTTAAAATGATTGCATCGTTTAAAACGTTATTGTTTGGTGTAATTCCAAATATTTCTTCATTTAAGTTAATGTCCTTTACTTTTTCACCTTTAAGATTTAAAAGTTCTACTTTTTTCATCTACGATTCCTCCTTTCATCACTATATATAAGTTAATTTATTTTATTGTGATGATTATTCTTCAGTTGTAGTTTGTTCTTCAGCAACTTCTTCAGTTACTTCTTCAACTGGTGTTTCTTCTACAGTTTCAACTACTTCATTATTTTCTTCTACTGGAGTTTCAACAACTTCAATATAAGAAATTAAGTCAGCCTTTTCAGCTTTTCCTTCAGGATTTTTAACTGCAGTACGAATCATAACTAATGATTTCTTTGGACCAGGAACATTACCTTTAACTAAAATTACATTATTTTCTGTATCAATTGATACGATTTCAAGATTTTGAACTGTTCTTTGAACATTACCCATTTGACCAGGCATTTTCTTTCCTTTAAGTACATGCATTGGTAATAATGTACCTAAAGAACCAACTCCTCTATGGTATTGAGAACCATGTCCTTTTGGACCGATATGTTGGTTGTGGCGTTTAATAACACCTTGGAACCCTTTACCTTTAGAAGTTCCTGTAACATCAACTATTTCACCAGCTTCGAAAATGTCTACACTAATAGTTTGACCTAAAGTGTAATCATTAACATTAACTCCTCTGATTTCTCTTAAGAAGCGCTTAGGTGTTGTGTTAGCTTTCTTTGTATGACCTATTTTAGCTTTGTTACTTAATGATTCTCTTACAGTATCAGTAGCAAGTTGAATAGCATCATAACCATCTTTTTCAACTGTTTTGATTTGAGTAACCACGTTTGGCTCTACTTCAATAACAGTTACCGGAATTAATTTACCTTCTTTAGTAAATACTTGAGTCATTCCGATTTTCTTACCTAAGATTCCTTTCATTTTAATTTTCCTCCATTATTTATTGTTACTTAGTTTTTATTTCGATATCTACTCCGCTTGGTAAATCTAAATGAGCTAATGCATCAATAGTCTCCTTGCTTGGATTTTTGATATCAATAAGTCTTTTGTGTGTACGCATTTCGAATTGTTCACGTGAATCTTTATATTTGTGTACAGCTCTTAGAATTGTGAACTTTTCAATTTCAGTTGGTAGTGGTACTGGACCAGAAACTTTTCCACCTGAACGATTAACAGTTTCAACAATTTTCTTTGCTGCATTATCTAAAATTCTGTGATCATATGCTTTAATTCTGATACGAATCTTTTCTGTTGACATTTAAAATCCTCCTCTCGCCTATATCTAGTATAGACTTGCTCCGAGCGAATAACCCGATAACCAATTAGCAACTCTTCCTGGTGTATCGACAACCTCGCACATCTAAGCAGTCACACGTATTTAATTATACCACATATGTCAATAAATGCAACACTTTTTTTAATTTTTTTCTTTTATATCAACAAAAAGAGAGATTGTTTACATCTCTTTTTTCTTACTCATTTTAGGTCTTGTTATTAATTTTAATGATGCTGGTTTTATTAAAGATTTACCAAATTTGTTATTAATGTTGTCTATTGTTTTTTGAATGTTGTCTTCTTTTTCGCTATTTTCTTCTTCATCAAATAGTGATATTTGCTCTTCTTTAGTGTTTGTTAAATTAGCTAATCTTGCCCCTATTAGTCTTATTTCATCTTCTTTATAGTTATCATCAAATACTTCATAAATCTTTTTTAATATCTCTTTTGTGTTATTAGTTGGCTTATCTAAAGTAGCTTGTGCACTATAACTTACGAAACTACTATTTTTGAATATTACTGCTACTGTTTTAGTAAATAATTTCTTACTTCTTAATTCTCTTGTTATTTCTTCTGTTTGTCTAAATAGTATTTCTTTTAATTTATCAGGATCAGTTGTATTAAATGGTAATGTTTCAGTTACACTAATACTTTGATTCTTACTAGTTTTTACTTCTACTTTATCGTCATCTAATCCCCTACTAGCATTATATAAGTATCTTCCTTGTGATTTAAAATGTCTTTCTAAAAATTTTAAGTCTTTTTTAGCTAAATCTCCTATTGTATAAATACTAAGTTTATTTAGTTCATTTTTAGTACTTTTTCCACACATAAACAAGTCTCCTACATCAAGTGGCCACAATTTAGATACTATTTCATCTTTATATAATGTGTGTACTTTATCTGGTTTTTCAAAGTCACTTGCCATTTTAGCACATAATTTATTATTTCCTATACCAATATTTACTGTATATCCAAATTTTTCTTTTACTTCGTCTTTAATATGATAGGCTAACTTCTCTAAATCCTTATATATATATGTCATACCACTCATATCTAGAAAACATTCATCTACTGAATATTGTTCTAGATGAGGGGAATACTTTGATAAATAGTCCATTAATTCACGTGATTTTTTATAATACCATTTATATTGTGGTGGGTATACTTCTAAATCAGGACATTTCTTTTTAGCCATATATATTGGTTCTGCTGACTTTACTCCTAGTTTTTTAGCTACAGGTGACTTAGCTAGTACTATTCCATGCCTTGAATGTTCATCTCCACCTATTACTGAAGGTATTTTTCTTATATCTTTATTAAATCCATTATTAAGTAGATATACTGCAGTCCATGAAAGAAATGCATTATTTACATCTATATGAAATATAAATCTTTCTGACATAGAACCACCTCAAATTAATTATAGAACATATGCACGTATTATTCAATTAATTTATATGTATACTTTCTGTTTACATATATTTTATTTATTTTATTTCATAATAATATTAACAGTTTTGGAGGTATATCATGAATAAATATGAATTAAATATATACGAACAAATATCTAGAAATATTAAAAAATATAGAAACTTAGCCGGTATTACTCAAGCAGAGTTAGCAGAACGCGTTGGAGTAAGTCATGAATTTATTAGAAGAAATGAATCTAGAAAAGGTAAGAAATCATTTTCAGTAGATACTGTTTGGAAAATATCTGTTGCTTTAAATATTGATCCTGGTAAATTATTTGAAATAGATATGGATGAATTAATTAATCAATAAAAAAAGGACTAAGTCCTTTTTATTTTGATGAATTAATTAATCAATAAAAAAAGGACTAAGTCCTTTTTATTTTATTTTACTAATTTGTTCTCTTATAGATTTTAATACTTCATCTGGATCTATTGAAACACCTGGCCAAATTTTTTTACCATTCAATCTACAACCTTCAAGATTTGCATAATTCTTGATATAATCTGCATACGTTGCATAATTAGCATATCCTTCTGGGTCTGAATCTGGTTTGGCTGCAGTTTGAGTCCAAGTACCATCCTCATTTTGTTTAATACCAGATACTTCTTCAAGACTTGGTTTATGATATAATTCATAATATTCTTTATCTCGTCTTTCATTAAGAGTAATATTTAAATCTGTGTTGCATAAATTGCATCCTAGAAACCAAATCTCTTTTTCTCTATCATCTGTTTCACCTGAACGCAACACTAAATCTTCCGCCTCAAATCCTGCTTCCAATGTAAGATATGAAAGATTAACGTTTTCAAGATTTGAAGTCATAATAAATAAGTCTCTAGCTTTGCTTATATTAATATGTGTGTTTGATAAGTCTGAAAAGCTGATTTCTAGATAATCAATATCAAAACTGTTGTTTGATAAATCTACATTAGATAAATTAGCATCTTTAATAATAATTATATTAAAATACTTTGCTTCAAAGGATTTTGAAAAGTCAATATTAGCATTTGTGTTTGAAAAATCTTTATTCATACTTCCTTCATTAACAAAACTAAGACTATAGGTTTCATTAGGCTTAATTTCACCATTCTTTATTTTTTCAATTTCTTCTTTGATTCGTTGAATATCACCAGCATTAGGTTTTTCATTTATAGACCATGAAACATCTTCAAAATCCACTTCACTTAAATCTAATTTTGACAAAAATGGTCCTGTCCATACTGGAACCTTGTAATATATTCCTTTTTCTTCATCTACTACTACCTTATCAAAAATCATTTTATCTAATTGATCTTTTTTTAAGTTTATGCGAATTCCATCTGGAACTTCTTTTAGTACAGCAATAGCGTCTTCTCTTAATTTTTTTATCATTTCTTCACTATTCATAAATTTCTCCTAACTTTAAGCATTTCTTTATTTTATTATATCATATTAACATTTTTATATTATTTTTTTTTTGCCTTTTTTGTAAACTCATGTAAAAAAGAAGCTTAACGCTTCTTTATTTTGTATCATTTAGGCAAAATACTGCATATACTGGGATATATCTAATATCCTTTTTTGTTGAAAAGTTATTTTCTGTTATTCTATAGGCATTTGATTTGTTACTGTGAATTTTTTCATAAATACAGCTAATGATTTTGCTTTAGAGTTTGTTTTTGTAGTTATTTCTATCGGTATTATTTGACCATTTCTATTTTGAATTACAAAGTTAACTTCTGCTTTTCCTTCTGATTGATAGTAATATAGTGAATATCCTGCATCGCTTAGTGTTTTAGCTATATGATTTTCATATAATACTTCTTTTAAGTTTTCATCTCTTAGTAATTTCTTTTTATTTAGATGCATTGCAGTAAAAAGTAATCCTTCATCTATATAGAATAGTTTAAAACTATCTTTATCTTTACAACTACTTAGAGGTGATTTAACATCTTTTATTTTGAAACTTCTATATACTAATTGATTATTAACTAGATAATTAATAGTACTTTCATATTCTTTAGCTCTTTTGCCAGAACCCATAAGTCCATATTGAAACTTTTTATTTTCCTTTTGTAGTTGTTCTGGAATAGAGTCTATTACTTCTAATCCTCTAGGTATATCTATTAATATATTGTTTAATGATGTTTCGTTTTTATATACATTAATTATTTTTTGTTTAATTGAATCTAATACATATTCATCTTCTTCTTTTAAAGAAGCTTCTATTACTTCAGGTAATCCTCCTGTAGTTAGATATTCTTCAAATAATTCTAATGCTACTTTATGGAATGGATTAGTTTTTCTTTTAGTGAATGATTCTTTTATTAGATTAGCTAGACTTGTTTCATCTTTGGCCCATAAGTATTCCTCAAAGTCCATTCCAAACATTGCCTTAAATTGTAATTCTTCTCCTTTAAATTCACTTAATTTATCTTTAGTAGTTATTATAGCTATAATATGATATTTACTATGTTCACTACCAAATATTTTTAATCCTTTAATTATATCTATATCATTAACATTATCTAATATAATTAAAGTATCTTCTTTTAGAATAGTTTCCTCAGAAATTGTGGATAATTTTAATATTAATTTTTCAGTAGATCTTTCTTTTTGAAATAATTCTTTTAATTCTTTATTATTTTGTGTATTTATATATACAGTGTTTTTATATTCTTTTTTACCAAATGCTAGAGAAGAATATGTTTTGCCTATTTGTTTAGCTCCATATAATATTAATGGTTTTCTGATTATATCTTTTTTCCATTTTTGAAAGTATAAATCTATTTTTCGTTCCATTTACTGTATCCTCCTTACACTATTTCTAAAATAAGTATACTTTTATTATTTAAAAAAGTCAAATAAAAAAGACTAGTTAGTTACTAATGGTTTATTATAGTCTAGTCTCATTTTATCAGCTATAGTAACTATGAACTCGGAATTAGTTGGTTTAGCTTTATCTATATCTACGCTATGACCAAATATGTCTTCCATTAAATCCCAGTTACCTCTATTCCAACTTACTTCTATTGCATGACGAATAGCTCTTTCTACTCGTGATACTGTAGAATCAAATTTCTTAGCTATTTCTGGATATAACTCTTTAGTAATACCTCCTGCGATATCTGGACGTTTATATACTAAAGTTATACCTTCTCTTATATATTGATATCCTTTAATATGAGATGGAACACCTAATTCGTGAAGTGTCTTTGTAATTGTGATTTGTAGGTTATTATGGAACAAATCCAAAGATTCTCCTTTAGTAGTTTTTCTAGTTAATGCTTTTACTTTATTATATAAATCATCTAATTCAAATGGTTTAATCATAAAGTAACTAGCTCCTAAAGATGCTACTTTACTTATCATGTCTTGTGTATTATATGAAGTTAATACAATTACTTTTTTATCTATCTCATTATTATATAAGTATTCAAGTACTGCTGTGCCATCTTTTTTAGGCATTACTAAGTCTAATACCATAATATCAAACTCATTAGAGTGCTGATTTATTATGTTTATTGCTTCTTCTCCATCATTTGCTTCTAATACTACTTCTACATCTTTTACATCTTTAAAATAACGCTTAACCATACCAACTAAACTTTCATTATCATCGATAACGAATAATCTTGTCTTGTCCATTTTGTCTCCTCTCTTGTTACCGCGCACTATAATTATATAATATGTCGAATAATAATTAAAGATAAAAAAAGGACAAGTTTTGTCGAAACTGTCCAATATTGTATACTAATTTAATTTATTTAAGAATTCTTCTAGTTTATCAGGCTTTAGACTTAATCCTCCAAGTAGATATCCATCTATCAAATCTATTTGTTTTAATGTATCTATATTATCATTATTAGCACTTCCACCATATAATACTTTATCATTTGGGCAAATTGATTTAATAAGATTAAATACTTCTATTATTTCTTCATTAGTAGGAATTATACCTGTTCCTATAGACCATATTGGTTCATAGGCAATTATTATATCTTTTTCTATATCATCTAGAATAGATAATTCTTCTTTTAATACTTCTTTGTATGTATTATTATCTCTTTCTTCTTTGCTTTCTCCAATACATAGAATTGGAGTAATATCATTTTCTATTAATTTAATTAATTTTAATTTTATATCTTCGTTTGTTTCTTTTTGATAATTTCTTCTTTCAGAGTGACCTACTATAGAATATTTAACATTGTATGATTTTAAATCTTTTGCAGATATTTCTCCAGTATAGGCTCCATCATCAAATTTACTTACATTTTGTGATCCTAAAAGTATTCCATCTACTAATCCTATATTTATAAATGTAGGACATAGTATTAAAGTACTATTAGTATTAATCTTTTTTAATTCTTCTACATAGTTAATAAATTCTTCTTTACTTAAATTACTTTTATTATTCAGAGCTACTATCATTAAATTTCTCCTTTATTGTTTTAGCTATTTTAGATACAATACCAAATCTATTTTCTTTTTTCTTAGTTTCAATTGCTCTATTATATACAGTTAATACTCTATCCGCATAGAACTTAGAACTATATGTCTCAGCTTGTATCCTAGCTTGTCTATTTAATCTTTCTAATTCTTTTTTATTTTTATATAATCGTTCTATTTTTTCTATATATTCTTCTTGTGTTTCAAAGAATACTCCATTTAAGTCTTCTGTAACCATACTTTGGAATGCTTCATCTCTCATACATACAGGGCACACATTAGATGCCATTGCTTCTATTACTGTTAATCCTTGAGTTTCTGTTTTAGAAGCTGTTACAAATAAATTAGATATATGATAATAATATGGTATATCACTCCATGCAGCTTTACCTGTAAATATTACATTTTTAGAAATACCTAATTCTTTAGAATATTCTTCATACTTTTCTTTATCAGGTCCATCTCCTACTATTATTAGTTTCATATTCTTATATTTACTAACTAGTTCTTTTTGACATTCTAATAAGAATTCAACATTCTTTTCTTCAGCAAGTCTTCCTACAAATAACAATACAAAGTCTGACTTACCTAATCTAAGTGATTTTCTTAAATCGTTTATATCATTTTGATTTTGTTTTTCTTTATAGAATCTATCTACTTCTATACCAGTAGGAATTATATTAATATTTTTATCAAATTTATATTTTTCTTTAAATAATTTATAAATCTTATTAGTTGGAACTATAAGTTCTGTAGCTGTGGTGTCACAATAGAACTTAGTTAAGTATTCTACTAGTTTTTTACTTGATTTATCAAAATATCCTTTAGTTATATAGTAAATATAATCTTCATACATAGTATGGTATGTATGAACTAAAGGTATATTATATTGTTTAGCTAAGATACGAGCAAATGTACCTATAGCAAATTCTGTTTGGGAATGGATTACATCTAATTTCCAACTTTTTATTTTATTAACGGCTCTTACTGGATAGATACTAGTAAATCTAGAATCATATATACCAGTAGGTATTCCTGGTATTCTTAAAATTCTTTCTTTTTCATCATATTCATATTTAAAACTCTCTAAGTTAGCAGTTACTACATATACTTCGTGTCCTTGTGCTTCTAGGGCTTTTTTTAGCATTACTTCGCTAGTTACTAGTCCACTTATATATGGTGTATATGCTTCTGAAAAAATACCTATTCTCACTTTTCCACCTTCTTTTCAAAATTAAATACTATGGCTCCTATTATTACTCCTACATAATAAGTAATAAATCTCCATAATAGAAGTACTGCAGATAATTTATTTCCTACTATAAAGTTTCCAAAGAATTTTGTGAAACCATATTCAATTCCACCACTAGCTCCTGGTATTGGAATAAATCCACCTATAATATATACATAAGCAGAAGCAGTTATTGTATTATTTACTGTGAAACTAGTAAAATCTCCCATACCATATAGTAAAAACATAGGAACTATATATAAACATAATAGACTAATTATATTTAATAATACTCCACCTACAAATAGTTTTTTTCTTTTTCTTAATTCTTTAAATCCCTCATGGTAATCAGAAAACTTTTGTTTAATATCTTCTTCATCAACTTTTCTTTTTAATTTTTTTAATACTTTAATACTCAAATCACTTAATTTATCAGTTACTTTTTTACTTCTTGAGATTAATATCAAAACTACTACTACTAATACATTAATAATAAATCCTAATAGTACTAGTATTTGAAGTATTCTTACCTTTGGAAATATTGGAAATAAGAAGTTATTTATTACGGCAATACTTCCACATATAACTAAAGCTATTTGATAGAATATAAAACTTTGTATTGTTTGATTAGTTGCTTTAGCTATAGGTATATCATGTTCCATTAGCATATATACTTCCATTGGTTGTCCACCTGTAGAAAAAGGTGTTACCCCATTAAAAAACTGTGTAATTATATTATGTTTAATTGCTTCTTTTAAACTTAGACGTTTCTTATCATTAGTTATTTTATAATTAACATAGCCTTTTATTACTATAAATAGTGCATAAAAAAGAAAAGCCAATAGTATATATTTGATATCAATTTTAGTTAGAATATCAACTATATCTTTAAAGTCATCTTTTAATACTATGTATAATACAATACCAGTAATAATTAATAATAAAATTGTATTCTTTTTGATGTTTTTAATTATATTCATGATATCATCCTTTGACTATTTTCTTTTTCTTCTTTTTCTTTTAATAAAACTATACTACCTTCTACTTCCCCTAGATTTTCATATCCTTTTAATTCAAGATAATTAATTAAATAATTATCAGAAAAATCTGCTTTTATATATACTCTTTCCATACCTAGAGTATTAGTTGCATAATTAGTTGCATCTTCAATTAAGTTTCTTCTTTTATTTTTGTTAATTATATTAAATGGTTCAATACTACATTGTTTTAAGTCTCTTTCACCTTTTATATAACAACAATCTGTTATTCTTTCTGATTTTTCAGTGAATATAATTTCTTCAAAATCATTTTTATTAGGATCAAAATAGTCCTGTTCATTGATAGTTTCTCTTATTTTTTTAAAATATAGAGATGGTTTATCTACTATTTTATTTTCTTCTTCAAAAATAATCAATTTCTTTAAATGACTATCATTATATGGATTTAATAAAAATAATCTTTCTATATTCAACTTACTCACCTACTTAATAATTTCTATACCTGGTAATTTCTTCCCTTCTAAGTATTCTAGTGTTGCTCCTCCACCAGTTGATGCATGATATACTTTATCTTTTAGCTTTGCAGTAGTAGCAGCAGCTACTATATCTCCTCCACCTAGAATTGTTTTTATATTATTATCAACTACATATTTTAATATTTTATCAGTACCTACTTTGTATTTAGAAAATTCATAAACACCTAATGGACCATTCCAAATAACTATTTTAGCTTTTTTTAGAATAGATTCAAATAGATTAACTGTTTTTTCTCCAATATCTAATCCCATTTCATCAGTACTAATATCTTTAATATCTTTAGTTCTATATTTTTCATCATTAGTATATTCATTAGTTACTGCAACATCTACTGGTAGGATTATTTTATCTTTATATTTAGATAATATTTTCTTACAAAAATCTATATTTTCTTCATCTAATAAAGATTTACCTATTTCTAATCCTTCTGCTTTTAAGAATGTGAATGCCATTCCTCCACCTATTAACACGTAGTCTGCCTTATGTACTAGGTTTTCTATAACACCTATTTTATCTGATACTTTAGCTCCACCTAATACTACTACGAAAGGATGAGTTGGTTTATCTAATTCTTTTAATACATTTACTTCTTTTTCTATTAAGAATCCAGCTGCGCTAGGTAAGTTAGATGCTATACCTACATTTGATGCATGAGCACGATGGGCTGTACCAAAAGCATCATTTATAAATACATCTCCTAGGCTAGCCCAGTATTTTCCTAGTTCAGGATCATTTCCACTTTCTTTTTTGCCATCTAAGTCTTCGTATCTAGTATTTTGAATTAGAAGAACGTCTCCTTCTTCCATACTGTTAACTGTATCTTCTAGTTCTTCTCCTCTTGTTTCTTCACTAAACAAAATATCTTGTTTTAATAATTTTGCCAATCTCTCAGCTACTATTGATAAATCATTTTTCTTTAGATCTTCTTTTTCTTTTACTCTTCCTAGATGAGATAATAGAATAACTTTACAATCTCTATCTAGACAATATTTAATAGTTTCTAATGCTCCTTTAATTCTAGTATCATCTACTATTTTTCCATCTTTAATTGGAACATTAAAGTCACATCTAATTATTACTTTTTTACCGTCTATGTTTAAATCTTTTATTGTTTTCATAAAAAATTCTCCTATCTATTTAAATTATACCATTTTTTTATAAATAAAAAAAGGATTTCTCCTTTTTATTTAGTCATTAAGTATTTAGCAGTTCTTACCATTTGTGCAGTATAACTCATTTCATTATCATACCAAGAAACTACTTTAACTAATTGGCGTCCATCTACTTCTAAAACATTAGTAGAAAGTCCATCTACAAGTGAACCACAACGTCTACCGATTACATCACTAGATACTATTGGATCCATTGTAAATTCTAATGTTTCATTAGTATGAGATTTTAATACTTCATTGATTTCTTCAGCTGTAGTGTTTCTTCCTAATTCTAGAGTTAAATCTACAACTGAACCTGTTGGTACTGGAACTCTCATTGCAGTTCCATCTAATTTACCAGCAAGATTTGGACAAACTAGACCTATTGCTGAAGCTGCTCCAGTTGATGCTGGAACAATATTTGCAGCACATGCTCTACCACGACGTGCTAAATGTCCTTTTTTATGAGCAATATCAAGTGATGCTTGGTCATTTGTATAAGCATGAACTGTAGTCATATATCCTTTAACTATTCCAAATTCTTTATCTAATACATCAACTACTGGTGCTAGACAGTTAGTAGTACAACTAGCTGCACTAATTATATCTTCATCACCAGTTAATATTTCATGGTTAACATTATAAACAATTGTTTTTAAATCACCTTTAGCTGGTGCTGAAATAATAACGTGTTTTGCTCCTGCTTCAATATGTTTAGAAGCATCTTCTTTCTTAGTGAATAGTCCAGTACATTCAAATACTACATCAATATCTAAATCTTTCCAAGGTAATAATGCTGGATCTTTTTCAGCATATACTCTTACCTTTCTATCTCCTACTACAATGTAGTCTCCATCAGCCTTAATCTCATCAATTCTGTAATTTCTATGATTTGTATCATATTTTAATAAATAAGCAAGTTGTTCTGCATCTGTTAAATCATTGATAGCTACTACTTCAAATTCAGGATTTTCTTCCATTAATCTAAAACATAATCTACCAATTCTACCAAAACCATTAATGGCTACTTTTATCATTAAATCATCTCCTATATTATTATTATACAATATTATTAT
>CADALJ010000003.1 GCA_902788735.1 uncultured Erysipelotrichaceae bacterium
AAAGGAATTAGTAATTCAGAATATATCAGTTATTTAACAATTGGTAGTTTAATAACTATTATATTCTTAATACCATTTGGAATAATAAAAGATAAATATAATCGTAAATATATTCTTATTATTAGTAATCTATTTTTATTAGTAGCAACATTATTTTATATTTATTCAAATAATGTATATTTAATGGGAATAGGAATTGTGATGTCAGCGATTTCTAATTTATTATCCCAAGGAATAGTTATATCATTACTTCATTCTTATATTAAAGATAAAAGTGAATATTCAAAGATATATTATAAATGGTCATTCTTCTATTATTTAGGATATTTAATCTCAATGGTATTAGGTGGAATAGTTGCTAATTATAGTTTAGTTTCTATGTATTATATTAGTTTAATTCCTATAGTGATTAATTTTATAGTTTTATTATTGCTTGATGATAAAAATGAAAAGACTAAAGAGAAGAATGGTACAAAGTATTTGATTAAAGAATCTATTAAACTATTAGGAAATAATAAATTATTAAAAGCAATACTTTTATCTGAGATAATAATTGTTCCTATAGCTGATATATTGGCTGAGAGTCATCCGGAGTATTTATCTAATATGGGAGCATCTACTACTTTAATTGGTATATATACAGCAGTTATGTGTTTATTTGCGATAGTTGGTAATAAGATTGCTAGTATGTATAAAAAACAAAATAATGTATTCTTCATTTATTCATTATTATTTACTATTACATTAATATTGATTGGTTTATTAAATAATTATTTTTCTATTATTTTTATAATTATGTTTCAATGTTTCTTTTCTATTACAAATAATATTTATAATACTACTGTTCAGAATGAATGTAGTGATTCTTATAGACAAACAGTATTAGCTGTATTTACTTTTATAGTATCTATATCTGAAATGGTATTATGTACTATAACATCATTTATATTTAAAAGTATGGGTTTAGGATTATCATATGTGATATTAGGTATTGGTGGTATAATAATAATATTAATTTGTTTTGTGTACTATAAAATAGTAAATAATAAAGTATTGGAGTGATAGTATGATTTATAAAGTAGGAATGTTATGTAAGCATTTTAAAGGGAATGATTTATTAGAAAAGAACATATATAGAATAGAAAAATTAGGTGTTAAGGGTACTGATATAGATAAGACTCTAGTTACATATACAGGTGAAAAGGAATTAGATACTGCTACTAATTTGGTTGTTTATAGTAATATATTTCAAGATAATAAATTATTTTGTAGAGAGTATGAAGATATATCTAGTGAATTAAATGATGAAAAAAAATTAATGTTTAATCAAAATATTAGAGTACAACCTCTTACTCTAGAAGAAATAGATTTAGTTAATAGTGAAGAATTTATTAAAAATAAAACAGAGGCTGTTCTAAAAAAGTTTTCTAAAAAAATATAAAAAAATTATCTTTTGATAATTCTTTTTTTATAGACAATGAAAATTAATATGTTATAATAGAAAACAGTTATATATTTTTGGAGGATGTTATGGAAAAAGTAGAAGAAAACAGTTTAATTTCAAGAATTGAAGATGTTTTATTAAAGTATTGCCCTTATACTGATGATAGGATGGATCTTATTGATCATGGTAATCGTCCAGAGTTTGATATTCATTTTTATTTTAGTAAAGATTTTACTCAAGTATATTTTGTTTATGGTACTCATAGAGCTAAAGTTGCAGTAGAAAGAGAAATTACTGCGGATCGTGTAATAGAACTTAGCGAAATTGAAGAATTAATTGATTATCTTAAAGCAGATCATAATTATATGTATTTTGATAAGCATGATAGAAATAATAAACTATCAGAATTTAAGTTTGATATTCGTTGGGGTGGAGATGAAAGCACTAAGGGAATTAATTGTAGTACAATAGGTTTAGTTCTAAGTTTCCGTGGAAATCCAGAATTAGAGAAAAAGTATTTATACTTTATTAATAAGAAGTATTTTAATTCTAGTGATATATCAAGTGAGAAAGATTATACTGAAGAAGTTCTTAAGACATATATTGAATCTTTAGATAAAGATGGTTTAATGTATTTATTAAATCAAATGAGTGAAGAAGATTTAAAAAAATTAGCAATTTCAAATATTGAACAAATAGCTAAGTATGTAAAAGAAGATACAAAAGTAAAACAATACTTTATTGAGAAATAGGTGAGTAGAGAATAATGGAAAAAGAAGTTTTTAATTTTGTACTTAGTAAAGAAAAATTAATTGAATTGATTAAAAAATATTATGCTGGTAATGGAAGAAGTGTTAGTATAGGAATAGATTATGAAGTAGTATACAATATGTTGCCTGGGAATAGTTCTTATACTGTTAAACCTGTTATAAGTGTAAGTGAAAATGTTTCTATAGCTGGTATGAATCTTACAAAACAATTCAATTTATCCATGGATGAAGTAGCAGATATTGCCAGAGATATTTTTGAAAAAGATGGGTATGAATTTTTTTATTTAAAAAATAATGCAGATTCCCAAGAATCATTTTTAAAGATTTTGTCAGGAACTGATTATGGTAGAACTGTAATAAATAAAACTTTTACTGTAACTGCAAGAGTTAAGGAAGAAGAAAAAATGCTTCAAAAGAAGATTGAAAACAACAAATAGTTGTTTTTTTCGTGACAAAATAAAGGTTTTATGATATTATATGTGCCGAGGTGGAAGTAATGGAACATAATTTTAAACATGAAGATATGGCTAAATTAATTTCAGTTTACTTTAAGGGATTAGAAGATAAGAATGTTAAGGTAGATCTTTGTAATGGAGAAGATGGTAGTATTTTTGCTAATCTTGTAGAAATTTCACATTGTGATAATGCTACAAAAAGAGTATATAATAGAATAAAAAAAGAAAAACTTGAAAGTATAGTTCGTGAAATTTATGATATGGCAGGACAACAAGTAACAGATATAGTTAATTATGGAAAAGAAGGGACTACTGTAGTTGAACATGGTTTTACTAAAGTAGTAACTCCTGAATTAGCTAATCATTTAGTAGTAACAACTAAACAAAAGATATTAGTTAGATAATATAAGAGGTGAATGAAATGAATAATTCATTTGAATATAATATTAGTTATGATAGTATGAGAAAAATAATAAAGAATTATTATGCTGAGAATGGAAAAGAAGTAACTATTAGAATACATAATGATATAGATGATGATAGATTTGCTGGTATGATTATTACAACAGTTGAAGTAATAGAAGAAGCATCAATTGCAGGAGAAAAAGTAAGATCAAAGACTTATCTTGATGGCGATGATTTAAAGAAAATCATGAAAGAAGTATTAGCGAAAGAAAATAAAGAACTAATTGATTTAACAAATAATGCTAATGTTCAAACTAAAATAGAAGGTTATTATATGAATGAACAAGAAAAACAATATATAGCTAATAAGAGTTTTACAGTGACTGTTAGAGAAAAGGGAAAAGTATATACAAAATAGCAACTAGAAATAGTTGCTTTTTTATGTAAAATTATTTACTAATATTTAAAAGTTAGATATAATTTTTTTATGAGGAAGTGATGATATGAAAAAGTTAACAGATATATATAAATTAGATGAAGATAAACTTGCTCATAGCTTCCAAGACGCTTGTAGTGATAAAGAATTTTATGATTATGTATATGGTTTAAATGTAAAAGAAGAAATACTTATGAAATATACATCATCACTTGAAGATTCTTTTTTAGAAAATAAAAATTGTAAGAATTGTAAAGGATTAGATTGTTGTTTAAATAAGGTTTTGGGGTATTGTTATAATGCTATCAATGATAAAGGAAGTATTACTTTTTCTTATGATGCCTGTCCATATATGGAAAAGAAATTAAAAGAGGATTCTTATAAGGAAAATATTGATTTATTTGAATTGCCTAAGGATATTAAAGATGCATCATTTAAGAATATATATAAAGATGATAAAGCAAGAGTTCCAATAATTAAGTATTTTAAAGAATTTATGGATCATTATAATGATGATAATAAACCAAAAGGTATATATTTAAATGGATCATTTGGAAGTGGGAAAACTTATCTAATAGCTTGCTTATTCAATGAGATGGCAAAAAGAGGTGTAAGAAGCGTATTAGTATATTATCCTGAGTTTTTAGTTAATTTAAAATCATCTTTTTCAGGAGATTTTGAAGAAAGACGTGATTATGTAAAAAGAATACCTTTATTATTACTTGATGATATAGGTGCTGAAAATACAAGTAATTGGTCTAGAGATGAAGTTTTAGGACCAATACTTCAATATAGAATGGAAAACCATTTGCCTACATTCTTTACTTCTAATTTAACAATAGATGAATTAGAAGAGGCACTTTCTACAACATCAAGTGGGGTTGATAAAGTAAAAGCAAGAAGAATAACTGAGAGAATTAAACAGTTAACAAATTCATTTGACCTAATTAGTAAAAACAGGAGAAATTAGAAATGAAGAATATCGAGAAATCATTGGAAAACTTTTTAAAGGGTACAGCTCCTAGAGTATCATATGAAGAACTTATTGAATATGCAAATAAAAGTAGTAAAGATGCCGATGAAATTATTGATATTCTTTTTCGTGTAATAAATTATGAATTGGATTTATATGATGGTAGTAAATCATTGGATAAAATAAGAGATTTACTACAAAGTATAAGTGCAGTTTTATTAAATTCAGATAATATAAATAGAGGGATAGTTGGTAGAAAAGCTGGCGGTTTGAATTATAAATTAGAACATTTACGTGAATCAAATAAGAATATAATTGTTGATTATGATATGGCTATAAAAGAAATAGAAAAAACGAGATTGGCTGCATTTGCTCTTTCTGAACAAACTGAGTTGCGTAATACAAAACAATATGATGTTATAGATTATTTAGTAAATGAAATAAAAGAGAATATTTATGTAGAAAAAGCTTTTGAAGTGGATACTTCTTTAGTAAATGCTAAAGATAGACAAGAGACTAGTTTATTTGAAAATATTATTATTAAGTATATGAATAGTGTTATTCATGGTAATGAAAAAGATACATTATATTATAGTAATCTATTAACTTTAATAATGAATCAAAGTAATTTTAATTTATTAGAAAAAGATAAAAGAAGATGCTTAGAAATTATACATAGAGAAATGGATCATATGAGTTACAATAAGAAAAATAAGAAGAAGAATGCTGCTCAGTTAGATTTTTTAAATAATTTGGTTGATTCCATTATGGGTGAGACAAAAGAAGTTAAAATAGAAGAATTAGCTAAAAAGTATAATATTTCTATTTATTTTGATCCTAATATTATATGTCAAATTGATTCTATAAAGACAAAGACTGGTACCATGACTGATAGAGAAATAGTAGATGATTATACAATTACAATTGATGATGATGATGCTATTGAAATAGATGATGCTTTAACTTGCAGAAAACTATCTAATGGTAATTATTTATTAGGAGTACACATTGCTTCGATACTTGGATATTTTCCATATGAGTCAGATGTAGTGCAGGAAGCTATTAGTCGAGGTAGATCGATTTATTTACCTAAGAAATATCAAAGCAAAGAAGATGACTATAATAGAGTAATTCCAATATTTCATTATAAGTTTTCAGCAGAAAAAGCTTCTTTAAGACCGGGAGAGAGTAAACTTGCTAGAAGTTATTTTTTTGAAATAGATAAAAATGGAAATATTGTAAATGAAGAATTTAAAAAGACAATTATTAAAAGTGATTTACAAGCTACTTATAGTCAAATAGATGATGTAATAATGAATGGTTCAAGTAATAAAGAATTAGATAGAATTGTTAATTGTTTATTTGAAGTTACTAATATATTAGATAGAAAATATAATGTTTCTGATATTTATGAGAATGTTAAAGATAGTGTAGATGATTTTTCAGAATTGCTTGTTAAAAATATAGGTAGTCAAAGAATTATAAATAAAATTATGATGTTAACAGGTAATAGAGTTGCTAGTTTTTTTAAAGAACATAATTATCCTTGCTTATATAGAGTTCATAGAGTTGATGAAGCTATTACTATTAAGTTGCAAGCTATGATTGATAACTGGCGTAGAACTTATGGGGATCAATTAGAAAGAGAACAATATAGAAGATTATTTAGTCAACTTAGTGGTTTATATCCTAAAGGTAAATATGATATAGATGGATCGCATTTTGGGATGGGGCTTGAACACTATTGCCATTGTACTAGTGGATTAAGAAGGGCTCCTGATATTGTTGTAGAACATTGTTTAGAGGTTTGTTATGATAGAGTACCAACTGATGAAGATATAATAAACCTTCAGCATGAAATTAATTATGTAGTTAATAGAATTAATTCTAAGCAAGATATGATTGATTGGTTTGTTAGAGATTATAAAAGTGTATATCAAAAAAGAAGATAATATAATTTATGTGTAAAGAAGTTTAATAATTTAAACTTCTTTTATTGATAAAAATTTATAAATCAACTATAATATATAATATAGTAGGTGAGTAGGATGAAGAAAAATGGATTATTTCTAATTACATTAATTTCGTTTATATTTATTCTTAATATCGGATATGCTTCTGATAATAATGATAAACTTCATTTTATATCTTCAGAAGTAGGAGATTCAATTATTGTTGAAAGTAATAATCATTGTGGATTGATAGATGCTTTAAATGCTCCTTCAGAATCTACAAATGATAATGGTGCAAAAGTTAAGAGATATGCTCAAAATATTGGGTGTCCATATTTTGATTTTATTATAATGACACATAATCATTCTGATCATATTGGTGGTATTCCTCAACTTGGTGTTTTAGTTAATGAAAAAACAATGGTTTTTTATAAGGAAGATTTAATTTCATATGATTCTAATAATATAGTAGATGATAAAGAAGAATTATTAGGTTATGATAATAATAATTATTATAATAGTGCATTACAGGCGTTAAACAATAAGAATGCAATGACTTGTGATGTTACTAAAGCTAATGAATTAAATAATGCTAAATGTAATTTATCTACACTTCACAATACTGATAATAATGATAATAGTTTTATATCATCAGTTTCTTATGATAGTAATAATGATTTTTCTAACTCAGAAAATGGTTATGATACTAATTTAAAGGAAAATGTATATTTTGATTTTGGTGATTTTAGAATTAATATGTATGCATTATCTACTATTTCTTATCATAATGAAAATTTGAATTCAATTGTTACTTTAGTAACACATAAAGATACAGGTAAAAAAGCAGTTTTAACTGGTGATATTGCACTTGGACCAGTAGATAGTTTGGATGATACTCTAGTAGGTAAGTCTAATCTTATTAATAATCCTACAGGTAGTTGTAGTGAATGTAATAATTTAGGTATAGAAAATCAAATGGCTGATGTAATTGGAAAAGTAGATATATTAAAATCTGCTAATCATGGTAGAGACAAATCTAATTCATTATATGCTATTTCAAAATATGCACCAAAATATTATATAATTACTGGTGGTAATACTTCAGATGCAATTAATAGATCAAATATTTTGGCAATTACTTATTTAAAAAATAAATATAATACTAATTCATATCTTTCATCTCAAACAGAAGGGGCTATAGTTGCTCAATTTAATAATGATATATCAATTTTAAATTATGGTGCTAATGGTAGTAAAATAAATGATGCTTTAGAAGATGTTTTAAATTCTACTTTTACAGATGGATGGGTAACATCATATAATCGTAATATTAATGATTATGTATATGGATATGTTGATCGTAATCATCCTGCAGTTGATAAATTTATACTTGATACTGATTTAAATGATAATGTACAAAGGACATATAGATTTGATAATAATGGATTAATGATTACGGGATTATTTGAAAATGGGGATAGTAATTATTATTTCTATGACGGAAAAGGTCAGTGTGATGGACATACTTGTAAAATTGGTGAAATGCTTAGTGGATGGCAAGAAATAGACGGATATAAGTATTATTTTAGAAAAAGTACTGATGACGGTTCTGGTGGGGCTAATGGTTCTATGATTGTTGGATTTGCTAATATTGACAATAATACATATTACTTTAGAAAAACTGAAAATGAAGGAAGTACAGGGCCAGTAGGATCACTTTTAACTAGTGCTTGTATTGATGTTGGTAATAATAATTATTGTTTTGATGAAGATGGAATTGTAACAAATTCTGTTAAGTTTATTGAGATACCAAATGCTAATATGTGTAATACGAATGTAGAATATATTGGTGAAGAACAAGTGGTAACAAAAGAACCTGGAGAAGGATATGTCTGGGGCAATAATGTACAAGTTGAGTCTAATATGTATATTGTAACAGCAATATTAAAAGATAATTATGTATGGCTTGATGGTACAACTGAACAGAAAAAAGTATTTTGTAGTATAGAAAAAGTAAGATTAGATCAACCAACAATAAATGAAACAACTTTTACATATACTGGAAATAAAATAACTCCAGAAATTAATAATTTTAATTCAACTCAAATGAATATGACTGGTACAACAAGTGCAACAAATGCTGGTGATTATGTTATTGAAATTAGTTTAAAAAATGAAAATAGTGTAAGTTGGTTGGATGGTTCAACTGATCCTATAATATTTAATTGGACGATAAACAAGGCTGATATTCCTGCTCCTAGTGTAACTGATTATGAAGGTATATATGATGGAGTAGAACATACATTTATAGTAGATCCAGTAACAGTAGGAACTGTTAAGTATTCTACTGATAATGAAAATTGGTCAACAGTAAAACCAACTAGAAAAAAGGTTGGTACAACAAATGTATATGTTAAAGTATTTGGTGATGATAATCATTATGATTCATCTACTGTTACAACAAAAATAAAAGTAATGTCAGATCCTAATTATTCTATTGAAGATTTTGATGTAGATTATGTAAATAGATATTTGACTGATGTTAAAGTTAATACTACTTATGATGATCTAAAGAATAAGATTACATTGGCTTCTGGGTATAGTGTAGAAATAGATTATATTGAAAAGAATGGTAAGAAATTATTATATACCGGTGGAAAAGTAAAAATAATGAACGGTTCAACAGTATATAAAGAATTTGCTATTGTAGTTATGGGTGATACTACTGGCGATGGTGAGATAAATTCAGCAGATCTATTAAGAATAAGGCAACATTTGTTAAGGACAAGATTGTTGACAGGTGCATATTTCTTAGCATCAGATGTAAATCCTGATACTAGTATTAATTCAGCAGATTTATTAAGAATAAGACAACATTTATTAGGCACAAGATATATTAATTAGAAAAGAGGAAAAAGGATGAAGAAGATTAGAAAATTAGTAATTACTATAATACTTATATTAATATTTATTGCGACTAAAGATGTTTATGCTGCATCAGGAAGTTTATCAGTAAGTAGCAGTAGTGTGTATGCTGGAGATAGTTTTACAGCAACGGTTAATGTATCAGGTGCTGCTTCATGGAATGTACATGTTTCAGCTAGTGGACCAGTAAGCGGTTGTTCTATAAATGAGGCTGGAGATACTGGTGATGAATCCAATCAAAATAAGACGTTCGAAGCAAACTGTACTGCAACTGGAGAAGGTACAATTACAATTTCATTAAGTGGTGATGTATCTGAGGCGTTACCAAATCATGATATTATAAATAGTTCTATATCTGGAACTAAGACAGTAGAAGTAAAGAAAAAACAAGGACCATTACCTAGTCAAGTTGTTAAGCCAAATCAATCACAAAATCAAACACAAAATCAAACTCAGACAAATACTAAAGATGATAAAAAAGAAGAAGAAGTAAAGAAGTCAAATAATAATAAAATAAAAGAATTGGCTGTAGTTGGTTATGATTTAATAAAAACAGATGATAATAATTATAGATTATCAGTAGGGTATGATGTAGATGTAATTGTTGTAAAGGCTGTAGCTGAAGATAAGAAAGCTGCTATTACTGGTAATGGTGAGCATACTCTTCATGTAGGAAAAAATGATATTGAATTAGTTGTTACTGCTGAAGATGGTACTCAAAATAAAGTAAATATTGTAGTCAATCGAAAAGAAGAAGTAATTGAAGAGCCAACTGAACCTGTAAAGACTATAGGCGATGATAATGAATCAAAGGAAAAACCTTTAAACATTATAGCAATAGCTATGATAGGGCTTAATGTAATATTAGCAATTTCAGTAGTTGCATTATTAATTAAAAATAATAAATTAAAGAAAATGAATAATTAAAATATTGAAATAAAAAAAGAATAGTGTTATACTATACTTCGTAAATACATTGACAAAGGACACGATAGATTAAGATTGTTTATAGAGAGTTTGTGGTAGGTGTAAACAAACAACATATTAATTTATTACTACCTTTAGAGTAGAACTATAAAAAGTAGTTCCGGTGAATGCCGTTATTAGATTAAGTAAAACAAAGGATGGTACCGTCTATTAGACTCCTGTACTATCCTTTTTATTTTTGGGAGGAAAGTTTATGATAAATATTAAAGAAAATGAAAAGTTAGAAATGTTGAATCACTCTTGTGCACATTTAATGGCTCAAGCAATTACTCATTTATATCCAAATGCTAAATTTTGGGTAGGACCTGCTATTGAAGAAGGATTTTACTATGATGTTGATTTAGGTGATGAAGTAATTAAAGAAGAAGATTTAGAAAAAATAGAAAGAGAAATGAAGAAATGTTCTAAGTCTGCTAAAAATATTATTAGAAGAGAACTTTCTAAAGAAGAAGCTTTAGAAATGTTTAAAAATGATCCATATAAAATAGATTTAATTTCTCGTATGGATGAAAATGAAACTACTATTACTTGTTATACTCAAGGAGACTTTACTGACCTTTGTCGTGGACCTCATGTAGAAAATACTAAGTTAATTAAATACTTTAAATTATTAAAAGTATCTGGTGCTTACTGGAAAGGTGATTCTAAAAACAAAATGCTTCAAAGAATTTATGGAGTATGTTTTGAAAATGAAGAAGATTTAGAAAAACATTTACAAGAATTAGCTGAAGCAAAAGAAAGAGACCATAGAAAAATAGGTAAAGACTTAGGAATTTACATGATGAGTGATTTAGTTGGTAGAGGGCTTCCAATGTATTTACCTAATGGATTTACTTTATGGAATGAGTTAGAAAATTATATTCGTGGTAAAGAATTAAAGAGAGGATATTTACATGTTCAAACTCCACCACTTGGTAATGTAGAGTTATATAAAACTAGTGGTCACTGGGAACATTATCAAGAGTCAATGTTTCCTAAGATGGAAGTTGAAGGAGAAGAGTTTGTATTACGTCCAATGAACTGTCCACATCACATGGTAATTTATGGAAATGATATTCATTCATATAGAGATTTACCTTTAAGAATAGCCGAGATAGCTAGAGACTGTAGATATGAAGCAAGTGGCGCTTTAAAAGGAATTGAAAGAGTTCGTACTTTCTGTCAAAATGATTCACATATATTCTGTACTTTAGAACAAGTAGAAAGTGAATTTAAAGGTGTTGTTGATTTAATACTTGAATGTTATAAAGAATTAGGTATTAAGAATTATAGATTTGAATTATCTTTAAGAGATAAAGAAGACAAAGTAAAATATCATCACGATGATGAAATGTGGGATAAAGCTGAAAATATGTTAAGACAAGTTCTTAATGATTTAGGAATTGATTATGTTGAAAAGATTGGTGAAGCAGCATTCTATGGGCCAAAACTTGATGTACAAGTTAAACCAGCAGTAGGTAATGAAATTACTTTATCAACTTGTCAATTAGATTTCTGTTTACCAGCTAAGTTCGATTTAACTTATGTAGATCAAGATGGAGGACATAAAACTCCAGTAGTATTACATAGAGCTGTATTTGGTTCAATCGATAGATTTATTGCTTATTACTTAGAAGAAACTAAAGGTAATCTTCCAACATGGTTAGCTCCAACTCAAGTTATTGTAATGCCAGTAAATAGTGAATTCCAAGGTGAATATGCGAGAAGTATCTATGAATTATTAAGAGATAATGATGTAAGAGTAGAGTTAGATGACCGTAATGAAAAATTAGGATATAGATTAAGAGAGTCTCAAGTTAAGAAAATACCTTATACATTAATCTTAGGAGATAATGAAAAGAATAATAATCAAATTAGTTATAGATTATTTGGTAGCCAAGATACTACTACATTAGAAAAGCATGAATTTATTAATCAAATAGTTTCTGAAATTAAAAATAGAAGTTTAAGAAAGTAGGTATTACTTTCTTTTTTCTTGACTATATTTTTATGTTTATGTAAGATATTTATTTAAGTGGTGACATATGAAAACAATTGAAGATATAGAAAAAGAATATAATGATTTTGAATATATACCAAAATCAATTAATAATTTAGAAGAATTAGAAGCTTGGACTAAGGTGGTATTTGACGATATAGATGAAAATATAAGAGTATTAGGAATTGATTATAGGAATAATAAGACATGTAAAGTAATTGGAACTATTAGAAATTTATTTTTATTTGTTTATGAATATGAAGATATTTCTTTTTATGATAAAGATAATAAACTTGTTGAAGAAGCTTATATATTAAATGAAATGTATAAGAATTATTTTAAACAAATAATCCATTATAGTAATGAAGAAAATTATAACGAAATGTTTAAATTTGCTAACTTTTTAGTAATGTATTATAAGAAAGATTTAGATTATATTGATGGAGAAAGAAATGATTTAGAATATACACAAAAAGGTTATGGGTGTGTGAATAATAAAGATGAAGATAATTCACTAGTTGTACATGATTTCTTTATTAAGAAAATAAATGAATTTAAAGAGGTAAAAGGGATAGAAAAAGTTAAGAAAATATGATATTATAAATAAGTGTAGGTGGTGATGTCTATGAATAATGATTTAGTTAATCAAATTAGAAGTAAAGTAGATATTGTAGACATCATTGGAGAAAGGATTCCTCTTGTTTCAAAGGGAAAGAATTTCTTTGGAGTTTGTCCTTTTCATGATGATACAAATCCATCTATGAGTGTATCAAGAGAAAAACAAATATATACTTGTTTTTCATGTCATGCTACGGGGAATGTTTTTAACTTTTTAATGGATTATGAACATATGTCTTTTCCAGAGGTATTAAAATACTTAGGGGATAGAGTAGGTATTGATACTCATGGTGTTCATGTAGGTAAAAAGATTACTAAATTTGATAAATTTTATGATGCTTATAGTTTGTCTTTAAAATACTTTCAAAATAATTTAAATAGTACAGTAGGAATTAAAGCTAAAAAGTATTTATTAAATAGAAAAATAGATGATAGTATAATAAAAGAGTTTGAGATTGGTTTATCTTTAGAAACGCCTGATGATTTAACTAAGTTACTTATGAACAAAGACTATGATTTAGTTACATTAAATAGAATAGGTTTATCTAATGATAATCATGATATTTATAATAATAGAATTATGTTTCCATTATATGATATTACGGGTCGTGTAGTAGGATTTAGTGGAAGAAGATATGATGATATAAAAGAAAATAAATATGTTAATACAAAAGAAACTGATATATTTAAAAAAGGTGAGATGTTATATCACTTTCATGTTGCTAAAGATGAGTGCAGAGTTAAGAAATCTGTAATAGTAATGGAAGGATTCATGGATGTTATTAGAGCTAGTTCTATAGGTATTAAAAATACTGTTGCTTTGATGGGAACGGCTTTGACACATGACCAAATAAATCTTTTAAAAAGACTTTCTAAAAATATAATTTTATGTTTAGATGGAGATGAAGCTGGGGTAAAAGCCACTTTGGCTAATGGTGAATTATTATTAAAAGAAGGTATTGAAGTAAAAGTAGTATCTTTACCTAATCCAGATGATCCTGATAGTTATATTTTAAATAATGGTAAAGATAAGTTTATAGGTCTTATTGATAATGCTTTAAACTTTTCAGATTTTAAAATTAATAAGTTAAAAGAGAATGTTAATTTTTCTTCAGATGAAGAAAAAGCAAATTATATAAATAAAGTAATAGAAGAAACTGCTAAATTAGATGATGAAATAAGAAGAGAAGTTGTATTAAAAAGACTTGCAAAAGAATTCGATATAGGGTATAATACACTGGAAATGCGTATGAATAGACTTCTTCAAAATAAAGAGAAAAAAGAAGTAATATTTGTACCTAAAAAAGTTATTCCTAAGAAGGATAAATATGAGAAAGCTTTTGAACAAATAATATACTTTATGCTTAATAATGATTGGATTATTACACAGGTAGAAAAAGAAAAGTTAATTTTTCCTACAGAAGTTATGAGAAATATGTGTAGTGAGATAATTTATTATTATAAGCAAAATGGAAGTATAGTACTTGCAGACTTTTATACCTATTTAAATGGTAAAGATAGTTTGTTAGAGTTCTTAAATAATATTTTATCTTGTAACTATTTAGAGACTACTGATAAGAATGAGTTATTTCGTTATTTCAAGGTAATAAGAGAATATAGTATTAATGAAGAAATTAAGAGACTCACAGGTTTAATGAAGAAAGAGATAGATCCGATAGAACAAGCAAAAATAGTAGAAAGAATAAGAAAGCTTAAGTTAGGAGAATAGGCAATGGTTGAAGAAATTAAGACAATTGATGAAAGAAAAGAGAAGTTACTAACTATTGGTAAACAACAAGGTTATGTAACTTATGAACAATTAGCTGATCAACTAAAGGGGTTAGATGTTGATAGTGATACATTAGATGAATTATATAACTTTTTAGTTGAAAATAATATTGAAATAGTTGCAGAAGATGGGTCTGATGACGCAGCTGGTGAAGAAATTACTGCTGATATGTCTGTAGAAAATTTAACACTTTCTAAAGATGTTAAAATTAATGATCCAGTAAGAATGTACTTAAAAGAAATAGGTCGTATTAACTTACTTACTTCTGATGAAGAATTTGAATATGCTCAAAGAGCAGTTGAAGGTGATGAAGAAGCTAAAAGAATGTTAGCTGAATCAAACTTAAGACTTGTTGTATCTATAGCTAAAAGATATGTTGGACGTGGTATGTTATTCTTAGACTTAATTCAAGAAGGTAATATTGGTTTAATGAAAGCAGTAGATAAATTTGATCCTACTAAAGGATATAAATTTTCTACATATGCAACATGGTGGATAAGACAAGCAATAACAAGAGCTATTGCAGATCAAGCTAGAACTATTCGTGTACCTGTACACATGGTTGAGACTATTAATAAATTAGCTCGTGTTCAAAGACAATTAACACAAGAGTTGAATAGGGAACCAACAGATGAAGAAATAGCTAAAAAGCTTGGTATTAGTGTTGATAAGGTTCGTGAAGTATATAAAATTTCACAAGATCCAGTTTCACTTGAAACTCCAATTGGTGAAGAGGATGATTCTCATTTAGGAGATTTCATTAAAGATGAAAGAACTATGGGACCTGAAGAATATGCAACAGTTGAAATGTTGAAAGAAGAACTTAAAGGAGTACTTTCAACTCTTACTGAAAGAGAAGAAAAAGTATTAAGACTTAGATTTGGCTTAGATGATGGACAATGTAGAACTCTTGAAGAAGTAGGACAAATCTTTGGAGTTACAAGAGAAAGAATTCGTCAAATTGAAGCTAAAGCTTTAAGAAAATTAAGACATCCATCTCGTTCTCGTAAGTTAAAGGATTTCTTAACAGACTAATGAAAATTAACTCAAGACTTAAGATGATAGGAGATTTAGTTAGCGCTAACTCCTTTTGTTTAGATGTAGGATGTGATCATGCTTTACTTGATATTTATTTAGTAAAAAGGAAAGATAATATTAAGACAATTGCATCAGATATAAAAGAAGGCCCTTTAGAACAGGCTAAAAAAAATATTAAAAGAGAACATTTAGAAAATGAAATAGAAACTCGTTTAGGTGATGGACTTAATACTTATAGTGAAGAAGTCGATACTGTAATTATTTCTGGTATGGGTGGTAGAAATATTATAGGTATATGTAAAAACAATTTAAAAGTATTTAAAAAAGTAGATACATATATAATTAGTCCTAATAACTATCAAGAAGATGTTAAAAGATTCTTTTGTAAGAATGGATATTATATAGATAATGAAGAATTAGTAAAAGATAGTAATTTTATCTATCAAATTCTTATATTTAAAAAAGGTAAAAAGAAATATTCTAGAAAAGATTATTTCTTTGGACCAGTATTATTAAATAAAAAAGGTAAATTATTTAGGGAGTATTATACAAGAGAAATGAAAAGTCGTGAGATATTAATAAACCTATTACCTAATAATTATAGATGGAAGAAATTTATTACAAGAAGAGAAATTCAAATGATTAAAAATGTATTAGAAGACTAGTAATTGGTCTTCTTTTGTTTTATAATTGTATTATATGAGGTGTTTGTATTGAAGAAAATAGTATTTGGAATTATTTTATCTATAATTTGTTTTTATAATGTATACGCAAAAGATATTTCATATTCAATGAATAAGTATTCTACTGAAATATTTAATTATATAGAAAAAGCATATAATACTGATTTAAAAGAAGATGGATATATATTAGGTGGTAGTGTTTATAAAGAAGATGTAGATAAGAATGATCATTCTGGTGATTACCAAGTAATATTAGTGAAATATGATAAGAATGATAAGTTAGTATGGAAATATACTTTTGGTAATACAAAGGATGATTATATAGATTATTTAACATATTCATATAATGAAGAAGGACAAATAGATGGTTATTTAATAGTTACTGAAGAAACATATGATGTTTCTGAACCTAATTTGAGTGGTAATTCAGTAATTATTAAAATTGATTTTGACGGTAAATTAGTATATGAAAGAAGAATAGATGAGGGACATATTAAAAAGATTATTCCTACTAAGGATGAAAGTAGTAATGTAGATGGTTATATTAGTATATTAGATACACAAAGTGGTGCTAGTTTAATAAAATATAGTAAAGATTTTTCTGTAATATTTAGAAGAGATTTTAATGATATTAGTATATCTGATATAACAATTATAAATAATGATAGTAAGTTAGTTGGATATGCAATAATTGTAGGTAATAATTTAATTTCTGTAGACTCTACTTTATCAAATGATATAGTTATTACTGATATAAGTAAATATGATACATATAATTTGAGTGAAGCTAATAATGGATTTATTTTATATGGAATAACTTCAGAAGTTAAATTGGATAAAGGTGATAGTAGTTATTATTTAATTAATTATAATAATAATCAAGAAGTATGGGAAACAATAGGAGAAACTACTGCTTCTAAAACTGATAAGATTATATTACTACCAATATTAAAAGATAATAATATAAAAGAATATTTCTTATTATATAAAAATGAAAATGATTCATCATATGAAGTTGTTAAAGTTAATTTAGATGGTGAAGTATTAAAAAAAGTAAAGAAAATTAGAAATAGTTATTATGTTTTTGAAAATTTTTATTCGAATGGAACTACTATATATTTTGTAGGACAAATTAATTGTCCAGATGATGATTCATGTGAATATGATAATAATTCATTATATTTAGTAAGTGATGAAGATAAAGTCATTGAGGTTAAGGATGATGCTAGTACTAATGTTATGGCTATATGTACTATTGTATTTATTGTATTATTAGGTGGAGTAATAATTATTAGAAAGAAGAAAAGAAAATAGATCAGTTTGATCTATTTTTTTTAATACTTCCCATCATAGAGCCTAATATAGAAGTTATTAATATTAATGGGTAAAATATAAGTAGTTTTATTTGTATTTTAGATAAGATAATAGTAATTATAAGTAGTATAGTAATTAATATACTTCCATATATAATTCCTTCTAAGAAACTTTTCTTTTTAGTGTTTTTTCCTAAAATAAAACTATTTATAAATATTGAGAATAATAATATTATTAGTTTTAATACTTCAAAAGTTTTTTCATTTATAATATTAAAATAATATAAAATAGTTATTAAAAATAGTAATAAAAATAATTCTAAAACATTTAGAAAAATAGCTTTTATATAAGACATAATTTCACCTCTAATTAATAATATGTGAAGTATAAGATAAATATGATTAGTACATAATATAAATGGTGAGGATATGAAATACTTTATAGTTTTATATAGAAGTGTATTTTTTTATTTCATAGTAACTATTCTTTATAGAATTATGGGGAAAAGAGAAATAGGAGAACTTTCTATAATGGATTTTATTGTTTCTTTATTTATTGCTGAATTAGTAGCAATTTCAATAGAAAACTATAATACTAGTATTTTTATGTCTTTAATACCAGTTCTTTCTTTATCATTAGTACAAATAGGTTTATCTTATTTATCAATTAAAAGTAAAAAAATAAGAGATATAATAGATGGAAATCCTTCAGTAATTATTGAAAATGGAAAAGTAAATTTTAAAGAAATGAAACGTCAAAGATATAATATTGAAGATTTATTAATGCAGTTAAGAGATAATTCTATTAAATCTATTAGTGAAATTGATTATGCAGTATTAGAAACTAATGGTAAGTTATCTATTTTTCAAAAAGATAATAGTCATGATTATCCTCTTCCATTAATATTAAATGGTATTGTAGATATGAATACTTTGAAAAAAATTAATAAAAATGAGATATGGTTAGATAAAGAATTAGAAAAATTAAATTTAGAAAGAGAAAATATATTTTATTGCTTTTATGAGAATAATAATTTATATGTAATAGAATCTAAAAAGTGACATTTTTTTTTGATTAATCATTTTATTATTTAATTGGTGATAAAATGAAAAAGATTATTATAATTATTATTTTATTTATAATGGTGCTTACTTTAAATATAACAAAAGAAAAAGAAGAAAAAGAAATGAGAGCTATATTTGTTAGTTATATTGAATTACATGAATATATTAATGAAGATATTGTTAAAAGTAAAAAGAATATAGATAAGGTAATTGATAATATAAATGAATTAAAGTTTAATACGATTATTCTACAAGTAAGAGATAATTGTAATGCTATATATAAGTCTAAGTTATTTACTAATACTTATAATTTTGATGTGTTAGACTATTTTATAGAAAAGTCTCGTAATAAGAATATAAAAGTTATTGCGTGGATTAATCCTTATAGAGTAAGAACTACTAGTAATATTGAATCTATTAGTAGTAATGAACTAATTTATAAATATATAAATACAGATTATTTATATGTTGATAATGGAATATATTTAAATCCTAGTAAAAGTGAAGTAGAAGATTTAATAGTAGATGGGGTAGTTGAAGTATTAGATTATGATATAGATGGAGTTTTATTTGATGATTATTTTTATCCTAATAGTGATATAGATACAAATGATTATGAAAAATATATAAAAGAAAATGATTATATTTCTAAAGATGAGTATCAATTAAATACTATTAATAGAATGATTAAGCGAGTACATAATGTGTGTAAAAGAAAAAATGTTTCTTTTGGAGTAAGTCCTGATGGTAATATAGATAATAATTATAATATTCATAGGGCGGATGTTAAAAGATGGATGAATGAAAAAGATTATATTGATTATATAATGCCACAAATATATTATGGATTTTATAATAGTACTAAGGATTATACTAATGTAGTTAAGGAATGGGAAAGTCTATTAAAAAATGATATAGATTTATATTTAGCTCTTGCTTTTTATAAAGTAGGAATTGAAGATAAGTATGCTAGGGAAGGAAAGGATGAATGGATACTTAATAATAATATAATTATGAGAGAAGTATTACTTTCTCGTAATTTGAAGAATTATAAAGGTTTTTCTTTATTTAGATATGACAATATATTTGATGTAAACCATTATACAAATAATAGTTTGGAGGAGTTAAATAATCTAAAAAAAATAATAAAATAAGTAATTTATGTTATAATAATCTTAAAGGTAGTGGTTATATGAGGAAAAGGAAAAATGGCTTTACTTTTGTTGAATTATTAGCCATGTTGGCAATAATAGGGATACTTATGATTGTTACTATTCCAAATATTAGTGGTATGTTAAAAAATCAAAGGCTTGATAAGTATAAAAGAGATGCAATTAGTATGGTTGAATCAGCTAAGGTTAAGGCTAATAGAGATAGAGTACTAGTTAAACCTAAAAATAGAGAATGTATAGTTTTTTCATTAAATTATTTAAATGATGATGATAATATAGTAAAAGGACCTAATGGAGGATTATATGATCAATTTGATTCACTTGTAGTATATACTAGAGTGGGTAGCAAATATAAGTATTTTGTTAGATTAGTTGAAGAGACTGATGATAATAGAACAGGGATTAAATTAACTGATAGTATAGAGATTTCTTCATTAAAAACATCTGATGTACAAAATATAGATGATGATACAGGTTTGACTGAAAGAGATAATAGATCATCAGGTATAGCAAAAGTAACATTGTTTGGTTCTATATCTGCCCAATGTGACACTATTAAAGGTTATTATTCTGGTGGAAATTATTGTACTTATACAAATGGTGTATATTATGATGATCAAGGAAATCAAGTATCAGCATCGCGTTATGCAGAAGTTTGTTCATAATTGACAAAATGTGTCAAAATGTGTAATTTTTATTAAAATGTATTGTAAAGAAAAATAAAGCATGATAACATTAAGTTATAAGAAAATAGGAAAGAGAGTGGATTAAATGAAAAAAATAAATAGAAAATCAAATAAAAAAGGGTTTACATTGATTGAGTTATTAGCCGTTATAACAATTATGGGTATTTTGATGTTAGTTGCTATTCCAGCAGTATCAAGAACAATTGAAAATACTCGTCGTGATACATTTGCAAATACAGCTAAATCATATATAAAAGCTATAAGAGATGAAATTGCTGCAGATAATATTTATACTGACGATGGTGAAACTCCTATATCAGCTGCACCTGCAGGATATTATTATTACGGTTTTGATACATCTTCAGGAAATAGTGCTACTGATTTAATGGAACAAGGTGGTAAGTCTTCTTGGGGTAATGCTAATGTAAAAGGTTATATTGCTGTATATAAAGACGTAGATGAAAAAAATAATACTAAATATAGTTATGCAATATTTATGGTAGATGCAGGTAGTAGAGGTATTTCTACATTAACAAAAGAAAATGCTATTAAAAGAAGTACAGTTGTAACTAAAGATGCTCCTGCTGGAAAAACAGCTCCAAATGGAACTGAAGATGATGATAAATTCGGAACTGATTTATTAACTTCTGGTGAAGGTGGAAACTGTAAAGAATTATCTCTTGGATAAAATAAGAAAAAGGATGTTAAACATCCTTTTTATTTTGTTTTAAATTTGATATAATTTTATTAGGTGATAATATGTTATATATTGGTTCTCATGTAGGATTTAATAAAAATAGTCAGTTGCTAGGAAGTGTATTAGAAGCTTCTAGTTATGGTGCTAATACGTTTATGTTTTATACTGGTGCTCCTCAAAATACTATGAGATATCCTATTGATGATAAATTGACAAATGAAGCAATTAAAAAAATGAAAGAAGTAGGCATAAATTTTTCTAAAGTAGTAGTTCATGCTCCTTATATTATTAATTTATGTAATGAGGCTAATTTTGATTTTTCAGTTAGTTTTTTAAAAGGAGAAGTAGAACGTGTTTCTAAATTAGGTGTTAAATATATGGTTCTTCATCCTGGAAGCCATGTTGGTTTAGGAATAGATAAGGGGATAGAAAACATAATTAGTGGTTTAAACTTAGTTTTAGATGGTAAAACTGATGTTACAATACTTCTTGAGACTATGGCTGGTAAAGGTAGTGAAGTAGGCTCTACAATGGATGAAATTAAGAGAATAATTGATGGTGTAAAAGATAAATCTCATATAGGAGTATGCTTAGATACATGCCATTTAAATGATGCAGGATATAGTATGGAAGATTTTGATAAATATTTAGATGAATTTGATAAAATTATTGGGATAGATAAAATAGGTTGTATTCATATAAATGATTCTAAAAATATTCTTTCTTCTCATAAAGATAGACATGAAAATATAGGATTTGGTACTTTAGGTTTTGATAATCTAATTAAAATTATTTATAATGAGAGATTAGGTGAGATACCTAGAATTTTGGAAACACCTTATGTTGATAGAGAATATCCTCCATATAAATATGAGATAGAAATGATTAGAAATAAGAAGTTTGATGAAAATTTAATAAATAAAATAAAACAAAGTTAAAAATATTTAGCTTTGTTTTCTTTATATTCTTTTAATACTTCTTTATATAAATCTTCTCTAATTAAAGGTTTTAATTCATTTAGAATAAAATCACTTTCTAATAATTCATTATAATATGCTTTTATAAAATTATGAATTATATTTACTTCTTCATTAGAAATAGATATATTTTTACTTTCAGCATAATTTTTTATATGAATTGGTTCTAAATAATTAATGTATTTTTTTATTAAATCTTTATAAATAATAATCACCTAGTAAATTATATGAATTAATATTTAAAATATGTGATAAACTATTATTATGAGAAGACTAAATAAGAGAAGAAAATTTGATAATTATAATAGGATAATTAATAATAGGTTTATTAGTTTTTTTGTTGTGTTTATTATTCTATTTTCTTTAGTATTTATGGGACTTATTAATATGATGATTATTAATAAACCTATATATGATGAGTCATTATCTTTACTTACATATTCTAAGGTATATGGTACTAGTACTCCTAGAGGTAGAATATATGATAGAAATTATAATTTGTTAGTAGATAATAAGTCTTTAAAAACTATTACATATCAAAAGAAAAAAGGAACTACTAATTTAGAAATGATAGAGGTTGCTAGTAGACTTTCTCCTCATATAGATATAGATTACCATAGAATAAGTGATAGAAATAAGAGAGAATACTATTATGCTAAGAATAAGGAAAAATGTGATAAGTTAGTTACAAAAGATGAAATAGAAAAAGTAAAACAGAGGAAGATGACTACTAGAGAGTTAGAAGAGTTAAAATTAAAAAGAATTAAGGATAAAGATTTAGAGTTTAGTGAAGAAGAATTAAAAATAGCTTATTTATTTTATTTAATGAATAAAGGTTACACTTATGAAGAAAAGATAATAAAAAGTGATGTTAGTGATAAAGAATATGCATATGTATCTGAGAATAATAGTTTATTAGATGGGTTTAATACTAAACTTGATTGGGAAAGAGTTTATTTATATGGAGATACTTTTAAGAGTATGCTGGGGACTGTTTCTACTACTTCACAGGGAATTCCTTATGAAGAAAAGGATTATTATTTAGAAAAAGGTTATAGTTTAAATGATAGAGTAGGATTAAGTTATATAGAGAAAGAATATGAAGAGTATTTGCATGGTGAAAAAGATGTTTACGAAATGGTTAATTCATATGAGAAAAGATTAATAAAAGAAGGAACTCGCGGTAAAGATATAGTATTGACTATCGATATTAATTTACAAAGAGAAGTAGAAAGAATAATAGGAGAACAAATGATTAGGGCTAAGAATGAACCTAATACTGAGTTTTATGATCATTCTAGTGTTATTATACAAGATCCTAGAAATGGTGAGATTTTAGCTATGGCATCTAAAAAATTAGTTAATGGAGAGATTAGAGATAATATTAATAGTGTTTTGATGCAACCAATTACTCCGGGAAGTGTAGTTAAAGGGGCTTCTATATTAGTTGGATATAATACAGGTGCTATTCATATTGGGGAATATATGCTTGATGAATGTGTAAAAGTAGCTGGAGTAGCTCCTAAGTGTTCTTCTGTTAATGATTTAGGAGTAATTAATGATATAACTGCTCTTGCAAAATCTAGTAATGTATATCAATTTAAAACAGCAATTAGAGTTAATGGACAAGAATATTTTAATGGAATGAAGCTTAATTTTAATCAGAATGCTTTTGATACTTATAGAAGAATGTACCATTCATTTGGTTTAGGAGTTAAGACTGAAATTGATTTACCTAGAGAAAGTAGTGGTTATTCATCTAAAGATAAGGCAGCTGGTAATTTACTTGACTTTGTTATGGGACAATATGAAACATATACTCCAATTCAATTATCTCAATATATCTCTACTATAGCTAATGGTGGAGATAGAATTGCACCTCATTTACTAAAAGAAGTTCATTCTAGTAGTGAAATAGATGATATTGGAAAACTAGAGTATACTGTAGAAAAAAGAGTATTAAATAAGGTTGATACAAAAGAAGAATATATGAATCGTGTTAAGGAAGGTTTTGATGCTGTTATGGACTGGGGTTATGGTGTTGGCTATATGGATAGTTCTTTTAGAGCAGCTGGAAAAACTGGTACTAGTCAAAGTTTTATTGATACTAATAATGATGGTAAGATTGATACTGAGACAATTACTAGTTCATTTATAGGCTATTTACCAAGAGAAAATCCTAAAATGAGTATAGTAGTAACATCTCCTGATTCATCTCATCCAAACTCAAATATTAATTATGCATCACTTGTTACTTATAGAATTACTGGAGAAGTAGCAAGAAAATACGTAGAAATGTATGGACTTGATTAATTTTTTGTGTATAATAGATAACTAATAGGAGGTTCGTTATGGAAACAATAGAATTATATAGAGAAAATAAAGAATATGAAGAATTAAAAATAGATTTTGGAACTGATTTAGAGGATGCAGTAGACGAATTATTATATTTAAAAAAACAAGGAAAAAAAGCTTTTTGTGAATTTAATGGAGTTGTTTTAGATTCTGAAACTGTAACAATGGATTCTGCATTTCTAATGATTACAGGACGTACAAAGGCGGAAATTGATTTAATAAATGAGAGAAAAAAAGAAGAAAAAAAATTATTAGATGCCATAGACAAAATACCTGAACAGATAAAAAAAGGAAGAAATTTAATATATCCAAATCATTTTCAAGAATGGGTTAATGATGTAGCTATGGGTGCAATTGGTCCTAATAAGGGTACAGTTATAGAATATGCATTAGAAATAATGGAAGCAATTGATTATAATATGGATATGAAAAATATAGTAGCTTTATATGATTCTCAAAAACATGAAAGTAATGAAAGTTGGAATAAGGAACTTGTTAAAACTTATGTTATGAAGTATTCAAAGAATGGATTTCCTTTTTATGAAGCTGTTCATGATGGATATTGGAATCTTGAAGAATGCAAAAAAATATATGATATAATAGTTGATAATGAGCAGTTTAATCATGAATCTTCTGAGAATGTTGATTTGGTTGATTCAAAAAGAAAAGTACTTACAAGAATTAAAAGATTACAAAAACGAGAAGAGAAGAGTATTAATTAATAAGCAATTATATATGTATAATTGCTTTTTTGATTAAAAAAACATTGCAAAATATGAAATATTTGGTATAATACATGTAGGCGTTTAAGGAGGGAAAGAAAATGGCTAAAGTAGGAAATAGACAATATAAAACTCTTGTATGTAGTGAATGTAAAGAAGAAAACTATAGAGAAGAAAAAAATGTAAAGAATACAACTGATCGTCTTGAAATGAATAAATACTGTCCTAGATGTAGAAAACACACAGTACATAAGGAAAAGAAATAAAATAAGTTTTAACTTATTTTTTAATTTAGGAGTGATAATATGATAAGTACAAATGATTTAAAAAATGGTATTACTATTGAATATGAAGGAAATATTTATGTAGTAATGGAAACACAACATGTTAAACCTGGTAAAGGTGCAGCTATCGTTAAAGCTAAACTTAAAAATTTAAGAACTGGAGCTATTTTTGAACAAACTTTTAATGCTGGTGTTAAAGTAGCTACTGCTAGAATTGAAAAACAATTAATGCAATATTTATATAATATGAGTGATATATATTATTTCATGAATATGGATACTTATGATCAATTAGAGATTCCTGCTAGTAAGATTGGTAATCAAGCTAAGTTATTAAAAGAAAACTTAGAAGTTTATATTACTAGTTATGAAGGAGAAATCTTAGGAATTGATTTACCAGATAAGGTTGAGTTAGTAATTACTCATACTGAACCAGCTGTTAAAGGTAACACTACAAATAATGCTTTGAAAGATGCTGAATGTGAAACTGGTTTAATGGTAAGAGTTCCATTATTTATTGAAGAAGGAGAAACTATCATTGTTTCTACTATTGATGGTAAATATGTATCAAGAGCATAGGTAATAATTAAAGAGCACAGGCTTAGGCTCTTTTTTTTTGCTTATTATTTTGTTATAATTTTTATAGGTGATAAGATGAGAATAGGTTTATTTATTGATACATTTTATCCTATGATAGATGGTGTAGTTACTGTAGTAGATAATTATGCTAGGATACTTAGTAAAAAGTGTGATGTAATAGTTTTTGCTCCTAATACTGGTAAATATGATGATTCTAAGTTACCTTATAAAGTAGTAAGATGTAAATCTATTAAAGTACCAAAGCTTGATTATTCTCTACCTTTACCTAAAGTAGATAGAAAATTTATAAAAAAATTAGAAGAATATAATTTAGATATAGTTCATATTCATTCTCCAGCTACTATAGGAATGTTAGGAGTAGAATATGCTAGAAAGAAAAATATTGCCTTATTTGGGACAATACATAGCCAGTTTTATAAAGATTTTTATAGGGCTACTAAAAGTAAATTACTTTCAAAAAAATTGACTAAACGTACTATGAATTTATTTAGTAAGTGTGATGTTTGCTATACTGTTAATGAGGGTATGAAAAGTGTTGTAACTAATGAGTATCATTTTAAAAAAGAATTGAAATTAGCTCGTAATGCTACTGATTGGAAATTAGTAGAAGATATAGATAAATCTAAGAATAAAATTAAAGATTTATATAATATTGATGATGAAACTATATTTTTATTTGTAGGTAGAATTAATAAATTAAAAAATATATTTTTAATAGTAGATGCTTTGAATTATATTAAAGATAAAGTTAATTTTAAAATGTTATTTGTTGGAGATGGACAAGATAAATTAGAATTAAAGAAAAGAATAAAAGAGTATCATTTAGAAGATAGAATAATTTTATGTGGTAAATGTAGTAATCGTGATTTATTAAGAGATTATTATGCTAGTAGTGATTTATTTTTATTTCCATCTTTATATGATGCATCTAGTGTAGTTCAAGTTGAGGCAGCTTCACAAATGTGTCCGGGTTTATTTATTAATGGTAGTGCTACTTCTTCTAGTATAATTGATAAGCATAATGGTTATTTAAGTGATAATGATTATAAATCTTATGGTAATAAGATTATTGATATTATCAGTAATAAAAAAGAATTAAATAGTGTAAGAAAAAATGCTTATAAAGAAATATATTGTACATGGGATAGTGAAGTAGAAAAAGTATATGAAGAGTATCTTAGGTTATTAAATAAAAAGAAATAGTGTTTAATTGTGACAAGTAAATAGTTTAATATACTTGTAAATTAAATAAATGTAGTATAATAATACTAGAAAGATTGGTGAAATAGATGGCTAAAAGAAAAAGAAGACGTACTAAAAAAACAAAGATTACTATATCTATTGAAATATATGCGTTAATATTAAGTGTATTAGCTATTTTTGGTGTATGTAAGTTAGGACCAGTTGGAAGATTAATTGCATCATTTGGATTATTTGTTTCTGGTTCAGTATATATGGCATTTTTAGTTTTATTATTTATAATAGGTATCTATGCATTTTGGAAAAGAGATTGGCCAGAATTTTTCTCTACTAAATGGTTAGGTTTTTATATATTTGTGATAGGACTATTAACATTAATGCATTGGAAATTTGTATCATTAAATGATGCTAATAGTAGTTTAATATTTAAAGAGACAATAAATGAATTAATAAAAGGTTTTAATAGTTTGATGGCAACAGGAACAATAGGAGAAAATATATCAGTAGGTGGAGGACTTATTGGTGGAATATTCTCTATTGTATTTGCTAAGTGTTTTTCATTTACAGGAATGCAAATAACTTCAGTTATATTTATGGTAGTTGGTTTCTGTATGTTTACGGGATTCTCTATAGTTGATTTCTTAAAGGATAGAGTAGAATACGTAAAAGAAAATGCTTTAAAACATGAAGATAAAGATAAAGTACAAGAAGTAGAAGAAGAGAATAAACTATTTAATAAACAAGTTAAAATTAGTAATGGTAATGAAAACGAGGAAGATAATAAGAAAGAGATTAGTCCTGATGATTTGAAGAAGGGACCTATAAAAGAAGAAACTCCTCAAGAAGAAGTTCATACTAGTAATTCAGTAAATCCTTCTTATAAATTACCTTCACTTGATATTTTAAATAAACCAAAAAATAAGAATAATGAAACTGATAATACTGCGATAGAGGGTAATATTTCTAAATTAGAAAATGTATTAAAGAGTTTTGGAGTTATCGCAAAAGTAGTAGAAGTTCATGTGGGACCTACTGTTTCTCAATATGAACTTGAGATAGCTAGTGGAACTCGTGTTAATAAAATAACTACATTATCAAGAGAAATAGCTTTAGCTTTATCTAAGAAAGATGTTAGAATTGAAGCACCTATTCCAGGTAAGAGTACAGTAGGAATTGAGTTTGCTAATGATGATCCACAAGCTGTTAGTTTCTATGAAATAATGGATAGTAAAGTAATGAAATCATCTCCTGATAAAACATTAATGGTTCCACTTGGTAAATCTATTATGGGAGATATTGGAGTTTGTGAAATTAATAAAATGCCACATATGTTAATAGCTGGTACTACAGGAAGTGGTAAATCAGTTTGCGTTAATGGTATTATTTGTTCAATATTAATGAGAGCTAAACCTGACGAAGTTCGCCTTGCTATGGTCGATCCTAAAGTAGTTGAATTATCTTGTTATAATGGAATACCTCATCTAGTGTGTCCAGTGGTAAGTGATCCTAAAGAAGCATCTATTTTATTAAAGAAAATGGTTAATGAAATGGAGAAGAGATACCATATGTTTGCTAATACTGGTACTAAACAAATTGAAGGTTATAATGAATATGTTAGACGTCATAATAAAACTCATCCTGAAGAAGAATTAGAAAAAATGCCATATATTGTAATTATTATAGATGAGTTAAGTGACTTAATGATGGTGGCTGCTAAGGAAGTGGAGGATTCAATTTTAAGAATTACTCAAAAAGCTCGTGCTGCTGGAATACATTTAATAGTTGCTACACAACGTCCTTCTACTGAAGTAATTACTGGTTTAATTAAAGCAAATATTCCTTCTAGAATATCTTTTGCAGTAGGTAGTGGAATTGACTCTAGAACTATTTTAGACCAAACGGGTGCTGAAAAACTTCTTGGTAAAGGTGATATGTTATATTTACCAATTGGAATGAATTCACCTATACGTATTCAAGGAAGTTATATTCATGATAATGAAATTGAAAGAATTATTAATTTTGTTAAGAATCAACAAGAAGCAGTGTATGATTCTACATTCACTAATTTAGAAGAAGAAAAGCATGAAGATACTGAAGAAAAGATGACTGCAGCTGAAGCTAGAGAAGCAAGTGATGATGAGTTATATAATGAAATAGTTGATTTTGTAGTTAAGAGTGGCAAAGCAAGCGCTTCACTATTACAAAGAAAGTTTAGAATTGGATATAATAAAGCTGCTACTATGATAGATGAATTAGAAGAAAATGGTATTATTGGTCCTGCTACTGGTAATTCTAAACCTCGTGAAGTATTAGTTAAATATAGTGAAAATAAAGATGAATAAAAAAAGAACTTTTAAAAGTTCTTTTTTTTAATATAATTGTTTAGTTTCAAATTTCTTTTTCTTTTCTACTGCATTTATAATTTGTGCTAATATATTTAAAGCAATTTGTTCTGTTTTTCTATCAACGTCTCTTAATGGATTAAATTCTACTAAATCAAATGATACTATATCTTTCATATGATTTATTAAATACTCATTTATTTTCATTGCTTCTTCTTCATTTATTCCATCGAATTCAGGAATAGATACGCCTGGTGCTACATCTGGATCTATTACATCTAAATCATAACTTATGTGTATTCCTTTTGTCTTATATCCAGCTATTTTAAACGCTTCATCCATTACAGCATCTATTCCTTTTTCTTTTATATCTTCTGTAGAGAATACTGTAACTCCAGCATATCTTAGATTATCTTTTTCTTTTTCATCTATGCTTCTTGCTCCAACTACTACTGTACGTGATGGTTGAACTATTTTACCATTATGGTATGTTCTTAATTCATTACATTTATAACCTGTTACTGCAGCTAATGGAAGTCCATGAATATTACCTGTTACAGTTGATTCGAAAGTATTATAATCTGTATGAGCATCTATCCAAATAATTCCAATATCAACATTTACTTTAGCGCTGGCTAGTACTGAAGCTATTGCGGCTGAATGGTCTCCTCCTAACATAATAGGAAAGTATTCTTCTTTTATTTTATCTACCATGTTTTTATATAAATTAGAATTAAATTTTTCTATTTCATATTCATTTTTTCTTCTATCTGAAAGATTTCTACTCTTAATAATATCTTTATCACGTTCAAATAAAACGGATTCGCCTTTATAAAATGATTTTAAATCATTCATTAATTGTACTGGTCCTAGTTGGGCTCCATCAATGTGAACACCTAAATCTGTACCAGCTCCAAATATCATTGGTCTCATTATATCACCCTATATAATTCTATCTTAAATTTTATTTTATATCAAGAGAGAGAGTATAATATTTTACGTTTTGTTTTACATATAATGTGTTTATTTTTTTATAGAAATTAAAAAGTACTGTATAATTATATTGAGGGATAAATATGAGTAAATGGATAAATTTAAAAGATAAAGATGGAAGTATTCATAGAATAGCAGTACTTGGGGCTGATGTGACTCATAATGGGGAAGTAGTAATAAGTTATAATGATTATACTGATGGTATACATCCTGGATATGCAGAATTAATAAAAGTTGATGGTGTATATTATAATAATTATAATAAGCGTGAATGGAATTATTATGCGACAAAATTTAATGATTTTAATAGTCAAGTAAGTAATTCTATAGTTGATTCATTACCAGAAGATGTGGATTTATATATTGGTAAAAAGAAAAAAGAAAAGAAAGAACCAAATAAACATTTAAATATTAATAATACAACAGCCTATTTCTTAACAGTAATTATATATGCTAATCGTGGTGATGATTTATATGTATACGATGGATATAGTAATTTACCACCTATCTATTTTACTAGAAGAATGGTTAATAATGATTCTTTAGAAGAAGTATATAAGAAAAAGAATATAAATGTAGCAGATAGTGATGAATTAATGGAAAAGATTAATAGTAGTTTAAAAGAAAAAATGCATATATCTAATATGCCTGAAGACTGTAAATATGAGGTTTCTTCAGGAAATAAGTATTATGTTAATTTTAGTTCTTGTGATGATGAAGATATCTTTTTGCATGTAGCATTAGCTGATGAGATAAAACTAGATACTGCTTTAGGAATAAAGAGTGGGGTATATGATGATAATTTATCTTCTGCTCTACATCAAGAAATACCATTTGAAATTACTTCTAATCATGAAGTTATAAGATATAGTAATAATACTAATAAACATGTAATTTAATAAATATAAGATAACTTTATGCAAGTTATCTTTTTTATGGTATAATTTTTATAGGTGATTATATGAAAAAACTAAGTGAATTATATGATAATGTTTTAGAAGATGTGGAAGTTACGGGAATTAGTATTAATTCTAAAGAAATAGAAAAGGGTAATTTATTTGTTTGTACTATGGGTGTAACAGCTGATAGACATGATTTTATAGATGAGGCTATTAAAAATGGAGCTAGTGCGATTGTGGTTAGTCGTGATGTAGGTGAAAAATCCGTTCCTATAATTAAAGTAAATGATACTAACAAAGAGTTACCTTATTTATGTCAAAGATTTTATGATTATCCTGATCGTCAACTTACTATGATAGGAGTTACTGGTACTGATGGTAAAACAACTACAACAACAATTATTCAAACATTAATTGGTAGTGACTTATGTGGATATATTGGTACTAATGGTAGAAGTTGTGCTAAGTTTACTGGAGATAATCCTAATACTACACCTGATGCCCAAAACCTTTATATGTATTTATCAGAATTTGTAGGATATGGTTGTAAGTATGCATCTATTGAAACAAGTAGTGAAGCTTTCTTTAGAGGTAGACTTCAAGCTATGAAGTTTGATATTTCAGCAATTACTAATGTAACTAGTGAGCATTTGAATATCCATGGATCTTTTGAAAATTACTTAGAAAGTAAATTAAAATTATTTAGTCAGACTAAAGAAGATGGATATTGTATAGTTAATAATGATGATAAGTATTCAGAAGAATTTAAGAAGGCAGCTAATGGTAAAGTATTAACTTATGGTAAAGATAAGGATAATGATTTAGTAATAAAAGATTTTAAAGTATATCCAGATCATACTGATATAGTATTTAATTATTTAGGAGAAGATCTTATAATAAATAGTCCATTATTAGGGGACTTTAATGTTTATAATTTAGCTTGTGCATTATTATGTGTATTTGCTTTAGGATTTAAGTTTGATGAAGTAAAAAATAAAATTAGTGATATTAAAGTAAGTGGTAGACTAGAATTACTTGATACTAAAACACCTTATTATGTAATGGTAGATTATGCCCATACTCCTAATGGTATTAGTAATTTATTAAACTTTGTTCATACATTAGATATTAATAGAAGTATAGTAGTTATTGGTCAAGCTGGAGAGCGTGATCCATATAAAAGACCTAAAGTAGGAAATGCCGTTGTTGAAAATGCAAGCTATGCAATATTCTGTTATGAAGATCCTCGTAGTGAAGATCCTATGGCTATATGTCAAGATATAATTAGAGAGTTAAAAGAAACTCATGATAATTATGAAATAGTTATTGATAGGAGTGAAGCTATTCAAAAAGCTATTGATATGGCAAATGATGGTGATATGGTTTTAATACTTGGAAAAGGTAATGAAACATATGAAAAACTTAAGACGGGAACAATTTATTTTAATGATATAGAAGAGGCTTATAAAGCAGTAAGTATACGTAAAACAAAAGAGGAAATTACTAATTAGAATTTCCTTTTTCTTTGTTTCATGATATATTTGTAATGGTGAAATACATGAAGAAAATAATAAAATTATTATTAGTATTAATAGTAATGGTAATTATATTTATGTTTTCTAGTGAAAATGATGTTAAATCTACTAAGAAGTCAGATGGTATAATTATTAGAACTACTGAGTTTATATTAAATAGAAAATTAACAGATAAAGAAAAAGAATTATATATAGATAAATATGTAGTAGTAGTTAGAAAGACTGCTCATTTTACGATATATTTCCTATTAGGTTTATTCTTTTGTAGTTTCTTAAAAGAATTTGATTTTAATAATAAAAAGTTATTAATATATACTATTTTATTTGTATTTTTATATGCTTGTAGTGATGAGATTCATCAATTATTTATTAAAGGTAGAAGTGGAGAAATACTTGATGTATTAATTGATACATTGGGGGGATTTACTTCAAGTTTTATATATACTAGATTTAGGAGGAAGAAATTATGAATAAGAAAAGACAACTTGCTAAGAATACATTAATTATATTTTTGGGAAAAGTATCTACACAGTTAATATCATTTTTCTTATTACCTTTATATACAGGCTATCTTGCAACTAAAGAATATGGACTTGTTGATTTAATTCAAACTTATGTAACTCTTTTAGTACCTATAATTACTTTAGAGTTAGAGATGAGTATCTTTAGATGGTTAATTGATTCTAGAGGTAAAGAGAAAGATACTAAGAAGCTTATTAGTAATAATTTCTTTGTGTTATTTATAAGTTTATCTATATTTAGTATTTTATATGTAATAGTAACTAGTTTTATTAATATACCATTTAGATGGTTAATATTAGTAGATATAATTATATGTGTGTTATCAGGTAATTTTCTACAAATTGCTAGAGGATTTGGTAAGACACTTGATTTTTCTATTAGCTGTATGTTAACTGGACTTACTACTGTTTTATCTAATATTATAATGATATGTCATTTTAATATGGGTGCAGATGGTATGATCATTTCTATGGCCTTAGCTAATTTTGTATGTACATTATATCTATTTATTAGATTAAAATTATATAGAATGATTAATTTTAAATTAGTTGATAAGAAATTATTAAAAGATATGTATAAGTATTCTATACCATTAATTCCAAATAATGTTAGTTGGTGGATAGTAAATGTATCTGACAGAACTATTATTTCATTTATATTAGGTAGTTCTTTTAATGGACTTTATGCAATTAGTAATAAGTTTTCAACTATTATATCTAGTTTAACTGGAGTATTTAATTTAAGTTGGAGTGAGTCCGCAGCACTACATATTAATAGTCCTGATCGAGATGAGTTCTTTAGTGATGTATTTAATACTATTATGAAGTTATTTACGGCAATGGGAGTTGGAATGATTGCATGTATGCCATTTGTATTCCCATTACTTATTAATAGTAAGTATAATGATGCTTATAACTATATTCCATATTTAGTATTAGGTAGTGTATTTAATGTAGCAATATGTTTATATAGTCAAGTGTATTTAGCCAAGAAACTATCTAGGCAAGTTGCTACTACGGCTGTAATAGGTGCAGTTATAAATATATTAATAAATATAGTATTTATTAAATATATAGGTCTATATGCAGCAGCTATTTCTACTGCTATAAGTTATTTTGTAATGATGGTGTATCGTCATATTGATTTAAAGAAATATGTTAATATTAAAATTAGTAAAGGATTTATAATTAATACTATTATTATATTTAGTTATTCAATATTTTTATATTACCAACATGATTTTATTCTTAATATAATAAACTTAGTGGTAGTAGTTTGTTATGCATACTTAATTAATAGAAATTTTTTAAAGAGTGGATTAAATACAATATTTGGAAAACTAAAAAGACATTAAACATATAATTACTTAGGTGATTATATGTTTTTTATTAATTTAATAAGAAGTTTATTTTGTTTTACTGGGAGTTACTCTAATGATCAATTTTTGGATCCTTTAAGTGAAGAAGAAGAAAAATATTGTATAGAGAATAAAGAAAGTGATATTACTTGTCGTAATAAACTTATAGAACATAATTTAAGATTAGTAGCTCATATAGTTAAAAAGTATGATACTAAATTAGTTTCAAGTGATGATTTAATAAGTATAGGGACTATTGGATTAATTAAAGGAGTAGATACTTTTAAAGATAAAAAAGGTGTTAAGATTACTACTTATTGTGCTAGATGCATAGAAAATGAAATATTAATGTATTTTCGTAAGAATAATAAATATAGTAAAGATATTTCTATTAATGAAGCAGTTGGATTTGATAAAGATGGTAATGAAATAGAAATACAAGATATTATACAAGTAGAGAATACTGATTTTTGTGATGATATAGATTTAAAAGATAATATTAAGTCTTTATATAAGTATATTAATGTATTAACTCCTAGAGAAAAGAGAATAATAATAAAAAGATATGGATTAGATAATACTCGTGAAGAGACTCAAAAAACAATATCTAAAAAGTTAGGTATTTCTAGGAGTTATGTTTCAAGAATTGAGAAACGTGCTTTAACTAAATTATTAAGAGAATTTATTAAAGATAAAGATAAATAGTTTCATAATCCATTCTTTACAAAAACTATTAATTTTTATATAATTATATAGTATAAAGAGTGGTGTGATATGAAGAAAAAGATATTTTTAATTATCGGTTTAATTGTTTTATTTATAGTTATTATAGGATTCTTATTATATGAATTTATACTTATGCCTAGCATTAGTTTAAAGGGTAAAAATCCAACTATAGTAAAATATCAATCTAAGTATGTTGAAAAAGGATATAAAGCTAGTTATTTAGGAAAAGATATTACTAAAAGTGTTAAAGTTAGAGGTAATGTTAATAGTAAAAAACTAGGTGAATATAAAATTAAATATAAAGTAAAGAGTGGAATGTTTACTCGCACTGTGATTAGAAAAGTATTAGTAAAAGATTTAGATAAACCTAAAATGGATATATCTAGTGATGATTATTATGTATGTCCTGGAAGTGACTTTGTACCTGAAAAAGTAATTGCTACTGATAATTATGATAAAAAAGTTAAAGTTAAAAATATATTAAGTTCTGATAAAAAATCAGTTACTTATAGTGCTACTGATTCTAGTGGTAATACTACATCTATTACTAAAAAAGTTATTTATAAAGATAAAGAAGCTCCTAAGATTGAAGTTAATGGTGGAGAAGAAATGTATATTCAATTAGGAGATCAATTTGATGATCCCGGAGTAAAAGTTACTGATAATTGTGATGGTGAAATAAAGGATTATAAAAGAGATGGTAGTATTAATGCTAATGAATTAGGTGATTATACTATTACTTATACTGCTACTGATAAAGCAGGTAATACTAGTACTGCAACTCGTAAGATAATTGTATCTAATGGAGTAATTTATTTAACATTTGATGATGGACCTAATAGTGGTACTACTAATGTAATTTTAGATATATTAAAAGAAGAAGGAGTAAAGGCTACTTTCTTTGTAACTAATAATGGACCTGATGAACTTATAAAACGTGAATATGATGAAGGACATACAGTAGCTCTTCATACTGCTAGTCATGATTATTCTATTGTGTATGCTTCAGATGAGTCTTATTTCAATGATTTATATAGTGTTCAAAATAGAGTTAAAAGAATTACTGGATATGAAAGTAAGATAATTCGTTTTCCAGGTGGGGCTAGTAATACTGTTTCTAGACGTTACTCTAATGGTATTATGAGTCGTTTAACAAAAGAAGTAGTAAATCGTGGATTTAAATATTATGATTGGAATATATCCTCAGGGGACGCTGGCAGTACTACACAAGCTAGTGGGGTTTATAATAATGTTGTTAGTAGTTTAAGACATGATAGAGTTAATATGGTATTAATGCATGATATTAAACCATATACAAGAGATGCTATTAGAGATATTATTAGATATGGTAAGAATAATGGTTATAGATTTGAAAAGATTACAATGGATACTGAGATGATTACTCAAAGGGTCAATAATTAGACAAAATAGTTATTTTAATATATAATACTTGAGGAAGTGATTTTATGGGATTATTTAGACCAAACATCTATAAGAAGACAATTTATGATATAAATTATGATCTATTAAAAGAAAAAGGTATTAGATGTTTAATATTTGATCTTGATAATACTTTAGGTTTAATATCTCATAAGAATTGTCCTAGAGATGCTGTTAAATTAATAAATAAATTAAAGAAAGATTTTATAGTAGTTATTAGTTCTAATAATACTAAGAAAAGATTAAAACCTTATTTAGAAGAGTTAGGAATAGAAGGAACTTCATGGAGTATGAAACCTTCTATTAAGAGTTTAATTTATATTAAAGCTAAATATAAATTAAAAAAACGTGAAATGTGTATGATAGGGGATCAAATAGTTACTGATGTACTAGCAGGTAATAGATTTAAAATTAAAACTATATTAGTTGATCCATTAGGAGATAAGGATTTAAAAATAACAGGGTTAAATAGAAAATTAGAGGCTAAGATAATAGCTAGGTATGAAAAAAAAGGATTATTTAGGCGAGGAAATTATTATGGAGAATGAAAAAAAGTGTTTAGGTTGTGGTGTTACTTTACAAGATGTTAATGTACTACAAGAAGGTTATACTACAAGTTTAGAAAATGATCTTTGTCAAAGATGTTTTCGTATGAAAAATTATGGTGAATATCAAGTAGTAACTAAGTCTAATGAAGAGTATTTAAATATATTAAAGGATGTAGCACTTACTAAAGATTTAGTTTTATATGTCACAGATTTATTAAATTTAGAAGAAAACCTAGAAGAAATAAGAAATTTAATCCCTAATAAAATGATTCTAGTACTTAATAAGATAGATGTTTTACCTAAATCTGTTAAAGAAGAAAAAATAATTAGATATTTGGAGTCAATGAATATTCATTTTGAAGAAGTAATAGTTATTTCAGCTAATAAGAATTATAATATAGATTATTTATTGAAAAGAATTAAGTATCATCAAACAAGTAAAAATGTATATGTAGTAGGACATACTAATGCAGGAAAAAGTAGTTTAATTAATAAAATTATTAAAAATTATTCAGATAATACTCAAGAATTAACTATGTCACCACTTCCTTCTACTACTTTAAATATGATTACTATAGAGATAAATAATTATTTAACTTTAATAGACACTCCAGGTTTAGTAGAGAGTGGGTCTATATTAAATCAAGTAGATGAAAAGATGATGAAGAAAATAAGCCCTAAAAAAGAGATAAAACCTCGTACATATCAGTTAAGAAAAGGTCAATCTATAGTAATAGAAGATTTAATAAGAATAGATTATGTTGAAGGTGAAAAAAATAGTTTTACATTATTTATGTCTAATGATTTGAAAGTAAAAAGATTATTAAATTTATTTAATAATGAAGAATTATATGATAAAAATAAGATTACTTATAATATGAAATATGATGAAGATTTAGTTATTAGTGGTTTAGGTTTTATAAAAATAGTTAGTAAAGGTACAATAGATATTTATATAGATAAAGATGTCGAAACATTTACTAGACGTAGTTTAATATAGTGTAAATAAAATGTAAATTAACAAATAATTTACATTTTTTATTTATATATAAAAATATAATTGATAAAATAATAATAGGTGATAGTATGCAAAACAAGAAAAAAAATAGAATACTTTTCTTATTCTTAGTTTTATTAATTATAAGTATAGGTTATGCAGCATTAACGGCAAACTTAAAAATAAATGGAACTACTCGTATAAATAAAAATACGTGGAATATTTATTGGGATAATATTCATAATGAATCAGGAGTAACTTCGACATTATCTGAAATAGTAAGTAAAGATGCTAATAACCAAAATAATATAGTTAACTTTACTGTAATTTTAGATAAACCAGGCGATTTTTATGAATTTGAAGTAGATGCGGTAAATGCAGGAACATTAGATGCGGAAATAGTTAATATAGAAAAGAAATATAATGATACATTAATACCTGAAGTAGAAGACGAAGAAAACAGAGTAGTACCAGCATACTTAAAATATGAAGTAAAATATGCAGATGATGAAGATATATCAGTGGGAGATAAATTGCTAAAAGCACCGGATTTGACAGCAAATCCACAAGTATTAACAAAAAAAACATATAAAATAAGGGTTGAATATGATAGAGCTGCAGTAACAAATGCAGATGTAAATAATCAAGTAGAAACTGTTAGTCATTCATTTAGTTTTAGTGTTCAATATGGACAGGCTACTCCAGTACCATCACCAGTAGCATTTGCAACAGATCAATGGATAACAATTGCAGAAGAGGGAAATCGTGCAGCAGTTCAAACTTCAATAGATAGTAATCTTACATGTGGAACTTATAAAGTAGGTGATACTAAGACAATAAAATTTGATTTAGATGATGATGGAATAGATGAAGAATATACAGTGAGAATAGCAAATTGTTCAACACCAGCAGTATGTGAAACGGAAGGATTTTCACAAACGGCATGTGGATTTGTAGTTGAATTTGTTGATATATTAAATAATCATAGAATGAATTATTATTCTGGAGTATTTCCTCCTGAATCAGGTACAGGTAATATGGGTGGATGGGCATTATCAGATATGAGAGCTTACTTGAATAATGGAGTTTATTTACAAGGAAATAGCAATGGAGCAGATTATAGAAATTCAGGTATTTTTAGTAAATTACCAACTGATTTAAAGAAA
>CADALJ010000004.1:0-27247 GCA_902788735.1 uncultured Erysipelotrichaceae bacterium
GGTGATGAAAGAGCAGTATTAGCACTTAATATGTATCATGATAGAATAGCTAAATATATAGCTGATTATTATATCGAATTAGGTGGAAAAGTAGATGCTATAGTATTTACTGCTGGTATTGGAGAAAACGGTATTGAATCTCGTGAAGAAATCATTAATAGATTAGCTCCAATTGGTTTATCTATTGATAAAGAAGTTAATAATACAATAGCTGGATATAGAGATAAACAAGAAGGTAAGATTAGTTCTAAAGATTCTAAAGTAGATATTTATGTAGTACCTACTAATGAAGAATTAATGATTATTAAAGATACTTATAAAATAGTAAATGAAAAATAGGATTATTCCTATTTTTTTATTTACTATACATTTAGAATATGTTATAGTATATAGCTACAGGAGGATAATATGGAAAAAGAGGAATTAAATAAAAAAATAGAAAAATTAACGTATTTAAGAAGTGAAATTAATGGATTAAAAATTAAAAAATCTAACACAATAACGCATAATGTAGTAACAGGGATAGCACTTGCAATACCCCCACTTATAGTTGGTGGTTCATTAGTTGGATATAATATTTCTAGAAGAGGTATACCTGGAAATATAGATTATATTAAAAAACATGCCTATACTACAGTAGAGTATTCTAGTGACACTGGTACTACAGTAACAACTGAATATAAAGAATCTGTGTCAAAAGAAGATATGACTGATATGTTATATTATTACGGTCCATGGGAAGAACAAAAAGACGGAACTTATTCATATAAAGTTACAGAATATGAATTAGAAGATGTAACTACAGAAGATTTATATAAAGTGTTTAGAAAAGAAGGAGATATATCTTTTGAAGATATGCTTGGTTTTAAAATTAAGTCTGTTGAAGATATAGATTATAAAAAGGATAGTGTAACACAAGAAGAATTACAAAAAACTCCTCATTTTGAAATTATTGTGCATGATGAAGATAAAAAAGATATTGTTATGGCTAAGGAAACAGGTGAAGAGGTTAGTAACGATATAGCAAGTATTGCTGCTGGTAGTATTTTAACTCTTTTAGTCGATTTAGGATTGTTAACTCATTTCAATGATTTTTTCTATTTTAGCAGCACAAAACAATTAATAAGTGAAATGAAAGAATATGAAGAGGAATATAATAAAATAGAAACTGAAATTAATAAGGAAAAAGTTAAGAAATAAATAAAAGCCATTTTATAATGACTTTTTTTATTGAATAATTTTTATTTTTTGGTAGAATTAATAATAGGTGAAGTATATGCAATATCTATTAGTAGCAGCAGTTTTACCAATATATTTATTATGTCTTTTTGTATATAAAAAAGATCCTCATCATGAGCCTTTTAAATTACTAGCAAAAATATTTATATTTGGTTTTATTAGTGCAATACCTATATTATTTTTTGAAGTATTACTTGGAATAGTATTTCCTACAGATGATATTTCTAATTTTATATTAATATTTATTAATGTATTTATATCGGTGGCATTAGTGGAAGAGGGATTTAAATGGTTAGTTACTCTTTTCTTTGGATATAAAAATAAAGAGTTTGATGAGATATATGATATTATTGTTTATGCGGTATTTGCATCACTTGGTTTTGCATGTATAGAAAATATTATATATGTATTTATTAATGGTATTGGTAATGCAATACTTAGGGCATTATTATCTGTTCCTGGACATATGTGTTTTGGAGTTATAATGGGATATTTCTTAGCACAGGCTAAAGTAGGTAGAATTAATAAGAGTCAAAGTGTTTATACAAAGAATATGTTTTTGAGTATATTACTTCCAACGTTAGCTCATACAATATATGATGCTTTGCTTTTTTATGTTGAATATAATGCATTATTTATAATAGTTTTCTTTATGTTTGATGTAGCATTGGTTGTTATTTGTTTATTAACAATTAGTAAAGTTTCTAAAATTCAACAAAACTTGGATAATAATTTAAATACGGGTATGATTACAACAACTGATACAGGAGAATTAGTATTTACTCCGCTTAATAGTGTTAAAGAAGAAATACATTATTGTCCATTATGTGGTAATGGTGTAAATGGATGTAGTTATTGTTCAAGATGTGGTTTTAAAATAAAATAGAAAGAGATAATTCTTTCTATTTTTGTCTTATTATAGTATAATATTTATGAAAGTTTAGAAAGAAGGAATTAATATGAAAATTTTATCTGTAAATGCAGGTAGTAGTTCATTAAAATTTACTTTATTTGAAATGAAAGATGAATCTATTATCGTTAGTGGTGTATTTGAGCGAATTGGACTAGATAATAGTTTTTATAAAATTAAATTAAATGGTGAAACAATTAAAGAAGAAATAGCTCTTCCTAGTCATACTGAAGCAGTTAATGTACTTTTAAATAAGTTAATTGATTTAAATATAATAAGTTCTTATGATGAGATAAAAGGTGTAGGACATAGAATACTACATGGTGGGGAAAAGTATTCTGAATCAGTAATTATTAATGATGATGTTATTGAAAGTATTAAAGAATTAACTCCGCTTGGACCTCTTCATCATCCGGGAGAAATTGCTGGTATTATGGCTTTAAAAGAAGTATTACCAGAAGTTCCTATGGTAGCTGTTTATGATACAGCTTTCCACCAAACTATGAATGAAGAAGCATATCTTTATCCAGTACCATACGAATGGTATGAAAACTATAAAGTAAGAAAATATGGTTTTCATGGTACTAGTCATAAGTATATTGCAGAAACTGTTAAAAAAATACTTGGAAAAGATAGTTTTAAATTGATTAGTTGTCATATTGGTAGTGGTGGAAGTATTTGTGCTATTAAAGATGGTAAATGTGTTGATACTTCTATGGGATTTACTCCTTTAGCTGGTATTATGATGGGAACAAGAAGTGGTGATATTGATCCATCTATTATTCCATATGTAATGGAAAAAGAAGGTAAAAATGCTTCTGAGATAATTGAAGATTTAAATAAGAAAAGTGGTGTACTTGGTCTTAGTCAATTATGTAGTGATATGAGGGATTTAGTTACTGCTTGTGAAGAAGGTAATCCTCAAGCTATAAAAGCCAAGAATAAATATATACGAAGAGTAGTCGATTATATTGCACAATATTATGTTTTACTAGGTGGTGCTGATATTATTGTGTTTACTGCTGGCGTTGGTGAAAATAATGTTGCAATTCGTCGTGAAATATGTGAAAAATTATCTTGCTTAGGTATTAAAATAGATTTAGATTTAAACAATATACGAGGAGAAGAAGCAAAGATTAGTACTGATGACTCTAGTATATTAGTTTATACTATCCCTACTAATGAAGAATTAATGATTGCTAGGGATACATTAAGATTAATGAATAGATAGGAAAATAATTATGTATAGTGAAATAATTAATAAAATTAAAGAATTTGATAATATAATAATTGCTAGACACATTGGAGTAGATCCTGATGCTTTATGTAGTCAATTTGCACTTCGTGATTCAATTTTATTAACTTATCCTGAAAAACATGTATTAGCTGTGGGAACAGGTAGTCAAAAATTTTTATCTTTTGGTAAATTAGATAAATATGAAAAATTAGAAAATGCTTTATTAATTGTTTGCGATACTCCAGATAGAAAAAGAATTGATGGGGCAAATCCAGATGATTTTAAATATTCAATTAAGATAGACCATCATCCTTTTGTTGAAAAGGTATGTGATTTAGAGTTTATTGATGATAAAAAAACTTCTGTTAGTGAAATAATAATGGATATGTTAGAAAAAACTGAATTGAAGTGTAATAATAATATTGCAGAACTTTTATATATGGGACTTGCATCAGACTCAAATAGATTTTTATTTAATAGTTGTACTTCAGAAACTTTTAGTATAGTTTCAAGATATTTGGAAAAATATCCTTTTGATTTATCTAATGCATATCAAAAATTATATTTAAGACCATTAAATGAAGTAAGATTAGAAGGATATATTTCATTAAATATGGTAGTTACTGTAAATAATTTAGGATATGTATTAATTACTGATGAAATAATTAATAAGTTTGGAGTTGATAGTGCTTCTGCTGGTAATATGGTTAATAATTTTAATTTTATTAAGGAAGTATTAGTTTGGGCAACTATTACAGAAGACGTTAAAAATAATCAATATAGAGTATCAATTAGATCACGTGGCCCTGAAATACAAAAGATAGCTGAAGCTCATAATGGTGGTGGGCATAAGTATGCTTCCGGTGTTAAAACAAAAACAAAAGAAGAGGCATTAGAAGTAATGAAAGACTTAGATTTATTACTACAAGAATATAATAAAAACAAAGAGGAGAGTGCTTAATATGGTAATAAAAGAAGCTAATTTAGATATTATTGCTACTAGAAGAAGTCAATATCCTGATGATAATAGACCTGAGTTTTTATTAGTTGGAAAGAGTAATGTAGGTAAAAGTAGTTTTATTAACTCAATTCTTTCTCGTAAGAATTTAGCTCATACTTCAGCAACACCTGGTAAGACTCAAACATTAAACTTTTATGGTGTTAATGATAGTTTTTATTTAATAGATGTTCCTGGATATGGTTATGCTGCAACTGATAAAAAGACGCAAGCTAAATTTGGTATGATGATAGAAGAATATTTAGAGAAAAGAGACCAATTAAAAAGAGTCTTTATGTTAATAGATTTTAGACATAAACCAAGTGAAGATGATTTATTAATGTATAATTTTTTAAAATATTATAATCTTCCTGTTACTGTAGTTGCTACTAAAGCAGATAAAATAGGTGGAAGTAAAAAACAAAAAAATCTTAAAGTGATACTAGATACATTGGATTTAGTAGTAGGTGATGACTTAGTAGTATTTTCTAGTGTTACTAAATTAGGTGTAAAAGATATTTTAAATAAAATAGATACTTTAGTAAATGGAGAAACTATTTAATTCTTAATTCATATATTATAATATGAAAATTGAGAAGATAAATGAGACAGATTATAAAATATATTATTATAAAAATAAGTTAGATGAAAAATCTTTATATAATGATATAAAAGAATTAATTAAAAAAATTCAAAAAAAATTAAAATTAAATGGTTTTTATAAAGTTATAGCTATAAATAAAAAAGTTGGATTATTTATTGAATTAAAGAGATTAGAAGATGCTTTTTATAAAAACGTATTAGATTTAAAAATAGAAATAAAAGATGATAATATTTACTATAAGACAACAGATTACTTTCTAATCAAAGATCTACGTGACATTAGATATAAAGATGGGATGTATTATTGTATAGTAGATGATGATTTTGATGAGATACTTGAAAAGGTAGAATTTGGAGATTTTGTATTTGATTTAGACAATATAAAGTAGGTGAAAATATGAATAATAAAAAGAAGTTTTTTATAATATTTTTATTTATATTATTAGATGCTTTTTTACTTGTAGGTTATTTAGTTATTAGAGATAAGACTAATTTAGCTAATTTAAATAAAGAAGTAAAAGAGATAAATAAGTTAGATATTACTAAAGATAATTTTAATAGGAGAATTAAGACTAGTGGAGATTATGCTTTGGTAGAAAGAACTATTAAAAACTATTTAAATGATTATTCTAAAGGAGTTCAAGAAGTTAAAAATACTATGACTGATTCTCAGCTTACTAAGATATTATCTTATGATAATTATACTAGTGATGGATTTGAGTTTGTTGAATCATTTAAGTATTTAAGTTCTGAAAAAGAGTCATTTAATAAAGAAATAGATTCTTTAATTGAAAAGTCTAATAAGAAGAGTATGGAAAAGTATATAAATAAGAAAATAAAAGATAAATACTATAATAATTTATGTACTGAATTAATGATTACTGAAGAAAGAATTGAGTCTTTAGAAGAAACTAAAAAGACTTTAGAAGAGATAAAGTCTAAAGTTAATAATATAATAGATACTAGTTCTGAAGTATTGAATTTATTAAAGGATAATAAAGATGATTGTGTATTAGAAGATGGTCAAATTAAGTTTAAATCTAAATCTGTATATGATAAATATAATGAATTAATAAATAAAATAAAAGAAGATTAAATCTTCTTTTTTTGTAAATAAATATATATAATATACATATACTATGTATATAGTATGTTGACATATTTAATTTTATATGTTATTATAATGGCGAATAGGAGATGATATTATGACTACTAGTGTTATTAATGTTAATGTACCTAGTGATGTTAAGGAAGAAGCTACTAATTTGTTCAATAGTTTAGGTTTAAATATGAGTACAGCTATTAATATGTTTTTAAAAAAGGCAATATTTGAAAGAGGAATACCTTTCGAAGTAAAACAACAACCTTCAAAAGAATTTATTGAAGCTTTAAATGAGTTGGATTATATTGAAACTCACCCTGATAAGTATAAGAAGTATCATAATATTGACGAGATGTTTGAGGATATTTTAAAGGATGAGTAGTTTAAAAGAAACTAAATATGGTGTTATAACATCAAGTAAATTTAATAAACAATTAAAGAAAATAATTAAGCAGGGGAAAAGTATTGATAAATTAAGTTTGGTTGTAAAAAAACTGGCAAATGGTGAAGAGTTAGAATCAAAGTATAGGGATCATGCATTAAGTGATAATAAGTATTATCGTAATTGTAGAGAGTGTCATATAGAACCAGATTGGTTGTTAGTATATAAGTATAATAATGATCAATTAATTTTATATTTGGTAGAAACTGGATCACACAGTGATTTATTTAGCATGTAAAAAAGAAGATTAAGTTAATCTTCTTTTTTTAGTATCCTTTATCTTTTAAGTCTTTAACTAATTGAACATAGAATTCTCTAACATCAAAACCTTTAATATTTTCTCTATTTAAATCAATTACATCTCCATGAGATATTCCTCTTGGATTAGTTGTTTCAATAAGAGTAAAGTCTTTATCAATAGGAAATGATTCTACTCCAACTATTCCATCATTAGGGCCATCAAAGTTTTTAACAAATGCACCAGCTAAATTAAATGGTAAAGTTGAAGATGAAGCTTGATTTAATATAGAACCATATGCTTGGTAATATACATTTTTTGAGTTGGGCATTATTTTATTTATTTTTTCTGTTTCAGGATGAGTTAAATCAGTAACTCCTGCTATGAAGTCTGGATCTTTGTCTCCTAGTTTTTTAAGAGTAAAGTTATATCCACTAGCAACTCTTTTCTTTAATGCTTTGGGTGCTTTAGTCATTAAATAGTCAGCATATAGGCAACCATGATTTGGTGTATTAATCATTGTTAGTGTGGCAATATATTTATCCATTCCTAAATTAGATATGGCAAATCTCGTGTCTAATCCTCCTTTAGAATGAGCTATTACATTTATTTTTTTACAACCTGTTTCTTTTATTATTTGCTTAATTCTATTAGATAGTTCTAAAGCAGAATCTTTAATTGCTAGAGAAGAAGAGTGATTTCCATAATAGACAGTCGCTCCGTTATTTATTAATTCTTCTGGAATTCTTCCCCAATAATTTAGTTTTTCAAAATCTCTAAAAAATATTCCATGTACTAAAAGTATTGGATATTTTGTTTTACAAATTTCATCTTTTTTTCTAGAATTATTTAGTTTGATTTTATTATTTTCAAATTCAACTTCATCTTTACATATTTTAATTATTATAAATAACATAGCTAAATGAGCAATAGGAATTAGACCTAAGATAAGTCCACCTATTCTATATTTAACACCTAATTGTTTAGAAAATAAATATACTCTAATAATACCTGCCCAAAATATAGTACCTAATATTAGTATTAATATTACTAAATTTATAAGTAATGCTTTTGTATCAATAACATATTTTAATATAATATTTAAATATAATATTATGTCTAGGATTATATTAGTTAAGAATATAATTAGTAGTCTATATCCATCTCTTACTATATATAGTTTTTTATCATATAGTTTTTTATTAAGTAATGAAGGGAATATACTTAGTAGTATTACAAATAATATTGTGATTATAATTGGTATTTTAATATTATATGTATCATTAATTATGTAAGTATTAGATACTAAGAATAAGATAATTGAATTTATTATTAATGTGATAGTTCCCATAATACACCTCTTACTAATTATAACATAGAAAAAGAGATTAAATCTCTTTTATTTCCATTCTATGATCATTGATTCATTATAGTCCATTGTTTGAGTAGATATTTCTACTTTTTTATTTTTTTCTATGACAAATTCTTTTTCTTTATCTTTAAGATTTATTTTATTATCTTTTACTTTAGTTAATCCATATTTAGATGTTGAAATTATAATATTATCTTTATATATATTTTTTATTTTAAAACTATAATATTTATCATTTAATATACAATCAAATGTATTACCTTTTTTTAGAGTTATACGATAAGTATTATCAGTATGACATTTAATATCTACACTTTTATAGTCTGAGACAGGTCTTATGATACATTCATCTTTATTAATAGCTATTTCATAACTTTCATATCTTAGTATCTCAGTATCATTATTTTTAAATATATACCAAGCGCCTCTTCTAAAGTCTTTTATTGATACTAATTTATTATCTATAGCGTCTTTTAGTGATATACTTTTTGCATTAAAAGTTCTAAAGTTTAATTCTTCTACTCTTAAATTTTCTACATATATTTTATATCCATTTAGTTTTCCTACATATTCTTTTTCTCTATCTTCATCTATATATACAGATAAGATATTACTTATGCCTCTTAAGTTATATTGCGTATTATAAGCATATACTATTATACCTAATATACCAATTACTAGAATAGCGTATAGAATTAATGGGATTATTATCCATTTATATCTTTTTTGTTTCTTAGAAATATCTTTAACCATTTTATCATCCTCTTTTAATAATATATCTAGAGATATATTAAAATCATTACTTATTTTTACTAAGGTTTCTAAATCTGGGTATGTTTTACCAATTTCCCAATTAGATATAGTTTGCCTTGTGACAAAGTATTTATTAGCTAAATCATCTTGTGTTAGATTATTGTCTTTTCTTATTTTAACTATGTTTTTTCCAATATCCATATTTTTCTTCCTTTCGTAAATATCATATTATTAGAATAATAAAATGTCTAGCAAAGTATCTTTGCTTATATTATTTTCTTATTTTTATTATATCATCTTCTTCTAATTTTCCTATTAATAGAGATGAATTAGGATTATGTTTATTATAGTTATCAAGTACTTTCTTTTCATCAAAATTAGCATAACAATATTTACAAAAATGTTTACATGAATTATATACTCCAATATCTACCATTTCTACACATTGACATGGGACATTTTTTCTTGCATTCCATTTTTTATATATTTTATTTGTTAATTTAAAAGCTAATTCACGAGACATACATTCATCTTTTATAAATCCATATTCTATTAAGTTTTTTTCTTCAGCACAGGTATGGACTAGGATATTATGCTTTTTAGCACTTTCTGAAAATTTTATTCCAATTGTTTTATAGTCAGATTCATTTAATTTTCTATACTTTAATGATTTATAATTATTTCTTACATTTTTATAATCATCTATAAAAGAAATTAATATTTTATTTACATATCCATCTAATAGATTACATAGTTTATCAAAAGCTTTTATATGATAATCTAAAGTATATTTATCATTTATAAATATGGGATCATATCTAATTACGATATTATCTTTTCCAATTATATTAGATAATTTTTTTATGGATTCTATAATATCTTTTTTATTAGGTACATTTGGTTCTATATCTTTTTTATATGGTGTTAGGGTAATATGAAAATACATTTTCTTATTTATTTTATTAATTTTATTTAATATTGGTATTGGATTTTTAGTACAAAAGAATAATAAGTCTACATCTTCTAACATTATTCTACTTACTAGTTTTGGATTAAATGGATTTCTAACATCAAAGAATCCTTCGTTTAATCTATTTATTAACCAATCTGAATAAAATGCGACTATATCTGTTCTACCACTAATATTTAGAATCATAATACCACCTATATTTATTATAACAAAAAAAAGAAGATTACTCTTCTTAGATTACTATAGTAATTACATTATTACTTCCTTTATTAACTACTTTAGTTAAAGTATTTTGTAGTTTATATCTTATATTATCAGGCATTAGGTTTATTTTTGATTGAATGCCTTCTTGAACAATTGAATCTAAGCTTCTTCCAAATATTTCGCTTTTCCATATATCATTATCATTTTTAGTTAAATAATCTATTAATTCTTTAGATTGAACTTCACTACCAATAATAGGTTCAAAAGTTGATTCTACATCGACTCTAATCATATGAATAGATGGGGCAACTGCTTTTAATTTTACTCCAAATCTTGTTCCTTGTTTTATTATTTCAGGTTTGTCTAATTTCATATCATCTATTGTTGGTGTGGCTATACCATAACCAGTTTGTTTTACCATTTTTAATGCATATTTAAATTGATCATATTCTTTTTTTGCTACATTGAATTCTTGGAATAGAGATAGAAGGTCTGCCTTACTTTTTATATCTATATCTATTAATTCTTTTATAGTTTTATCAAATAATTTGGTTGGGGCAGTTAAATTTACTGTGATAATTCCTGTTGATGTATCTACATCTGAAAGATATGCTTTTTCAATATATTCATTTTCTAATAATTTATTACATATTTTATCTACATCTTTTATTTTATCTATTTCTATAACGCTTTCTCTTATTGAATCAATGTAACTTTTTTTAATTTTATTATCTGGATTTAATATAGAAATCCATTCTGGCATATTTATTCTTACTTCTAGTACTGGAAATTCATATAGTGCTTCTCTTAAAATATTATACATATCTTTTTCATTCATAGCTTCTACATTCATTGGAAGTACTGGTACATTGTATTCTTCTTTTAAACTTTCTGCTAGGCGTTCTGTATCAGGTAGGGTAGGATGAGTGGTATTTAATATTACTATATATGGTTTACCTATATTTTGTAGTTCAGTAACTACTCTTTTTTCTACTTCTACATAATCACTTCTTTGAAAATCACCAATGGAACCATCTTGAGTTACGACAATACCTATTGTTGAGTGTTCTTTAATGACTTTTTCAGTTCCTATTTCAGCAGCTTCTGTGAATGGTATTTCATCACTGTACCAAGGTGTTTTTACCATTCTTGGACCATTTTCATCAGTAGCTCCAATAGCATTATTAATCATGTATCCTACGCAATCAATTAATTTAATATTACATTCTACGTCATCTATTTTTATTTTTGCAGTATTGTTTGGAACAAATTTTGGTTCTGTGGTCATAATAGTTTTACCTGCTGCAGTTTGTGGTATTTCATCTAGAGCTCGCTTTTTTTCATATTCATTTTCAATATTAGGAACTACTAGTGTTTCAATCATTCTTTTAATAAATGTAGATTTACCAGTACGTACAGCTCCTACTACTCCTAAATAGATGTCTCCGCCACTACGTTTGGCTATATTTTTAATAATTTCATATTTTTCCATAACATTCTCCTCATTTAGTAAATATTTATGTTTATACATAAAAAAAAGAACAAAATGTTCTTATTTTTTTATTGGAGTAATTAATTTTACTTCTTTTTCGATATTAATATCTCTTCTTAAGTAAGCTTTTTTTATACTTTCTAAATCTTCTTCATTAATTTTTATAAATAATTCTTTATTTACTTTTATTAATTTATTATTAGCTATATCTTTATATACTTCTTTTACTTCTTCTGGAATAAATAATTCATCATTGTATTTACATATTCTAATTATTTTTGTTTTTCTTTTTATGTCATTATTATTTACTAAAATTAGTACTCTATTTCCTATATATTTACTTTTATCTATAAATTCTTTTAATTGTGTTTCTTCTATTGAATAGCAATTTTTATTATGTATGATTCTAGGAATAGAGTTTAAATTTACTTCATATTTTTTACATAATTCATAGATTTCTCTTTCAATAAAAGTGATATCATTTATAATGTCATAATAATATGTAAAATATTTAATATTCATAATACCACTTCCTATTCTTTATTAATTATATAATAATTAAAACATTTTATCAACATTGTTTGGAACTTGATCATTCATAATAGCATTAATTATTTTATCTTCTTTTTCTTTAGAAACATCTTTTCCTGTTAAATTACTAAGATCTTTTATTACTTCTCTAATAGTTTTTTCATCTTTCATATTATTTTTTTGTATTTTATTAGCTAAATTTATAATAGTTTCTTTATTTATATTAGTTTTCTTTTCTATTTTATTAAATAAGCTATCTTTAAACATAAAAAACCTCCTATATAATTATATGTAGGAGATTTATTTATTTTCTTAATTTATTAAGTTTTTCACATTGTTTTATAAAATTGTCATAAGATATTAATCCTTTATTAAATCTTTCTTGTAGCATTTCTAGAGATTCTTCTATCATTTCATTACTATTATTAATATCTTTATGAGCATTGGTATGTATTTCTTTTGAAGTGTGTTGTCCTATAGTGTTTGCATTATTTTTAATAGCATTCATTTTAGTTTTAAAATTATTATTATTGGGATTGAAGTTATTATTTCCGATAATCATTATTCATCACCACTTCTATTTTTAAATTGAAGTACTATAGGAGTTCCTTCAAAATCAAAGTTTTCTCTTATTTTATTTTCTAAATATCTTTCATATGAAAAATGTACTAAACCTTTATTATTTACTCTAAATGTAAATTTAGGAGGATTAATACCTGTTTGAGAAGTAAAATATATTTTTAATCTTTTACCTTTATATGATGGTGGTAAGTTTAAATTATATGCATCTAATATTATATCATTTAATAGTGATGTTTTAACTTCTCGTTTTATATTTTCTTTTACTTTTAATACTTCAGGCATTAATGTATGTATTCTTTTTTTAGTTTTAGCTGATAAGAATACAATTGGTGCATATGTAGCAAATTGAAATTCTGCTCGCATTAATTTTTCAAATTCATTTATAGTAGTATCTTCTACTGTATCCCATTTATTAACTACAAATATTAATCCTTTACCACGTTCTATGGCATAACCTGCGATATGTTTATCGTGTTCTGTGATTCCTTCTTCAGCATTTATTACTACTAGACATAGGTCTGATCTATCTATTGATTTTAAACTTCTAAAAAGACTATATTTTTCAACTGATTCAAATACTTTTCCTTTTTTTCTCATACCAGCAGTATCGATTACTATAAATTCTTCATTATTATATTTTAATACTGAGTCTATTGAGTCACGTGTCGTTCCTGCGACGTCTGATACTACAACTCGCTCTTCATTTAATAGGGCATTCATAAGTGAACTTTTACCTACATTAGGTCTTCCTATTATTGAGAATTTTACTCTAGTATCTATTTGTTCTTCTTTTTCATGAAAGTTCATTGTTACTGTATCCATTAATTCAATAAAACCAGTATTATGAATACTACTAATAGGAATATATGTGTCAAATCCTAATTCATAGAAATCATATATATTATCTTTTGCTTCTTTTACATCTATTTTATTAATAGCTACAATTACTTTTTTATCTGTTTTTCTTAGGATATCTCTTACTATTAAATCATTATGAGTTAATCCTTCTTTACCGTCTACTATGAATACTACGATGTCTGCTTCAGATATAGCAATTTCTGCTTGCATTTTAATTTCAGTATTAAAATCCATTTTAGTAGCATCTATTCCACCAGTATCTATTAAATAGAATCTTTTTTTATTATAAGTCGCTTCATGATAGATTCTGTCTCTAGTTACTCCTGGTAAATCTTCTATTATAGATACTTGTTTACCAACGATTTTATTAAATAAAGTTGACTTACCAACATTAGGGCGTCCAACTAATGCAACTGTAGGTAGTGACATAATATCCCCTCCAATTCGCATTTATTATAACATAAATATTATTTTATTTTCAATTAAATATGATATAATTAATTAGGATGGTGACAATTAATGGAGAAAAAAATTAAATGGTATGATAATGCTAATATGATTACTAGTTTAATTATTGGAACTATATTATTAATAATTATATTTACTCAATCATTTGCGTTAGGTAGAAATGGTTCAATAGAATTATTTACCAGTATTATTAATCATAATAGTATTTATTTGTTTATACTTGTTTATTTTATATTAATTAAGTTTTATATAGGAAAGAGGTATTTCAATTATTTAAGTGTATTAATAATATTTATTTATTTTATTACAACAACGACATCGTTTCTTACTTTAATTCAAGCATTTTCTCTTATTACTTCATTAGATTTTTTAATTAATATATTATTATTAGTATATCTAATTCATACTTTGATGAGGGATACTAGAATATGGAGAGAGTTTTATCTTAGTAAATCTCCTTTTAATGAATTGCCTAATGAATTTATGTTTTATAGTATTATAGTAGTTTCTATTATATTATTAGCAGTTAATTTGATTAGTACTATAGCAATTAGTGGTGTATTTATTTCGATTCTTGATACTATATATATTATATTGCTAACTAGATATATATATTTGTATAGGGTATTCTTAGATAAAAAGAAAAAGGAAGTAGGTGATACAATGAATTTAGAAGATTTAAAGAAAAAAATTAATGAAGTAGATAAGAAAGTATCTAATAGATTAGATGAATTTGGTAAAGATGTTGATAATTATGTTAAAGAAAAAGAAATAGATAAAAAAATAGATAAGGCTAGAGATACAGTAGTAAAAACTGCTAAAAATGTTGGAAAACAGGTTGGTGATGTTGCTAAAGAAGCAGTTACTGATATAAAGAATAGTTTTGATGATACTGATAAAAAGAAGACTACTAAGAAGGGAGATAAGTAGTTATGGATTTATTTGATGAGGTAAATAAAAGTAAGAAAGATTTCCCTAAAGCTAATTCTGTTAAAAGTAAAGTAGGAAGTTATAAATTAAATGTATATCAAATGTTTGCAATAGGTGTATTTATTGTTTGTTTCTTTTTAGGAATAGTATTTGGTAATTTATTTTCTACTTGTACTACTACTTCATATTTTTCAAATGACACTTGTGTAGTAACAGAATTTAATTTTTCTATTATGTTTGCAATCTGGTTTATTAGTTTATTAGTATCTGTTTTTATCTTTTCTATTGGACATATTATTGCTATTTTAAGTCAAATAAATGAAAAACTTGATAAATTTAAGTAAAATTTGTTGCTTTTGCTTTTAAAATATGGTAATTTTAAATTGTAAGCATGATACATATGCTTAATTTACATAGGGAGGTAAATAAAATGAAAAAAGTTGAATTAGTAGAAGCTGTTGCTAAAGAAACAGGGTTAACTAAAGCTGACTCTACTAGAGCAATCGATGCAACATTCGCTGCAATCACAAAAGCATTAGTAAAAGGAGATAAAGTTCCACTAGTTGGTTTCGGAACATTTGGTGTTTCAAAAAGAGCTGCTAGAGAAGGACGTAATCCAAGAACTGGTGAAACAGTTAAGATTGCTGCTAGAAAAGCTGTTACTTTCAAAGCAGGAAGCGCATTAAAAGACGCTGTAAACTAATTTTAGTTATTAAAAAAGAACCGTTAGGTTCTTTTATTTTTATGTTATACTATTAGTAGGTAGGTGATTAGTTTGCTTAATAATGCATTAAAACTACTTAAAGAGATTAATAAAAAAGGTTTTGAATCTTATATTGTAGGAGGATTTGTTAGAGATTATTTACTTGGAATAGAATCTAATGATATAGATATATGTACTAATGCTACTCCTAAAGATGTAAAGGAAATATTTAAAGATAAATGTTTACCTGGTGATGATTATGGATCTGTTACTGTAGTAATTAAAAATATTAATTATGAAATTACTACATTTAGAAAAGATATTGGTTATAGTGATAATAGACATCCTAATGAAATTAAATATATTGATAATATAGAAGAAGATTTATTAAGAAGAGATTTTACTATAAATACGTTATGTATGGATAAAGAAGGTCATATTATTGACTATTTAGAAGGAAAGAAAGATTTAGCTCATAAGATTATTAGAACTGTGGGAAATAGTTATGATAAGTTTAGTGAAGATTCTTTAAGAATACTTAGAGCTATTAGATTTGCAACTATTTTAGATTTTAGTTTAGATGAAGAGGCATATGAAGCTATAAAAAGAACCAAAGATTTGTTGACTGATTTATCTTATACTAGAAAGAAAGAAGAATTAGATAAGATATTTACTAGTCCTAATTTTAGAAAGGGTATTAAGTTATTACTTGATTTAGAATTAGATAAAGTACTAGAAATACCTAATTTATATAAAGTATTAGATAGTGATGTTACTAGTTCTATTGGAATATGGAGTATATTAAATGTAGGGGATAAATACCCATTTAATAAGAATGAAATGGATTTAATAGAAAATGTTAATGAAGTAATAAAACTTGATAATTTAAATCCTAGTGTATTATATAAATATGGATTATATGTCAATAGCGTGGCTGGTAAAATTAAAAAAGAGGATATTAAGAAAATAACTCTTGCTTATAATAATCTTATTATTAAGAGTAGAAAAGAGATAAATATTACTGCAGAGGAGATAATGGCTATATTAGATAGAGAACCTGGAGAATATTTGAAAGATATTTATGAAGATGTTGAAGAAGAAATATTATATAATAGATTAGAAAATGTAAAGACTAGTATATCTAAATATATAAAAGATAAATATTCATAGGAGAGATAATATGAAAAAAATTATATTTTTATTAGTTTTATTAATGTTACCAGTAATGGTATATGCAGAAGATGTTTTAAAACTAGTACCTGTAGATACTAAGGCAAGTTTTAAGACTGAAAATTTTGATTATAATAATTTTGTATATAGTAGTAGTGTTGATGAAAAAGGTAATGGTTTAATTACTTTTGAATCTATTAAAAATAATGGTGTTACAAAGAAACCTATTAGTGTTAATATATTATTATTTGGTGAAGATCAAAAGAATATTGGATATGTAACTTATTGTACTGATAAGGACTTGGATAGTAATTATTCTGGATATAAATTAAATGGAAATAGTAGTGCACCTTTTTCTATTAAAGTTGTATCTAAGTATTTTGTAGATGGTAAGAATAGTAAAGATGTTAAATATATATCTATATATGATGATAATAAATATTGTCAAATAGGTGGATATGATAAATATAAAGATTTAACTTTAGATGAAATAGTTAATGGGGTTACTACTAAAAAAGAAGTTAATAGTGTTACTAAATTTATTAATGATTTACAAGAAAAAGGATTAATGCCAATAATTATATTAGTATTAGTAGGTATTGCAGTAATAGTAATTTTTGTAATGATTATTAGTGTTTTTATTAAGAAAGCTAAAAATAATAGATATAATAAAGTTAATGATTTTGATATTGCTCCTATGGAGGAGACTATTGATTTAACTTATAATGATCTTGATAGTACTAATTTAAAAAGTGATTTAAATATTTCTAAAGGTGATGATAATACTTTAGACGATGATGCTTCTACTAAGATAGAAGATGATAATTTAGAAAATGAAGTTGTAAATGATAAAGAAGAGGATGATGGAGACTTAACGAGTTTTTTTAACTAATTCTCTTTTTTTTTAAATTATGTTATTATAATAAGTTGAGGAGATGATAATATGAAAAATTCAAAATTAATAGATATATTTAAGAATGGAAATATTGTTGTACCTTTATATTTACTTAAAAATTATAAAGAATTAAATCTTGAAATGAATGAATTTATATTTTTAATGTATTTATACAATTTAGGAAATAAATTTTTATTTGATCCTAATAAATTTTCTAATGATTTAGGTATTGATACTACTAGTGTTATGAATTATATTGGAATATTAACTGAAAAGAAATTAATTAGGGTAGAAGTATTAAAGAATGATAAGAATGTTATGGAAGAAATTGTTTCTTTAGATGATTTTTATAATAAATTAACTTGTTTAACTATAGGAAATATTAGTAAAGATGATGATGGTGTTGATTCTAATATATTTGAACTTATAGAGAAAGAGTTTGGAAGAACATTAAATTCTACTGAATATGAGATTATTAAAGCTTGGTTAGAGAATAATTATAATGAAGAGTTAATTAAAGAAGCTTTAGGTGAAGCTGTACATAATAAAGTTAGTAGTATAAGATATATTGATAAAATCTTATATGAATGGAATAAAAAAGGTATTAATACTATTGATGATTTAAAGGAAAAGAAAAAACCTTTAAATAAAGATGAAAATGATGATATAGAGATAGATACTGAGATATTTGATTGGAATTGGTTAGATGAAGAAGATGAGTAATATTGATCTTTATTTAGATGAATTATTTCCTAATCCTAAGTGTGAACTTAATTATAATAATGATTATGAGTTATTAATTGCGATAGTTCTTTCAGCACAGTCTACTGATAAAAGAGTTAATAGTGTTACTCCTAGTATATTTAATAAGTATCCTAGTCTTAAAGCATTAAAAAAAGCCCGAATAGAGGACTTAGAGAGTATTATTAGACCAGTTGGGTCATTTAGAAAAAAAGCTTCTTATATTAAGAATATTGCTACTATTTTGGATGATGAATATAATGGAGTAGTTCCTAAGATACATGAAGAATTAATTAAATTACCCGGTGTAGGTAGAAAAACAGCTAATGTTTTTTTAGGAGAATTTTATAATATACCTTGTATTGCGGTGGATACTCATGTAGAAAGGGTTTCTAAGAGACTTAAACTTGCTTCTAAAAATGACGATGTGTTGAAAATAGAAAAGAAACTGGAAAAGTATTTTGAGAAATGTGTATGGACTAGACGTCATTTACAATTAGTTTTATTCGGAAGGTATTTTTGTAAAGCAATAAAACCAGAATGCAGGGAATGTAAGTTAAAAGATATATGTATAGAAAAAAATAAAAGAGTAAGTTAAATCTTACTCTTTTTCTTGTTCTTGATTTTGTTCTTTTTCTTTACATGTTTTAGTTGTTTCATCATAAACTTTATTTGTATCAGTACAAACGCATTTGTTGTTTTCAACTTTTGCATCAGTAGGACATGTTATTGCTGGTTGTTTAGTATATTTTTTTTCTGCAGCATTAGTTTGAATATCATTATATGATTTATATGTACCAATAACCTTATATGTACCATATACTCCGTTAGTAGGTGTATATGTGTAAGTTGTTTTATCTGTCCATGTTACTAAAACTCCATCTTTATAAATATTATATCCAAATGCTCCATGATCACCAGTTGCTAAACTACCAGGTGAAACAGCTCCCCATGTTAATGTTACTTTAGTACCATCATCAGTTATTTTTAAATTAGATGGTGCAGGTAATTTATAATTAGAAAAGTCGTATTCAGTAGGTTCAGTACCTTTTTTAAAGTATTCTTGAACTGCTGGTTGACCAGGAATTGCTAGTTTTGGTGGATTGGAATTAGGAGATACTGCAACTTGTGTTACACTACCAGGTGCATTGAATGGTGCACGATTACCTTCCATAGCTCCAGAATAAACTAGTGCTAAGAATAATCTATCTTTTTGAATTGCTGCAGGGGTTTGATGTAGGACATAACCTTGTGCAACAGATTCTATTGTTAAATTATCATATCCATACCACATACCAATTGTTGTTTGTGTTGAATATCCAACAACCCATGAATCACGTACAGCGTCATATGGTAAGTTTAAGTTATTATGTGTAGATTCATCATAGTTTGTAGTACCTGTTTTACAAGCTACATTACTTGGAGTACCACCAACTAATTCAACGTTTTGTAACATACTTGAAATCATAAATGCTGTTGAATCAGACATTGCCTGTTTCTTTTCACCTTGGTGTTCTACTGTTACACCAGTTTGACGATATACGAATTTGTTAACTGAATATGGTTCGTTATAGTATCCACCATTTGAGAAAGCTGAATATGCGCCGGCCATTTCAAGTGGAGAAACACCAGTGAAGGCACCGATTGAATGCGCTTCGTGTAATGCAATTGTAGCTTGTGTATCATTTTTATCTTCTTTATTTACACAATTATTATTTGCGCGATCGTATTTATAACCACTTGCACAAACTTCAGGAGTTATTCCTAAGTTTAATACAAATTCTTTTATTTTTTCATTATCTACTCTTTGGAATGCTTTAAGTGCTGGAATATTACGTGATGTAGATAATGCTCTTCGCATTGTGATATTTCCAAAGTAGCCACCATCCCAGTTTCTTATAGATCTACCATTTGAATATGTATATGGTGAATCATCAAACATTTCATATGTTGACCAGTTGTTATATTCAATACCAGGTCCGTAATCAAATAATGGTTTTGCAGAAGATCCTGGTTGTCTTTTAATTTGTGTAGCATAGTTATATTGCCTTGCTTGTCCTTGACTTCTTGAATTAACATTACGACCATTACCTATTGCCAATATTTTACCAGTTTGTGATTCAAGTACAGCTACTCCTGCTTGAACTCTATCATCTATCCATGAATAGTTTTCACCGCTTAATACTTTATTAACTGCATCTTGTCTTCCTCTATCTAGTGTTGTGTATACAAGAAGTGGTGTAGTATATGGACTTACTCCATATTTTTCTTCTAATTCTTCAGCTACTGTATCGATAAATCCTTGATATGGATTAGCATTTGAATTAGCAATTTCAGCTGTTAGAGATTCAACTGGAATAGCATTTGCGGCTTCTTCTTCTTCTTTTGTAATATATCCGTGTTTTCTCATCAAGTAAAGAACAGTTTTACGTCTTGCTGTGGCATTTTTTGGATTTGTTGTTGGTCTATAATAGTTAGGTGATTTAAACATACCTGCTAGAATTGCAGCTTCACTTAAGTTTAAGTCACTTACTGATTTTCCAAAATATGCATTGGATGCTTCTTCAACACCATATATATTTCCACCTAAGAAGTGATTATTAACATAGAACTCTATAATTTGTTCCTTTGAATAATCTTTTTCTAGCATAAATACTGTTATATAAATATCTTCAAATTTACGAATAATTCCTTTTACACCACTAGATGCTTGCCCTAAAGGATCAGTAAAACTATTCTTAGTAACTTGCATTGATAGTGTAGAAGCACCACCAGCTTCAGAACCTTGAGTTAATTGTCCTAAAGTTGCTTTTATAAAACGTGGAGCATCAAATCCATTATGTTGAAAAAATCTTGAGTCTTCTGTAGCAATAATTGCATCAACTAAAACTTCAGGTAATTCATCATAAGTAACTTTTTCACGTTTTTCAGAACCTAATTTCGCTATTTCATTACCATCTTTATCATATATTCTAGACATTTCTAAGGTGTTTAAATTTCCTTTTTCATATTTAGGATCAGCTTGTCCTTTAATATAAATAACAAATACTGAGAATCCTACTAAACATAAAATGCCTAAAGTGAAGAATAATATTAATATAATACTTATTAACTTTCTTCTTTTTCTACCTTTTCTAGTAAATACAAACCATATTCCAAATACTATAAACATTAACATAGCTACAAGAGCAGTATATTTTATACCTAGTGCTATGTAGCATATTAATAATATTGCAATGATTGCTAGAATAATAGCTATTTTAATATTAATTCCTAATTTCCTTCTTTTATTTGTTGAATTTGTACTAGTATGAGTAATTTTTTTTCTTTTTTTTATTTTTCGCATTCGTATACCTCCAATATAGAATCAACTACTTTTAAGTAATCAACTCTTGGTCTATAACCATCCTTTATTAAATATCCTTTTTCTTTAAAATAATCAATTGGTATTGATTTTCTATCATTATTATTTATGAAACTTAAAAAATCTTCTATTTTTAACAAATAGGTTTCATTTAAAGTAGTAAATCTAATAATTATAAAAGCTATTCCTTTATGATTATGTATTCTTTCTAGATGTTTAATTTGATGAGGATGAATATTTTCTAAAGAGAAAGAAGTTTTGCTTCTAGTTTCTTTAGCTTCATAATCAATATAGAACCCTTTATATATTCCATTATAATCAGTAGTTGATGGTACTGTGAAATATGCTTCTTTAATTTTAGTTTCACTTCTAGATGGATAATCTACTTTAACTATTTTTATAGGTGTTGGTTTTTTATAAATAATAGCTTTATCTATGTCTCTATAATATTCATTAGTTTCATTTAAATCATTTTCTAGAGTCATTCCTCTATTTTTAGAGTTTTTTAGTGTAGATAAACTTATACTATTATCTTTTTTTATACCATTAGGATAATTCATCTTTTTCACCTATCATTAATTATACTATAAAGTAAATAATTTTTCCATATATTTTTGTATGTATTTTTATATCTAGTTTTGTCGATTTCATGATTTTTTTAAAATAATATATTATTATACTTTTGGTGATGAAAATGAATGGTATTATGATTAATAGAATTTTAAGTAAAATGATTAGTAATACTAAAGAAGCAAAGATTAGAGTATCAAAATATGGGTTAATAATTGACAAAAATAAGAAGAAATGAAATAATATCATTGTAAGGGATTGGTGATATTATGTATCAAAATAGAATTAAATTTATGCCTAAGGATATCTTAGAGAAAAGTTTTAAAATTGATACAAGAGGTTATCGTTTAAAAGAAGTAGATCAATTTCTAGATGATATTATTAGTGATTATGAACAGTTTTTAGAAATCATTAATAGTTTAGAGAAAGAAAAAGCTGATTTACTTAGTGAAATTATGAGTTTAAAACAAGAACTTCGTAATACTAAGTTAAATATGGAAGTAGCTGCTAACTCTAATGGAGGAGAAGTTACTAATGTGGATATTATGCGTAGACTTTCTCAACTTGAAAAGATGGTTTATAGTCAAAAAAATAATGATGAAGAAGGAAACAAATAATATATAGACAAACGCTGAGAGTCTAGAGCTCTTTGAGGAAAGTCCATGCTCACACTAACCTGAGATGGTAGTAGTGTTCGTGCCTAGGGAAAAAATAACCTAGGGTAGTCTATAAGACTAACGACGGGAGATGTCCTAAGTCAATTGATATGGAATATCCCATAAAGTGCCGCAGTGACGAATCTCTTCGAAAGATGAGAATGAAACGTGGTAAACTCCGCGAGTGAGAAATCCAAAATTGGTAGGAGAGTCCTAACGAAAGAACTGAATGGAGTTAGGGACCGAAAGGTAGATAAATGTTTGTCGCCCGTAAGGGAACAGAACATGGCTTATTTATATTATTATTGTTATATAGAGGTGTCATATGAAAGAATTAGGGGAGTATTTAAAGCAAACAAGAGTTGGTAATGGCGTTAGTATTACCGAAGCTTGTGAAGATTTAGAACTTTCAACATCACAACTTGAGAATATAGAAAGTGGTAATGTTAAGGCTTTCAAGGATATTTATGAGTTAAGAGATTATATTAAACTATATGCTAAATACTTAGGATTAAATCCTGATAAGGTATTAGATGAGTTTAATAATTTTTTATTTCAACATACATCAAAAATATCTTTAGAAGATATAGCCTTGGCTCAAAAGAAAAAAGAAAGTGAAGAGGAGACTAGAAAAGTAAAATCTCCATATACTAAGGAATATAAAGAAAAATTTAATTTTATACCAATTATTTGTTTTATAACTGGTGTATTAATAATAATACTTATAATTTATTTAATACTTAATCATATAAATAAAGTTCCGGAAAGAACAGAAGAATTAAGAGGTAAAGGAGTTGAGATTTATGAACTTGCCTAATAAAATTACAGTTGCTAGATTATTTTTAACAGGTGTTATTATTGCATTACTTGCTATACCATTTGATTTCTTTGGATTTAATTTTCCAAAATATGAAGTAAATGGAATAATAATAGAATTAAATTATTTAATAGCTGGAGGTATATTTGTAGTAGCTAGTCTTACTGATTTCTTAGATGGTTATATTGCTAGAAAATATAATTTAGTTACTGATACAGGAAAGATATTAGATGCTATTGCTGATAAAGTATTAGTAAGTCCAATATTAATATTACTTGCATGTAATGGATATATTCCAGTAATTATCCCAGTTATTTATATAACTCGTGATATTGTAGTAGATGCTATTAAAATGCAAGCTGCTAGTAAAGGTAAGGTAGTGGCTGCAATAAAATCTGGTAAATGGAAAACTGCTACTATGATGATTGGTACTACATTAGTATTTTTCTATAATATGCCATTTGAGTTTATTAATATTAGAGTAGATCTATTCTTATTATACTTTGCATGTATTATGGCAATAGTAAGTGCAGTAGAGTACTTTGTATTAAATAAAGATTTATTATTTAAAAAAGAAGAAATTATATAAAAAGAAGAATAAAAAAATTAAAAATGATTCCCTAATTACTAGGGAATCTTTATTTTTCAAGGAAAAATCAGCATGTAAAATATAAAAACAAATGTTCGAAAAAAGTATTGACAATTATAATTGTTATATTATACAATGGTATTGTAAGTTATTTACGAGGAGGATATAAAATGGCTGTAAGTAAAGATACAAATAAAGATAAAGATAAGGCTTTAGAACAAGTATTAAATGATATTGAAAAACAATTTGGTAAAGGTTCAATTATGAAACTTGGAGAAAATAAACATATGAAAGTAGATGTAGTATCAAGTGGTATTTTATCTCTTGATGTAGCTCTAGGTGTTGGTGGTTATCCTAAGGGTAGAATAATTGAAATATATGGACCAGAATCAAGTGGTAAAACTACTTTTGCATTACAAGCAATTGCTGAACATCAAAAGTTAGGTGGACGTGCTGCTTTTATTGATGCAGAACATGCATTAGATCCTGTATATGCTGAAAGACTAGGTGTTAATATAGATGAATTATTATTATCTCAACCAGATACAGGAGAACAAGCACTTGAAATATGTGATGCTTTAGTTAGAAGTGAAGCTATTAGTATTATAGTAATTGACTCAGTTGCTGCACTTGTACCTCAAGCTGAAATTGATGGTGAAATGGGAGATTCTCATGTAGGTCTTCAAGCAAGACTTATGTCTCAAGCATTACGTAAATTAAATGGTACTATTAGTAAGACTAATACTACAGTAATATTCATTAACCAATTAAGAGAAAAAGTAGGAGTTATGTTTGGTAACCCTGAAACTACTACTGGTGGTAGAGCATTAAAATTCTATGCAAGTGTAAGACTTGAAATTAGAAGATGCGAACAATTAAAAATGGGCGAAGGTGTTGTTGGTAATAAAACAAGTGTTAAAGTTGTTAAGAATAAAGTTGCACCACCATTTAAAACTTGTATGGTTGATATTATGTATGGTGAAGGAGTATCAAGAGAAGGCGAAATCATCGATCTTGCTAGTGAGGCAGGAATTTTAGAAAAAACAGGTGCATGGTATGCATATAATGGAGAGAAACTTGGCCAAGGTAAAGAAAATGTTAAATTATTATTAAAAGATAATCCTGAATTATGTAATGAACTTGATAAAAAGGTTAGAGAGTTCTATGATATTTCAGTAGAAAAAGAAACTAAAAAAGGAGAGTAATCTCTTTTTTATGTGAAACAATTATGTGAAACAAAATTACATAAAAATATACAAAAATGTTTCACATAATTATTTTTTTGTTATATAATATGGCTAGGTGATATTATGAATGAAAAAGTATTAGAATTATTAGAACAAATTAAAATAATTGAATTTCAATTAGATAATTTGATTTATGGTTCTATAGAAATAAGAAAATCTAAAAATAATAAGTATTTATATTGTCATTCTAGAGAAAATGGTATTCAAACTACAAAATATGTTGGTGAGTATACTGAGGCCTTATATAATATGATAATTGAAAATAACACTGAAGCTAAAGCTTTAAAGCAAAGACTAAGAAAATTTGAAAAAGATTTATCTAGTTTGGGATACTTGGATTTAGATTTTTGTGAAGATATAGCATTGAATATTGATTTTGCAAAGAAACATATGGTTGATACTATTTATACTCAAGCAATGCTTGAAGGTGTTGCTACAACGTTATTAGATACTGAAAATATTATTGAAGGTGGAATTGTTAATAATATGTCGGTATCAGATATTATGAAAATAGTTAATTTGAAACATGCTTGGGAGTTTATTCTAGATAAGAATGTTATAAAGACAAAAACTAATTATTCTATTCTTTGTACTATTAATAAATTAGTAGAAGAAGGATTTTATTATAATGCTGGAATTATTAGAAATACTCCAGTAAAAATAGGCGGAACAAGTTGGACTCCTAATATTCCTATTGAGATTGATGTGATTGATAGTATTAATAATATAGTAAATAAATCTATAGATAAACTCGATATAGCAATAGAATTATTATTATATATTGTTAGAACTCAAATGTTTATAGATGGTAATAAAAGAACTTCTATAATATTTGCTAATCATTATTTGATATCTAATGGGGTAGGTATGATAGTTATACCTGCTGAGAAAATAGATAAATATAAAAAATTATTAGTAAATTATTATGAGACTAATAATAATCAAGAGATTACTGGCTTTCTCAAAAAATGTTTCATAACATATAATAAGTAGAGGGATAATATGAAATTAAATAAGTTAATTGATACTAATTTAGATATTGATATTAAAGGCATTGTTGATGATTCTAGATTAGTAAAGAATGGTTATATATTTGTTGCTACTAAGGGATTTAATGTAGATCATTTATATAGATAAGTATTATAAAGATATTTGTTTAAAGTTTTATGATATTAATTTAGAAGATTTTTCTTTCATAGGAATAACTGGTACTGATGGTAAGACTACTACAGCTACTATTGTTAGTAGATTAATTCCTAATTCAGCTTATATTGGTACTAATGGATTAACTATAAATGGTAAAACTATTAGTACTAGTAATACAACTCCTTGTATTAGTGAGTTATATAGTGATTTAAGAAAAATAAAGGATGCTGGTATAAAGACAGTTGTGATGGAAGTATCTAGTGAAGCTTTACTTCATAATAGAGTAGATAATATTAAGTTTGATATTGTAGGTTTTACTAATATTACAGGGGATCATTTAAATGTACATGGTAGTTTTGAAAATTATGTAAATTGTAAATTGAAATTATTGGATTTAGTAAAAGATACTGGGTATGTTGTA
>CADALJ010000004.1:27252-30229 GCA_902788735.1 uncultured Erysipelotrichaceae bacterium
AACTTAAATATGGTGATATAAAATACTTTATCACTAGTCCTTTAAAAGGAGAATATAATGTATATAATGTAGTAATGGCTTTTATTATATGTTTATTATATGGAATAGATTCTAATGAAATTACTAATAATATTAAAACACTTAGTCCTATTAGTGGTAGATGTGAAATGATAGACTTTGGACAAGATTTTGATATTGTATTAGATTATGCACATACTATTAATGGTATTGAAAGTATTTTAGATGCTTTTAGTAATTATTCTAGGATAATCACGGTAACTGGAGCTGCTGGAGGAAGAGATCATTCTAAAAGACCTATTATTGGAGATATAGTTATGTCTAAAAGTGATATTTCTATATTTACTATGGATGATCCTAGATATGAATCGGTTGATTCTATAATAGATGAAATGGTAGGAGATAAGAAAGACTATATTAGAATAACTGATAGGGAAGAAGCTATTAATTATGCACTATCTATTGCATGTAAAAATGATGTGGTTTTGATACTTGGAAAAGGGCGTGATAATTATATGGCAATAGGTGATAAAAAGGTTAAATATAATGATTATGATGTAATAGAAAAATACTTTAAAAAATAGGATAAAATCCTATTTTTCTTTTCCTTGACAATACATAAAATAATTACTAAAATAGAATTAGATTGAGTAATTCAATCTAGATGGAGGAAGTTATGGATAAGACATTATTCTCCATTTTACTTGTAGTGATAGGCCTTGTAGTAGGTTTTGTCATCTCTTTAATTATTAATTCTTTAAAAGGATCTATGGCTAGTAAAAAAGCAGATTCTATGATAGCTAATGCTAAGAAAGAAATAGAAAGATTAAAAAGAGATGCTGCTATTGAGCAAAAAGAAGAAGCTCATAAAGCAAAGATGGATTTAGATAAAGAAATTCGTGAAAGAAAAGAAGAATTAAAAGAAAGTGAAAATAGATTATTACAACGTGAAGCTAACATCGATAAACGTGATGAGATGTATCAAAAACGTGAATCTGCATTAGAAGAACGTGAAAATAAACTATCTGAAAAACAAGAAGAAATCCAAAATGAAAAAAGTAAAGTGGAGGAAATCAAAAAAGAACAACTAGATTTACTTGAAAAAATCTCAGGATTTAGTAAAGAAAAAGCTAAGGACTTAGTAATGACTAAGGTCCGTGAAAGTATGGCTAAAGAAATATCAGAGTATATTAAAGAAGCTGAAGATGAAGCTAAGTTAAAGGCTGACAAACAAGCTAGAGAATTAATAGTAACATCAATGCAAAGATATGCTGCAGATATTGCTAGTGAACAAACTGTTACAGTAGTTGATTTACCTAATGATGAAATGAAGGGTAGAATAATTGGTAGAGAAGGTAGAAATATTCGTACTATCGAAGCTATTACTGGAGTAGATTTAATTATTGATGATACTCCTGAAGCAGTAGTTGTATCAAGTTTTGATCCATTAAGAAGAGAAATTGCTAGAGTTACACTAGAAAGTTTAATTAAAGATGGAAGAATTCATCCTACTCGTATTGAAGAGTTATATGATAAAGTATGTAAGGACATGAAAAAGCAAATTATTGAGTATGGTAATAATACTGTAATGGAATTAGGACTTACAAAGTTTGATCCAGAATTAATTGAAATTATTGGTAAATTACATTTTAGAACTAGTTATGGACAAAACGCTCTACAACATTCTAAAGAAGTTGCTGAACTTTCTGGTTTAATAGCTGGAGAGTTAGGAGAAAATGTTAATTTAGCTAAACGTGCAGGACTTTTACATGACATTGGTAAGGCAATTGACCATGAAGTAGAAGGAAGCCATGTAGATATTGGTGTTGATATAGCTAAGAAGTATCATGAAGATGATGTTGTTGTTAATGCAATTGCATCACACCATGGAGATACAGCTGCTACATCAGTTATCTCAGTAATAGTAGCTATTTCAGATGCGTTATCTGCATCTCGTCCTGGAGCTAGAAATGATTCATTAGAAAACTACATTAACCGTTTATCTCAATTAGAAGAAATTGGTAATGAAGTTAAGGGTGTTGATAAGACATATGCAGTTCAAGCTGGACGTGAATTACGTGTAATTGTTAAACCTGAAGAAGTAGATGACTTAGAAGCACACCAAATAGCTCGTGAAGTTAAAGAAAAAATTGAAGCTAACTTAAAGTACCCTGGTACTATTAAGATTACTGTAGTTCGTGAAACAAGAGCTATAGAAGAAGCTAAATAATAAAAAAGAGTTTTAAAACTCTTTTTTTTTCTAATAATATAGTAGGAGGTGTTATATGTATAATCTTTTACTATTTTGGAGCATAGGTAAAAAAGTATATGAAGATAATAGCGATAATTCAATAGAAAAGTATTCTAATTACTATTCATATTATTATGGTAATAGTTATTTATTTAATAGGGAAAATATAAGACTTATGAAATTGTTTTATATGTGTTTTCCTATATATTATAAGAGATTAAATAATATTACTTGGGATCAATATAAACTATTATTTAATATTAATGATAGAAAAGAGAGATTATTTTATTTTTATATATCATTATTTTTTAATAGTAGTTTTGAAGATACTAATAATTTTATTAATAATAATTATTATATTAGAATATAATATATTATATATACAATATATTGACAATTAAGTTGGTTTATGCTAATATTTGCTTAGATTGGAGATGATATTATGGCAGAAATTAATGCTATAAACATGAGTTTTAGAGTTGATAAAAATTTAAAGAAACAGGCTGATGAATTATTTAAAAAATTAGGTATGAACACAAGTGTAGCTATAAATATGTTTTTAACACAAAGTGTTAGAGAGCAAGGTATTCCTTTTGTTCCATCTTTAGAAATTCCTAATGCTAAATTAATTAAAGCTATGGAGGAAGTAGAGTCTATGGAATTAGGAAATATTAAGCCTAAAAAATATAAAAACTTTGAAGAAGCTGT
>CADALJ010000005.1 GCA_902788735.1 uncultured Erysipelotrichaceae bacterium
TGTCTATTGACTTGATATTTACATAAGACTTGTATATTCTAATAATAGGGAGTGTGATATTAATGATCTATCCATCTATTGATAAATTACTTAACATAGTTGATTCAAAATATGAACTTGTTCATATCGCAGCAAGAAGAAGTAAAGAAATTGCTAGAGACGGATTTCTACAAATGCCTGAATCTGAATATACTTCTAAAAAGAATATAGGAAGGGCCCTTGAAGAGGTCGCTGAAGGCTTAATCGAGGTTAAAAAAAGAGGCTAATTGCTTCTTTTTTTATGGTATAATTTTTATAGAGGTGATAATCATGAAAGTTATTAAATATAAAAAACTTGCTAATAGTAGATATAAAGTATATTTAGAAGATTCTCATGAATTATTACTATATGAAGATGTTATATTAAAATATAATTTGTTAATTAGAAAAGATATAGATGAAAAATTAATAATAGAGATGGATAAATATAATCAAGAATGTGATGTATATTATGTAGCTCTTAATAGTATTAAAAATAGATTTAGAAGTATTTATGAACTTAGGGGTATTTTATTAAAGAAAGAATATCCTAGCGATTTAGTAGAATCCGCTATTGAGAAACTTATTAAACAGGGTTATTTGAATGATAGAAGTTATTGTAAGAGTTTTATTAATAATCAAATGATTACTACTAATAATGGTCCTTTTAAGATAATTAGAGAATTAAATGAAAAGAAAGTTGATTCGGAAATAATAGATGAAGAGATTAGTATATTTTCTTGTGAAGAACAAATTTCTAGAATTAAGAAATTGATTGATAAAGGTATTAGATCTAATCATACTAGGGGTGGAGTAGTATTAAAACAAAAAATTTATAATGATTTAAAGAATCTTGGATATGATATATCTATAATAAATAATATTATTAGTTCATATGATTTTGGAAATAATAATGATATAGCTAAAAAAGAGTATGATAAGTTATATAGAAAATATAGTAGAAAGTATAGTGGGGAAGAATTAAAATATAAAATACGTGAAAAGATGTATTTGAAAGGATTAAGTTATGAAGAAGACTAAGATTTTTGTAATACTATTACTTGTCAGTATTTCTATATTTTTAGTATCTAGATTTGTTTTAGATACTGATTATTTTTGGCATATAAAAGCTGGATGTGAGATGTTTAAGAATGGAGTTCTTACTCATGATATATTTTCTTGGTTTGTTTTAGGTAAGTATTGGATGAGTCATGAATGGTTATTTGAAATATACTTATATATTTATAAAATAATATTTGGTAATTATCATACTATTGCGTATGTAGGAACTAGTATATTTTTATTAATATTTATATTATATATCTTTAATAAAGATAATTTTTCTAAGAATATATTTTATACATTATTTTATTTTGTATTATTTGCGACTATGGGATTAGCTTTTATACAAGCTAGACCTCATATGATTAGTTATTCTTTTATAGCGCTAACTATTTATTTGTGTTTTGATTTATATAAGAATAAAGATTCTAAAAAAATATACTTCTTACCATTAATTAGTATTTTATGGAGTAATGTTCATGGTGGTAGTAGTAATTTAAGTTATATATTATGTATTATATTTTTAGTATGTGGATTATTTAGTTTTAAATTTAAAAAGATAGAGTCTGATAGAATAAGTAAGATGCAAATTTATAGATATTTATTAGTAATTGTTTTATGTATGATTGGAATATGTATAAATATTCATGGTGTTAAGATGTTTATATATCCATATATAAATATGTTGGATACTACTATGATAAATAATATTAATGAATGGCAACCTACTTCATTAGGAGTTTTATATCACTATGTTTATTATATTTATTTATTATTTATTATTATGACTATGTTGGTTAGTTCTAAAAAGATTAAATTAATTGATTTTGTTTTATTATTATTTGTATCTTATTTAGGATTAAAAAGCGTACGTTTTTGGTTGTATTCACCAATTGTTATGAGTTTCATTATATTCGATTATGTTAAGGAAATAAGAGTATCTAATTTACCAATATATATTCTATCTAGTTTGATAGTTTTAATATTAGGTGTAAGTATATATAATTCTAAATATATTAATATTACTAATCATTTAAATTTAGATGATGAAGTTATTAAAATTATAAAGAAAGAAAATCCTAAAAGATTATTCAATATGTATGAATATGGTGGAGAATTAATATATAATGATATTTCTGTATTTATAGATGGTAGAGCTGATTTATATAGTAAATATAATTTTAAAGATTATTTGGATATAGCTAATTTAAATAATGATTATAAGAAGCTTATAGATAAATATGATTTTGATTATTTATTAATTAATAAAAAAGCAAATATATATTATTATTTAAAGGATAATGATGGATATAATAATATATATGAAAATAAGAATTTAATTTTATATAAAAAAACAGTTAATTATTAACTGTTTTCTTTTACACTATTAATTAATTCTTGCATATAGTTTTCATATGCATTTTTTAATTCATCATCATTCCATTTAATTTTATTTTCTTCTCTAATTTCTTTTAATGTTTCATAATATAAAGTTTTATCTTCATTTAGTTTGTTTTCTCTTATTTTTTCTTTAATATCATCTTTAACATCTTCTAATTTAGCTTTATCTTTTTCTCCAGTTCTTAAAATTATATGATATCCATATTGAGTTTTAACTGGTTCTTTAGTATATTCGTTTTTCTTTAATTCTTTTACGGCATTACTAAAGTCTACAACCATATCTCCTAATTGGAAATATCCTAAATCACCACCATTAGATGATGTGGCTTTATCATCTGAATATTTTTTAGCAAGATCTTTAAATTTTTTACCTTTATTTAATTCTTTAATTACTTTTTTAGCTTTTTCTAAAGCTTCTTTTTCAGCCTTAGCTTTTTCCTCGTCTGTTGCATCAGCTTTTGTATTTGTGGAAATTAGAATGTGAGATGCTTTTATTTCACCAAAAATATTTTCATTATAGTATTTTTCTATTTCATCATCTTTAATATTTTTTTCTATATATTCATTAACTGCTTTTTCTCTTTTATATTCTAAAGCAATCATTTCTTTTAATTCTTCTTCACTATCAACACCAAAATATTGTTTAATTACTTTTTTGTATGTTTCATCATCTTCGCCATAATATGATTTAATTTGTTTTATTTGATTTTCTATGTATTCTTTTTCTTCTTCATCACTTTTATATTTTTTATCTAAAATACTGTGATCAATCATTTCTACTATAGTGTGAATATTATCTTTTTTTATTTTTTGATAATACTCTGTAGCTGTGAATTTATCACCTTTGATTGATACTGCTACTTTAGAACCATTTTTAACTTCTATTTTCTTTCCACATCCTGTCATTATTAGTGATACTACTAATAAAGCACTAATTCCCATAACTATTTTACTTTTTTTCATAATTAATCCTCCTGTACATAATTAATGATAACAAATATTTCTTTTTCTTGCAAATAATATGAACACATTTTTTATTTTGCCATAAAATACTTTGAAGACCATAGAGAAGGAGGAATATTCATGACTAATTGTGGATCTAATACATCTGGTGGAGCTATCGTACTTGTTTTATTTATACTTTTAATCATTATTCTAGGCGTACGTATTTAAGGAGGTGAATTAAATGGAAAAATCTAATTTTAACGGAGGATTAATAGTTATAGTACTTTATATATTATTAGCTATTTTATTTACTAATACACTAACTTATTAAAAATAAAAATACCTTTTAAGGTATTTTTATTTATTTATTTAATTTATCATATATTTCATCTAGGCTAGATAGCATGTCTTTATTATAGTTAAAGTCTAATAAATCACTATTATATCTAGGTGTTAAATGAATATGAAAATGTTTTATTTCTTGACCTAATTCATTGTTTTGTGAAATAGTTAATCCTTCACAATTTAATTTTTCTTTTAATGTTGGATATAATTTTCTAATAACTTTTATTGAGTGCATTATTACTTCATCTGTTGTATCCATTATATTAACCATATGTTCTTTAGGTAGTACTAATAAATGACCATTAGTAGCTGGGTTAATATTCATAATAATTTTTATTAAATCATCTTCATAAATAGTTTTTGAAGGTAGTTCTCCTTTTATTATTTTACAAAAAATACAATCTTCCATAAATCCTCCTAATTTAAATATTTATAAGTAATTTTATTTTCTTTTAATAAATCACTTTTCTTATTATTAATTATATCACTTATTATTTCTTTAGATACTTTATTAGTTATATTTTTTATTTCAATAGACTCTGTTATATCTTCTTGATTAGTTATTGTGATAGTATAACTTTTAGGTGTTATACCAGTAAATTTATCTAAGAAGTTATTTATTTTATTAGCAATAATTTCTTCATCCCATTTATCTATTATTAATTCTTTTTTTATTATAAAGAATTTTAATTCTAGTAAGTTATCTTCTTTAATTATTTTTTCTTTTACTAAATCTGTATATTTATCTAGAGTAGATGTTATTTCTATATCACAATTTGTATTAGTTTTATTATTAATTTCTTTTTTTAATTTCTTTTTAATATGTGTTAGTAGATTTTTACCTTCTAAATAATCTTTTTTATATGTATCAGTTATTTTTCTATTGTAATAGTTTATATAAAAATAATGGTTTTTGTTTTCTTTAGATTCTACTTTCATAGTGTAAGTAGTATTTTTAAAAATTACTTTATTTTCTTTTAAATTTAATTTTTTATATTTATTTTCTATATAAGTTTCTATTTTTTTTGTAGCTTGAGGAATCATTATACTACCAAATTTTTCTGTGATTACTATTACTCCTAAAAGGACAAATACTATAAGTATGAATATTCCTCTTTCTAATAATAGTTTTTTCTGTTTATTCATAAAATCACCAATTTTATTTTAACTTATAAACAAAAAGAATGCAATTTTTAATAAATATATTGTTTTGATTTTTTTTTGTGATATAATTAATAGTAGATTATAGTAGATAGTAGGTGCATAGTATGGAAATTAAAAATGGATTAGTTCAATGGAATGGTAGAAATGATATTCCATGTTCATATGTTGATATGGAAGATGGGTCTAGATACTATATTAAACAAGATCTTTCTAATGGAAATCATATTGTTACTACTTCATTACTTGAAGCAGTAGATCCAATGACAAAAGCACAAAATATTGGACTATTAGGTGCAGATGGTACTTTGCTTATACCATGCAATAATAGATCAATTAAGGTAGTTGAGGAGGTATAGCATGGATGATATATTGTTGGTAGAACCAGCTGAAGCTGTTTCAGAAAATGTAAAAGAAGCAATTAAGTTAAGAACAGATCCATTATCAGCTACTAGATTAGTTACTACACCTGCTCAAATAAAAGAAAAAATAAATGCTAAAATGAGTACTGAAGGAAGATATCTTTATAATGATCAGTTTTCTGAAGTTACTGTCTGTGATGTTAATGGAAATAACTTAGTAAATAATGAATATTATAGTTTTATAGCTAGAGATAAAGATAAATTATTTATGGCTAAAAACAATGCTGATACTGATGTTTTAGAGTTTTCTATTTCAAATAAAAAGTTTGTTGAAGATGCAAAAGAAGAAACAATTACTCCAGAAGCAGTTCCTGTTCAAGAAAGTGCTGTGGAAGATATACCATATGAATTTAATTTTGTATATGATAATGAAGATGATTTAGGAGAAGAAATATCTATTCCAGTAGAAGAAAATGATATAGCAGATAACTTCTCATTTAATGAAATAACAAGTGAAACTCCTCAAGAAGAAGTAGATACGGGAGAAGAAGAAGTAGAAGAAATAAAAAATGATAATGACGAATCAGATCTTGAAAGAAGATTAAATGAATTGAATGAAAAATTTACTAATATGAATTCATATATTAGTCAATATGAACCTAAGAGTGAAAAAGTTACAACACCTGAAGATAGATTTGATGATTCAGAAGTTCAAATAGATAGTATTGATAAATACGCAGACGAAGATGAGTTCGGTTCAGATTATAATGATGTAGATGATAATACTATTTCAGAAGAAGATACAACTTATTCAGATGCAGCTAATGTTATTAGAAGTTTAATGCAAAATAATTCTGAACAAAAAGAAGAATTAAATAGAACAAATGAAGAATTAAATATTGCAAAGGAAGAATTAGATAAAGTTAAGGCTTCAAGAAAAGCTCTTTCAGAAAAATATAAGTCTCAGACTCGTGAATTAGAAACTAGAAATGATGAAATTCGTGATTTAAGGGCAACTGTTTCAAAGATAGAAGCTGAACGTGATTCATTTGAAGGAAAATATAATGATTTAAGAAGAGTTAGTGATTTACAAAAACGTGAATTTGAAAAAGAAAAATTAGAAAATCAAAAATTACGTGCAGAATTAGCTAGAAAAGATGCTGATAGAGAAGAGTTAGGACAATTAGTTAGAGATGCTAGAGCACTAGTTAATGAAAATAGTTATTATAATGAAGATAATTATTCTTATAGGAGAGTAGCTTAATATATAAAAAATCAACATTAGTTGATTTTTTTATTTATAATTATTATTTTTTGTGATAAAATAAGGGTGATTTTTGATTAACTAGTTTAATTTAATGGTTATATAAAATTATTTAGAATACATTATATAAATGGAGGTGAAGTTATGAACCGTGAAGATTTTCCTATATTAAATAATGGAAAAATATATTTTGATAATGCAGCAACTACTTTAAAACCTAAGTGTGTTATAGATGCTATGGATAAGTATTATTTAGAATATACATCTAATATACATAGAGGTGATTATGATTCTGCAGTAATTACTAATAAATTATATGATAATGTTAGAAATATAGTTAGTGAATTTATTAATTGTGATGCTAATACTGTTATATATACTAGTGGTGCTACTCATTCTTTAAATATGGTTGTATTTGGGTTTATGAGATATTTCTTAAAACCTGGTGATGAAGTTTTACTTAATAAAGCAGAACATGCATCTAATATACTTCCATGGATTAAACTTCAAGAAGAAATTCCTTTTACAATTAAATATATACCATTAAATGAAGATTATTCTCTTACATTAGACAATATTAAAAAATGCGTAACTCTTAAAACAAAGGTAGTTAGCCTTGCGATGATTAGTAATGTTATTGGTGATTTACGTGATATTAAGTCTATTGGAGAGTATTGCCATCAAAATAATATTATATTTAATGTTGATGGTGCTCAAGGTATACCTCATATGAAATTTGATTTTAAAGATAGTAATGTAGATTTTTTAAGTTTTTCAGGACATAAGATGTGTGGACCTACAGGAGTGGGAATACTTGTTGGTAAATATGAATTATTAGAAAAGATGAAACCAATAATGTATGGTGGTGGAATGAATAGTTTCTTTGAAGAAGATAATTCATATGAATTAAAATCTATTCCAACTAGATTTGAGGCTGGAACTCCTGCTATAGCTGAAGTTATTGGACTAGGTGAAGCTATTAAATATTTAATGAATATTGGTATGGATAATATTCATAAACAAGAGATTAATCTAAAGAAATATTTTCTTGAAAAGGTTAAAGATATAAATAATATTATTGTTTATAATAAAAATATTAATAGTGGTATTATTGCATTTAATATAGATGGTGTTTTTGCCCAAGATACATCAATGTATTTAAATCATTATGGTATTGCGGTGCGTGCTGGAAATCATTGTGCTAAGATGCTTAAAGATGAAATGAATATTAAAAATACTGTTAGAATTAGTATGTATTTTTATAATAGTTTTGAAGAAATTGATAAGTTAATTGAAGTATTAAAAAATAGTAAAGATATATTTAAGGTGGTTTTATAAATGAATAGTGACTTAAAAAGAGAAATTATATTTGATAATTATAAGGAACCTATGAATAAAGGATTAGTAGAAGATGAAAGTTATTTAAAGGCTAATACTAAGAGTGATAGTTGTATAGATAATTTAGATTTCATGATGAAAATAGAAGATGGAATAGTAAAAGATATTCGTTTTGATGGAGAGGCTTGTGCTATTAGTACTTCAGCAGCTTCTATTATGATTAGAAGTTTTATTGGTAAGAGTGTAGAAGAAGTTAAAAATATTTTAGAAAATTATGTTGCTATGATAGAGGAAAAAGAATATAATAGTGAACTACTAGGTGAATTAAATGTTTATGATGAAATAAGTAAGCAACCTAATCGTAAGAACTGTGCATTACTTCCAATGCAAGCAGTAGAAAAGATGTTAAATAGTTTAAAGTAGGAGATATTATGGAAAAATATAAAATAGCAGTAGAGAATTTAAGAAAGGCTAAAATAAGATATTATGAGATTGATAAAGGGTGTGAAATACCTGAAGTAGAGGCATATGCATTACTTATAAAAATAGGTGATGAATATAGAAATGTAGTTCGCCCTTTAGAAGAATGTAATGTCTATGATAGATTACCATATAGTAATCGTACTCAAAATGGTGAAGATTTTGGTAGTAAGATAATTTTAGCAAGTGGAAAAGAAGAAGATGGTATTTGCTATATTATGGAGAAAAAACTTGGAGCTTTTGAAGGTAAAGATTATGTTACTGTAGACGAAATAGATGATGAAATTATTAATAATTTAGATGTTTTTTATTTTGATAGATGGGATTTATGTTTTGATGGTGTAGTACCAATTAATAAGCGCTCTAAAGTAGTTAAAAAAGCTGATAAAGAACGTCGTAATAAATTTATTGAGTTTTTAAATTCTAAACAAAAACAAAAAAAATTCATAAAGTAGTAAACTTGTTTTTTGAATAGTATATATGATTAGAAAAATGAAAATTCGTTATAGGGTTTTCTTTTTTTTATGCGTTTTTCTTTATGAAAAATAAGAAATGGTAGTTTGCGTAAGTTTCTTTTATTTATTAATATACCTCTTCGAAAGGAGGTGATCTATGCTTAATCAAATTATTTTAGTTGGTAGGTTAACTAGAGATATTACTGTTAATAAAGCGGAGAATGGAGTTAAGGTTGCTACTATTCCTATTGCTGTTCCAAGAAGTTTTAAGAATGTAGAAGGCGTGTATGATACTGATTTTATTGATTGTGTTGCTTTTGATATTATTGCTGAAAATACAAGTGAATACTGTAGTAAAGGAGATATTGTAGGTATAAAGGGTAGAATTCAAACAAAAGTAATTGAATTAGAGGATGGAAAGAAAGAAAATAAATTAGAAATAATATGTGAGAAAATAACATTTTTATCTAGTAAACCTAAAGAAGAAGAGTAATCTTCTTTTTTTTGACTAAATCTCTATTTTGTGGTATAATATGTGCCCAATGAGGTGGATAGTGTGTTAAAAGAATTATTTTTAAAATTTGGATATACAGAAGATGAATATGAAAGAATTAGAAATAGTTATTCAATAAAAAATTATCATGATGAAACTTTAGTTATAAAATTTAATGAAATTACTAATTATTTAATTAGTGTTGGATATGATAAAAATGACATTATAAGAACTGGAAAAATATTACCTCAAATTTTTGGATTAAGTGTAAGTAATATTAGTAAAAAAATAGTTGATATGATGTCCTTAGGATATACAAGAGATGAAGTTGTTGAAATTTCTAAATCATTTCCTAAAATATTTAGTTATACAGCAGAAACTAATAAAAAACAAATTGATGTTATAGAATCATATAGTTATACTAAAAAACAAGCTTTAAAATTAATAAAAGCATCTCCTAGGATATTAGCTAATGCTGAAACTTATATCGAAGCTAAAATTAAAAATATTACTTCTTTAGGATTTAGTAGAGATGATGTTATAAAAATGAGTAAAGCTTATCCAATCTTATTTCGTTTGAGTTTTAAACATATAAAAAATTCATTTGAGGGTATTATGAAATTAGGATATTCATTCGAAGGTACTATAAAGATAGGAAGAGAATATCCACAAATATTTGGTTTTAATGGTGACAAATTAAATGAAAAAATAAATGAACTTGTTGATTTAGGTTATACTCGTGAAGATGTATTAAGAATAACAAAATCTTCTCCATCTATTTTAGGTCTTAATATAGATAGTATAAAAACAAAGATAGAAGAAATAAGGTCAATTGGTTATTCACGAGAAGAAGTATTAGAAATTACTAGAGTATCACCACCTATTTATACATATAGTACGACGAGTATGATGAAAAAAGTTCACGGTATAATTAATTTAGGTTATACACGAGAAGAAGTATTAGATATGACTATTAGTTTACCTTCTATTTATGGATTTAATATTGAAAATATTAAAGAAAAAGTAGAATTCTATGATTCTATAGGTATGCATGATCTTTTAGTAGTAAATACAAAAAATTTAATGCAAAGTGTTGCTCTTTCATACGCAAGATATAAGTTTTATTTATCTTTAGGTATTAATATTTCTATGGATAATTATGAAAAATTGTTTATAAGCAACAAAGTTTTTGAAAAATTATATGGAATAAAAAAAGAAGAATTATTAAATAGATATAGTTATGAAGAATATATAGAATCAAAAGAAAAGGTGAAAAAATAATGGATGAATTATTTGATTTAGGATTAAGTGATGAAACGTTAAAAAATATGATTGAATTAAATCCATTAATAATGAAATTATCAAATGAAGAAGTATTAGATAAAATTAATTTATTAAAAAGTATTAATTGTAGTAGTAATCAGATTAGTAATATTATTGGTAGTAATTCAATGCTTTTAACTAGAAGTAATACTGATATCATTAAGTTAATTAATTATTTAAATGGATTAGGTTTTAGTTCATTAAATATATTATTTGATTCTAATCCATATATATTAAACTTAGATATATTTGAGGTTAATAATTATATTGAAGATAGAATAAGTAATGGTGAATTATTAGAAGATATTATTGATGATTTAGATAGTAATACTTATTTATTTAATGAAATTTAAAGAAGAGTAATCTTCTTTTTTTTATTTGTAATTTTATATTATTTTGGTATAATAAAAGAAAAGTAGGTGTTAATATGGAAATTAAAGTAAGAGAATATGAGAAAAAGGATTTTGATGGTGTTAATCTGATGCTTTATGAAGCATTTCGTAGATTAAAGAAGACTGATCTTTCTGAAAATCCTAATTTCCATGAGGTAGTGGCTGAATGTAATGGACGTGTTGTTGGTTATTTACTTCTTACAAAGGTATTAAATCCTATTAGAAATAGACATTATTACATAATAGATTATGTATGTGTAGTTAGAGATTTTAGGGGTTATGGTGTTGGTGAAAAAATGATGGAATATGCTGAAGAATATGCTAGACACTGTGGTGGAATGTATTTACAGCTTACTTGTAGATGGACTAGAATTGAAGCTCATAAATTATATGAAAAATGTGGCTTTGTTAAGAGAGAGTCTGATATATTTAGGAAGGAACTTATATGATACTAGATATAATTGATAAAAAAAGGGTTGGCAAAGAATTAAGTTATAAGGAATTAGATTACTTATTTAATGGTTATTTAAATGGGGATGTTTGTGATTATCAAATGTCTAGTTTTTTGATGGCTGTTTGTATTAATGGAATGACTGATGAAGAAGTGTTTGCTTTAACTAAGATATTTATTGATAGTGGTGATTCATTAGATTTTTCTAGTATTCCTGGAATAAAAGTTGATAAACATTCTACTGGTGGAATAGGTGATAAAACTACTTTTGTAGTGGCACCCATCGTAGCTAGTTTAGGTATACCAGTTATTAAGATGAGTGGTAGAGGGCTTGGTTATACAGGTGGTACTATTGATAAATTAGAAAGTATTAAGGGATATAAAGTTGATCTTTCTGAAAAAGAAATAATGAAACAAGTTAAAGATATTAATTTTGTATTAACAGGACAGTCTCATGATTTAGTACCTATGGATAAAGTTATCTATGCTTTAAGAGATGTAACAGCTACTGTTAAATCTATTCCGTTAATTGCCTCTAGCATTATGAGTAAAAAAATAGCTAGTGGTGCTGATAAAATATTAATAGATATAAAAGTTGGTAATGGGGCATTTTTAAGTAATAAAGAGGAAGCTAAAAAATTAGGTGATTTAATGGTTCGTATTGGTAATATATATGGACGTGAAGTTAGATATGTTATTAGTGATATGAACACTCCATTAGGTTATTCTGTTGGTAATGGTTTAGAAGTAATAGAAGCATTAGATGTATTAAAAGGAAAAGAAACTTCAAATAATTTTGTTAATTTGTGTATAGATTTATCTAGTGAAATGGTAAGTATGGGTCTTAATATTTCAAAAGACGAGGCTAGAAAGTTAGTTGTTAAAAGTATTGAAGATAAAACTGCATATAATAAATTTTTAGAGTTAGTTAGTTATCAAGGTGGAGATATTAATAATATAAGTATTAGTAATAAGAAATGTATTATTAAATCTAATAAAAATGGAGAAATTACTAAAATTAATGCTTTAGAAATTGGTAAATTAGCTTTGGAATTAGGTGCTGGTAAGAAAAATATAAAGGACAAAATAGATTATGGTGTAGGAGTAAGGCTTAATAAGTTAATTGGTGAAAAAGTTAAAAAAGGTGACACTTTAGCTACTCTTTACGTAAATAATAAAGTTCCTAATATAGATATAGATAAGATTTTTACTATTTGTTAAAAAAGTGTTTGAAAATATTGAAATTATGGTATAATACAAGTATAAGGTAAGGTGATTTATTCGTGGAAAAAATTTATATGGAAGAGAATAATAACAAGAAAGGTAAAAAGAGTGTTGTTAATGCATCTGTAGTTTTATCATTTGCAGTAGCAATCTTTGCAATTTTCTCAATTGCAATGGCTGGTTTATCAATGAATCAAAAATCTGGAATCAGTTATGCTGCTCCAACAACATTACCAGATAATTTTACATTTAATTTATTAGATGGAGGAACAGATATTGTAGGTACTGATGGTACTAGTAATTTCAGTGCTCCAATGTATGTAGCAAATAATGATGAAAGTAATCCAGTATTCTGTGTTGAACATAATACTAATGTTAATGATGGTGAAAGTTATACAAGTGGAGAAGAAATAGTTGATTATGGACTTTTATATTTATTAAATAATAGTTATGCAAATGGTATTAAAATAACTAAACTTAGTGGAGAAAATGCTAAATATGTTGAAGGATGGATTACTCAAGTAGCAATTTGGATGTATTTATATGAAACAGATCCTACTGCTACACAATCAACTTCAAAGAATTATATAGTACCAGAAGATGTAGAGACAATTAAGAATGCAGTTAAGTTAATAAAATTTAATGCAGATCGTTCTGAATCTGTAGAAGTATATAAAGGACAAAATTTATATACTGCATTTATTAAACCATTAGTAGATAAAGCAAAAACAGCTAGTGATGTTGCAATATTAAATGTTTCAAAAGCTAGTGATGAAATTAGTATGTCTGAAGATAAAAAATTCTATTTCTCAGCATTAATTACAGTAACTGGTGATCCATCAAGTGCATTAAAGAATTATGCAATTTCATTAAATGGAATTGAAGGAGCTAAGGCTGTTGATGAAGATGGTAATGAATTAACTGGTACAGTTACTCCAGGAACTAAGTTCTATGTTAGAATTCCTGCTGAAAAAGTTACTAAAAATGTTCAAAAAGTAGTAGTATCAGTTGATGGTAAATTTGATACATTAGAAGGAAAATACTATAACGCTGCTGGTGACTTTCAAAGAGTTGTTTCAGTAAAAACTGGAGAAAAAACAATTTCTAAAGGTACTGAAGTTGAATTTGTTGGTACAGATGATACAGGTATGAATACAGTTCAAACAATTTACTTTATCGGTTTAATAGTATTATTATGTGGTGTAGGTATTGTTTATGCGAATGCTAAACCTGTTCAAGTTAAACAATAAGATTAAAAAGAGCCATATCTTACTAATTGGCTCTTTCTTTATTTTTGTAGGTATTATCTCTTTGTCATGGAGTTATCTTTCTAAAATTAAGAGAGATGTATATGAAGATATGAAAATTGCTATGATGACTTCATTAGAACGTGAAGAAAAGGTTGTTGAAGATGTACCTATAGTTGAAGAAGTTTCAAAAGAGGAAAATAATAATAGTTATGTAGTTGATTATAGTAAATATTTGGGTGTGTTAGAAATACCAAGAATTGGATTAAAAAGAGGGTTCTATAATACAGATTCTAAATATAATAATATACAATATAATGTGACAATGATAGGAGGTTCTCAACTTCCAGATGTAGAAAATGGAAATTTAATACTTATGGCTCATTCTGGAGATGCATATATTTCATATTTTGCATATTTATGGATGCTAGGAGTTGGAGATCATGCATATGTCACATATAATGGAAGAAAATATGATTATCAAGTAGTTAATATATATAATGTAGAGAAAAATGGTGTAGCTGTTATTCGTAGGAATAAAGAAAAAAATACCCTTACATTAATTACTTGTACAAAGAATAATGATTTTTCTCAAACAATTTATATTTTAGAACTTGTTGGATAGTTAGGCTAAGAAGGTGATAAAATGAATTTATCTTTAATTGATAAGATTGGAACTATATTTAAATATATATTTTCATCTTTTCTTTCTATAGAAATGTTCATTATGTCACTTCTTTTATTTATCATTTTAGTTGTAAATTTAAAAAGAAAAAATACTTTTGTTCAAATGTTGGCAATTGGGGTTTATATAGGATTTATTATAGGTATATTTGTTAGTTATACTACTTATGTTAAAACGTGTGTTGATTCTTTTATTAAGGGAGTTATGAATTATATATATTTTCCTTCTCCAATAGTATATTTTTTTATAATAGTCTTTGTTACTGTTATGATATTAATTACTTTATTTAGTAAAAAACTAACTATGTTTAAGAAAGTAATTAATTATTTGTTTTTTAGTACTTTATATTTCTTATTTATGTCTTTTATTGCATTAGGGGCATATCATGGAGTAGATTTAGTTGATACTTCAGTTTTATATCAAAATGATACGATATTATCTATAGTACAAATTAGTAATTTCTTATTACTTATATGGTTAATATATACTGGTTTTTATCATTTGTATAAACATTTTAAAAAGAAGTATGATTAAAAAAAGATTGGTTTTTACCAATCTTTTATTATGGTTGCATAATACTCTTCAAATGATATATTATGTTCTTTTATATATTTAGCTATTTCTTTTCCTACATATCTATAATGCCATGATTCATAAGTATATCCTGTTTCGTTTACTTTATCTTTTGGAAATCTTAATATAAATCCAAATTCGTGAGCATGATTATTCATCCAAATAAATTCTTTTGTTTTTTCAAAATTAGTATAATTTTCTTTTCCATTATATACATCGACAGCTAGACCAGTTTGATGTTCGGAGTGTCCTGGGCGTCCTGAGTATGTGTCTGCAGCATCTTTTCCATCTGCTTTTACATATCTGTTATATAAATTAACTTGATAATCATAACTTCTATATGTTGACATAGCTATAATACTTAAATTTTCTTTTTTTGCTTCTTGAGCCATTTCTTCAAAAGCATTTTTTGCGGTATTAACCATTTTCATATTACTTAAAGCAAATCTTGTGCTTATTGATTCTAGATTATCTGGTACATAGTTATTATCTAAATAATAGTATTTATTTACTAGAATTTTTTCTGTATTTAAATTTTTAGCTTTTAATGTGTTTGTATAAAAATCATTATCTAGATTCATATTGACATTTTTAATTACTTGCTTACTTGGCATTTCGCTATTTTTTTCTTTATAAGCTACATATCTATCTAAATAATTCATATTAAAATAATCTATTTCTTTATCTATATTGTCTAGTTTATTTAATTTTATGTCTTTATTTGTATTAGTTTTTTTAGCTACTACTTGTTTTTCTTTTATAACTTTAGGTGGGTTTAATACTTTTACTATACATATTACTAATTCTATTAATCCAAAGATTAGTAATCCTATGAATATTAAGAAGGCTAATAAGTTTTTCCATTTTATCTTTAATTTTCTTTTTATGGTAGTCATATTATCACCTAATTCTATAATAGCAAAAAAAATTAAAATTATGAATAAAATATTTCTACTTTACATAAAAAATGATAGGAGGATAAAATGAAAAAAATAGTATTTTTACTTATATTATTATGTATACCTTTTAGAGTATTTGCAGAAGAATTAATACCTAATGCAGCAAGTGGTATATTACTTGAGCCATATAGTGGAAAAATAATATATTCTAAAGAAATGGATAAAGAAGTTAGTGTAGCTTCATTAACTAAGATGGTTGCACAAATAATAATACTTGAGGAGATAGAAAAAGAAAAGATTAAGTGGAATGATGTTGTTACTGTTAGCAAAAATGCTGCTGATATGGGTGGAAGTCAAATATATTTAAGTGATGGAGAAAAAATGACAGTAGAGGATTTGATGAAGGGTATTAGTGTTGCTAGTGGTAATGATGCAACTGTTGCTATGGCTGAATATATTAGTGGTAGTGAAGAAAAGTTTGTTAAAAGAATGAATAAGAAAGTTAAAGATTTAGGTCTTAAGCATACTAATTTTGTTAATTGTACAGGTTTAGATGAGAAGGGACATTATTCTAGTGCTTATGATATGGCAATTATTGCTCGTGAATTAATTGTTAATCATCCTGAGATACTTAGATTTTCTTCTATATATGAGGATTATTTAAGGGAAGATACTCCTAATAAGTTTTGGTTAGTTAATACTAATAAATTAATTAGTCAATATGAAGGTACTGATGGATTAAAGACGGGACATACTGATGATGCAGGCTATTGTTTATCAGCTACTGTAAAACGTGGTGATTTAAGATTGATAGGTATAGTTTTAGGAGAAAATGATAGTAAAGTAAGAAATAAAGAAACTATAGATTTACTTGATTATGGGTTTAATAATACTAAATTAAAAACTTTAAAGAAAAAAAATAGTATTATTCAAAAAATTAATTTAGATAAATCTAATAAAAAAACTATTAATCTTATACTAAAAGATAATTTAAATGTTGTAGAAGAACCTGGTACTAATAATAAATATTCTTATGATATTAAAATAAAAGAGATAAATCTTCCTATACAAAAGGGTGATGTTTTAGGAAGTATTACTGTCAAATTAAAAGATAAAATAATAACTACAGGTGAACTTATTAGTGATAGGGATGTTTCAAAGCTTAAGTTATTTGATTTATTTAAAAATAGTATTGTTGGGATAATTACTGGAAATATATAGAAAGTATAGAATACTTTCTCTTTTTTTGTTATAATACTTATATATTTGAAGTGAGGTTGGTAGTATGAAGTCAAAAAATACTAAAAAAGTAGTAGAAGATACAACAAGAATTAGAATTACTGAGGATAGAATAAATGATGCTGATAGTATAGATGTTAGTTTTATAGATGGTAATAAAAATAAAATAAATAAAGAAAAAATATTAAAGGAAAAGAAAGACCATTCATTTTTATATGGCATTTTAAAAACTTTAGTATTATTTTTAATAGTTGCTGTATTATTTATTTTTGCTTTTATGTATGCTAGAGATAATAATTTATTAGAAAATGTTTTTCATATTAAACCTCAAGTGAAAGTAAAAGTAGAAGAAAAAGAAGTTAAGACTATGGATTATAATTATGTATTTATAGGTGATTATCATACGGAAGGATTAGAGTTTGATAATTTTTATAAACCATATGTAAAAGTTAGTAATGATAGTTATACTACTGTAGATATATTAGATGATTTAAAAGATCATATATATGTATATAATCCTACACATGTATTTATAGAGTTAGGGTCTAATGATTTAGTCGATGAGAATTCTATAAGTGAATTAGTTAATAATTTAAAAAGAATAGTAAGAGGAATTCAAAATAATAGAAGTTTAGCTACTATATATGTAGAATCTTTATATCCAGTTAATGATACTGTAGATGATTTTAATAGTGATATTTCTATTGAATTAATAAAGAAAACTAATATTGAAATTAAGTCTATGTGTAAGGATTTAGATATTAATTATATAGATATGTATGATGAATTAGTAGAAGATGATTTATTAAAAAAAGAATATACTGATGATGGTATTAAATTAAATAGTGATGGATATAAAAAGGTATTTAAAGTAATAAATAGGTATATAGAAAATGAAAGAAATTAAAAATAGTAAAGAAAGATTAGTTGTTTTATTCTCATTATTATTCTTATTAATTATATCTTATATAGGATTAGTAATATATAATAATAGATCTTTAAAAGAATATGATAATACATTTCTTCCTAGTACTTATATAGATGATTTTGATATGAGTTATTATACTTATAATAATGCAGAAGAAAAGATTAATTATATTAAAGATTATGTTTTAGAAACAAAGATAAAAGTAAATATTGATTCTAAAGAATATGAATATAGTTTAAAAGATTTAGGACTTAGTATTAATATAGATGAAACATTAAATAGTATTAAGAAAAATCAAAAGAAATTAAATTATAGTACTAAACTTATGATGATTAATGGATCTCGAAAGGGTAAATATAAATTTATTTATAATATAGATGAGAATAAATTAAGAGATACTTTAAATAATTTAAAAGGACAAGTTGATTATAATGCAGTAAATGGTTATTTTGATACTAGTAGTGGTGTTAGTTATAAAGAAGGGACTAATGGTTTTGCACTTAATGTAGATAATAGTATTAATAATATTAAAAATAGTATAACTAATGGTATAAATAAAAAAACTAATATATCTTTAAGTGGAGATGTAATAGAGGCTTATACTAACGATAATTATAAAAGTATTGATGCTAAAACATCAGAGTTTTCTACAGTATTTATACCTTATACTTGGGCTAGAAATATTAATTTAAACTATGCTTTAAGTTTAATAAATGGAACTGTGGTAGAACCTGGTGAGGTATTCAGTTATTGTGATACAGCTGGACCATTTACTAGATATGGATATGTATTTTATTATGAGTTTGTGGGTAATGGAGTATGTCAGATTGCTACTACTACATATAATGCAGCATTACTTGGAGGACTTGAAATAGTAAAACGTTATCCTCACGCTAAGAAGAGTTTATATGTACCAGGTGGGCTTGATGCTACTGTTGCTTCATACTCTAGTGGTTGGTGTGTTGATATGCAATTTAAAAATACTTATAAGTATCCTATATATATAAAAGCTTGGTCAAATGATGGTATAGCTTATGTTGAATTTTGGTCTAATCATGATGCTAAAGAGGGGTATGAATATACAACTTCTTCTGTTCAAATAGGACAAAGAGGATATAAAACATATTTACATAAATGGAAAGATGGAGAAGAAGTTGATGTTTCTTTAATAGATACTACTTGGTATATAGAAGATTAAAATATGAATATTTTAATCTTTTTTTCATAGTATTAACTGAAAGCGAGGAATTATGGAAATATTAAAAGTTAGTAGTAAATCTAATCCAAATAGTGTAGCAGGTGCTTTAGCAAATGTTTTTCGTGAAAAGGGCCGTGTTGAAATACAAGCAGTAGGAGCTGGAGCAATAAACCAAGCAATTAAAGCTATCGCTATAGCAAGGGGTTTTGTAGCACCTAGTGGAAAAAATTTAATTTGTATACCAGCTTTTTCAGATATTACTATTGAGGGTGAAGAAAAAACTGCAATTAAATTAATAGTAGAAGCTAAATAACTTCTATTATTTTTTTATTTATTATGGTAAACTATAAATAATAGAGGTGTTAATATGAATCAAGATAATGGTTTTAAGACATTTTGCCCTAGATGTGGTAGTGAAATGAATATTAACTCTAGATATTGTATGAAATGTGGTTATTTAAATCCAACTAATCAAGCCAATCAAGGTATGAATAAATTTATGTCTAATGATAAATCTCAAGTATATCAAATTGGTTCAGGGCAAAATATTGTTCAAAGTAATAATCAAATAACTACAAGTATTGCTTCTAATACTGGAAATAGGTTGATATGTTTTTTACTTAATTATTTAATTTATATTGGAATTATTATATTAAGTTTTTTCTTAATAGTTGGAAGTAATATAACTGATTTTAATATGATTAAAAATTCATTTTTTCCAGATGTAGTATTTATTAGTTCTATTATATTTATATATATTTACTCATTACAATTAATATTTATAAAAGCTAATCAGAAGTGGTGGTATGCTTTAATACCTTTTTATAATTTATTTGTATTATGTGATATTACTTATAGAAAAAAATGGTTAGGAATTATCTTGTTAATACCAGTTATTGGGCAAATATTTTTATTAGTTGTTTTATATAAATTAGCTACTAAATTTAAATGTAATGGATTACTTACTATTTTATTTCCAATTATATTTATACCTTTAATGGGATTTGGAAGTAGATTGTATGAAGGTGTTAGTTATATTTCTAATGATAAAACTATGGAAAATGATTATAGAAGAAAGAAAATATTCTTTATAACGTTAATGGTGTTTTTAATATTGAGTGGAGTTTTATTGTTTTGGAGTAATATAATAGAAATACGTGGAAAAACTACAAAAATTAGGAATTATTACTATGTATATGCTACTAGACAAATAGTTGATAAAACTAAGCAATTAGCAAAAGAGAATTACTTACAATGTAGTGATTATAAATATAATCCAGAAAGTGGAATTTATTATATATGGTATGCTGATATAGGAGATGTTAGTTATATACCACTACACTCATATATGGATGTAATAAGTGGATATGTAATAATTGATAATACTACAGGTAGTAGTAAGTATTATGTTACTTTAAGTGATGGTAGTTTTGGATATCCTGAAATGTTATATAGTGATGTTAAATTGGATAGTATAATTCCATATGGTGAATTAAAAGAAAAAGATGATGTTAATTTTTGTATTAATACTAAACAAAAATTAACTACAAATGGGACAATTTAATACTTGAAATAAGTTTAATAATTTTATATAATAAATGAGAAGTCGATGATTAGAACTAATAATAAGAATATTTAATTTTAGAGAATGTGTGGTTGGTGAAAACACTATTAAATACTTATTTATCTACTCTATAGATGGATTTTTCCCGGGTAATACCGTTATCTAATTAAGTTAAATAAAGGATGGTACCGTCGTAATGACTCCTTGTACTATTCTTTTTTTGTTTATAGGAGGCACTATGAGAAAAATAAAACCAAATACAATTTATAAACATTTTAAAGGAGATTTATATTTAGTTATTGATATAGCAACTCATTCTGAAACTAGAGAAAAACTTGTTATATATAGAGCTTTATATGGTGAATGTGGATTATATGCAAGACCATATGATATGTTTAACTCGGAAGTTGATCATGAAAAATATCCAAATGTTAAACAAAAATATAGATTTGAAGAAACAAATATAGAATCATTAAATAAATAGGAGAGATAATTATGATAGATATAAAATTAATAAGAGAAAATAGAGATTTAGTAAAAGAAAATATTAAAAAGAAATTTCAAGATGAAAAATTACCTTTAGTAGATGAAGTGTATGAATTAGATAAAAAAGTACGTGAAGTACAAGTAAAAGCAGATAACTTAAAAGCAGAAAAGAATAGAGTTAGTGGAGAAATTGGTAAATTAATGCAACAAGGATTAAGAGATGAGGCCGAAGAAGTTAAAAAGAAAGTTGCTAACTACGGAGAAGAAATTAAAGCTTTAGAAGAAGAACAAGCAAAACTTTCTAGTGAAATCAAAGATAAGATGATGGTTATTCCACAAATAATAGATGCAAGTGTTCCTATTGGAAAAGACGATACTGAAAATGTTGAAGTACAAAGATTTGGGGAACCAGTAGTACCTAGTTATGAAATTCCATATCATGCTGATATTATAGAAAGAGTTGGTGGTATGGATAAAGATGCTGCAGGTAGAACAAGTGGACAAGGATTCTATTATTTATTAGGTGATATTGCTCGTCTTCATGAAGCAATGATTGCTTATGCAAGAGACTTTATGATTGATGCAGGATTTACCTATGCAATTCCACCATTTATGATTCATTCTGATGTAGTAACAGGAGTTATGAGTTTTCCTGAAATGGAAGCAATGATGTATAAAATTGAAGGTGAAGACTTATACTTAATTGGAACTAGTGAACACTCTATGATTGGTAAGTTTAAAGATCAAATAATTAATAAAAATGAATTACCAATTAGTATGACAAGTTATTCTCCTTGTTTTAGAAAAGAGGGAGGAAGTCATGGACTTGAGGAACGTGGTCTTTATAGAGTTCATCAATTTGAAAAACAAGAGATGATTGTTATATGCGAACCTGAAGAGTCTATGAAATGGTATGAAAAAATGTGGAAACTAACAGTTGAAATATTTAGAAATTTTGATATACCAGTAAGACAATTAGAATGTTGTTCAGGTGACTTAGCAGATTTAAAAGTTAAATCATGTGATATTGAAGCATGGAGCCCTCGTCAACAAAAATACTTTGAAGTGGGAAGTTGTAGTACATTAGGAGATGCTCAAGCAAGACGACTTGGAATTCGTGCTAAAGGAGAAAAGGGAACATACTATTTACATACTTTAAATAATACAGTAGTAGCTACACCACGTGGGTTGATTGCATTAATTGAAAATAATTATCAAGAAGATGGATCTATTAAGATTCCAAAAGCTCTTCAACCATATATGGGTGGAAAGACACTAATTGTTCCAAAGAAATAGGTGAGTTATGTTTGGATTATTAATGTTAGTAGGGGGAGTTGTTTTACTAATAGGTGTAATTGCTGCAGTAAGTGTATTTTTGTATTTCAAGATAAAGCTTAGAAAGATGCTTGATGATGCTGGATTCGAAGGACAAAATATAGGTAGTATTATACGTGAAGCTCGACTACAAGATGAAGTGGAACCTAAGAGTTTGGCTAGTATGGATAGAATTTATTTAAGTCAAATTAAAGAAGATTTTCCAGGTATTAATATAAGTGAAATTAAACGTCAATCGGAAGAAGTTATATTAGATTGTTATAGTTGTGTTGAAAGACATGATAGTAAAAAACTTAAAGGTAAAATTAAAAGTTTTGTTGATAAAATGATTAGTGAGTATGAAGGTAAGAATGTTAAATTTAATGATTTTAAGATTCATAATACTGTACTTTCTAATTATAAAAAAGATGGTAAAACTGCAAGTATATTTTTTGCTTCAGCATATGAATATAATTTAATAGTAGATGGTAAAGAGAAGAAAATACAAGATAGGGCAAAAACAGAGTTTATCTATGTATTAGATGAAGCAGAACTTTCTGATAAACAAAATGTTATTGATATACATTGTCCTAATTGTAATAGCCCAATTACTAATTTAGGTAATCATAAGTGTAGTTATTGTGGTACTGCGGTTGTGTTAGTACTAGGCAGAGTATTTGCATGTAATGATATTAAAAGGTATTAAAAATATATACAAAAATTGTAATATATTGTATAATATAAGTATAAATTAATTTTAGATAGGAGATGTATTATGGGATTAATTAAAGCTGCTGTAGATGCTGTTAAGGGTACTCTACATGATCAATGGAAAGATTATATTAAATGCGATGATCTAGGAAATGAAATTTTAATGAAAAAGGTAACTACACCTAATGGAATTATTTCAAAAGATAGTGCTATTCAAGTTGCACCTGGACAAATCGCAGTAATATTTCAAAGTGGTCAAATTTTAGATGCTACTGCTGAAGAAGGAATTTATACATTTGATCAATCTAGTTCACCAACTTTCTTTGCTGGACAATTTGGTGAAGTATTTAAAGAAATGTGGACACGTTTCGTTTATAATGGAGGAGTTAGTAAAGAACAAGCTGTTTTCTATATCAATGCTAAGGAAATTATTGATAATAAGTTTGGAACACCTGCACCAATTCCATTCCAAGATTGGTCACATCCAATTCCAAATCAAATGACTGGAAGCTTAACTCCATTAAGAGTTGAAGTTAAATGTTTTGGTAAGTATACATTCACTATTAGTGATCCTGCTGTTTTCATGAGTAAGATTGCTGGTACTGCTGATGTATATACAAAAACAGATATTACTGAACAAATGAGAAGTGAAGTTATTGGAGCATTCCAAAACGTATTAAATGAATTAGGAAATAGTGAGCATAAAACTCCAGTATTAGAATTACCTAGTGCTACTGATGAAATTAAAGCAATGATGGATGAAAAAGTATTCGATCAACCAATTAGAGATCGTGGTATGAGTATCAAAGGTTTCGTTGTTGAATCAGTTACATTAGATGATGAATCTAACAGAAAAATTGATGATTACGAACTTGCTGGAAATACTGCAATGCAACGTGGAAAACTTGTTGGTTCTTATGGAACAGCTGTTGTTGATGCTGCAAACAATCCTAATGGAGCTGCAAATGGTCTATTCGGTGTTGGTATGATGAATATGGCATCAGGTGGAGTTCTAGGTGGAGCTGCTATGGGTGCATTCCAAGATGGAAATAATCAAGCTGCTGCTGCTAATGGATATTGCTCTAAATGTGGAGCACCACTTTCTGGACCATTCTGTTCTAAATGTGGAGCTAAAGCAGGAGAATAATTAAAAGATGCTTAGGCATCTTTTTTTGTTATACATTTTATTTATTACTAGTATAAATACTCGATTCTAAAATTATTGACTTGGTAATTTTTTCCTTTATTTACAATACTTTTTCAGCGATAAGTATTTTTTATAACTGTCGAATTTTGTAATTTGACAGTTATTTTTTTTGTGATAGAATAGTGAATTGTCCCGTGTAAAGAGGTGTAATTTATGAATAATGAAATAATAGAAAAGAGTAAAGAAGACCCGACCCTCGTATTTTCATATATTAGACGTGGTAAATATGAATTAGCTTTTGAATTGGTTGATAAGAATATTGTAAGTATAAATACTCTTGATTCTATTGGTAATGATGTAGTTACAAAACTTTTAAAGAATAAACAATATGAATATGTAATTAGGTTAATGAAAAAGAAAAATTGGAATGTTAATAATCAAAATGATGAAGGTAATACTTTTGGACATATCTTAGCTATGGATAATTCACCAATGGCTGTTAAAGTAGTAGAAGCATTAACTAAGAAAAGTAATTATATTCCAAATTTAAAAAATAAACGTCATGAAACTGCTATGGATATAGCACTTAATAATAATTATTTATGTACTGCATTTAAATTATTAGAAGATAAGAGATTTAATGAAATAGATTTTTCTTCATTTAAAAATTTATTTATGATTAGTATAGAAAATAAAGATTATGGAAAATATTCTAAGATAAATAATCTAGAAATAATAGTAGATACTTTAGAGAAAAAAGATTTAAGTGATGCTATGAGAGATTTAATTAATTGTATAATTGAGAATCTTGAGAGAATAAAAAATGATATTATGAATAATAGGAATTATACAATAGATTTTATTATTAATAGTTATGAAAGAGCTTAGGCTCTTTTTTATTGAAAAATGTGGGGGAGATGTACTATTATCATAGGAGAGTTGTATATGAAGAGTGAAGAACAATTAGCTAAATTAAGACAAGATGCAGAGAATATGCTTAAAGAAGGTCCCGAAGGAATAAAAGTAAAACTAAAAAAAGAATATATTGAAAAACTAATTTTTGATAAGGTAGTATTAAATGAAGAGTTGGGAATAGTTTTAAAAATTCCAGTATGGACAGGGCCATTTCTTTCAAAAATAGACTTAAGTGAAGTGAGTTTTGATGATGTATCATGGTCTATTAAAAGAAAACCAATTGGTAGAGAAGTGGATAATATATTGCAATGGATTGATAATATGCAAGATGTAAATGCACCAGAACCATATGATGTTTGGTCTGATATTGGTAATTTTCAATTAGCAGGTAACTCAAATAATAATGTATTAGATTTTTCTAATACTAATGCTGTCATAGATTTTTCAAAATCATTTGAAGCTAAATATTTTGATGCGATAAATATAGTAGGTGTAAATTTGGCAAATGTTGATTTGTCGAATAATGATTTTGCAGTTAGTTTTTTACAAATTTGTGCTTCAGATTTATCTAATACTAAGGCAAATATAAGTGCAGCTAGGAGTTTTTGCCTAGAACGTTCAAATTTTGAAAATGCTGATTTATCGCAAATTACTTTAAATGCAGGTACTTTTGGTGGAGATTTGAGTTTGGTTGCTAAACCCAGAGGAGATGAAGATGAAGAATCTTTAGATGGATACTATTTTGAAATTTGCATAGACACTGAATCAAATTATCGTAATACAGGAATAAATATAGTTTATGATGCAATGTGTGAAATGGCTTATTCCGAAATAGAAGATAATGAGTATGAAAGTGGTTATACTGAAGATTCTAAATATGAGTTTTTTGATATAAAAGATAATGTATATAAAAATAGGAAAAAGGAATCAGAAAAAGTAGCTTATAGAACCTATCACGATTTGCTTATGCAAAGCGGTATTTTTGATGGATGCAAATTAAATGGAGTTGTAATTGGTGATGGAATAGATTCGGAAGATATATTAGGGGAAATAAGAAAACAAATACCAGGAGCTAAATAAAAGCTCTTTTTTATTGTATTATTTGCTAGTATTTGTTAAAATATATGAGAATGAATGGAGGGATACTATGCGTATACCTGATTTTAATGAAGCTAGAACTAGGGATAAGAGAGAATATAAGAGATTAGTAGGGAAATATAATGGTAAAAAGTATTTTATTAAAACTTATGGATGTCAAATGAATGAGCATGATAGTGAAGTTATTTCTGCTTTACTAGAAAAGTTAGGTTTTGAAAGAGTAGATAATTATTTAGATGCAGATTTAGTTTTACTTAATACTTGTAGTATAAGAGAAAATGCTCATAATAAAGCTTTTGGGATGCTTGGTAGACTTAAACATTTGAAACTAGATAAGAAAGATTTAATTATCGGTTTAACTGGATGTATGGCACAAGAAGCTAGTGTAGTAGATGAAATACTTAGAGATTATAAATTTGTTAATTTTGTATGTGGAACACATAACTTGAATGAATTACCTAGTATTATAGATAAATCTATAGAATCAAATAAACAACAAATAGAAGTATATTCAAGAGAAGGTGATCTATATGAAGGATTACCTGTAGTTAGAACTAATAATTATAAAGCTTATGTTAATATAATTTATGGTTGTGATAAATTTTGTACATACTGTATAGTTCCTTATACTAGAGGAAGAGAGCGAAGTAGAGAAAAAGAAGATATATTAGCTGAAGTAGATGAGTTAATAAAGGATGGTTATAAAGAGATAACTTTATTAGGGCAAAATGTTAATGCTTATGGTAAAGATTTATATGATGATTATAATTTAGGTAATTTACTTGAAGATATAGCTCTTAAAGACATTCCTCGTGTTAGATTTATGACAAGTCACCCTTGGGACTTTAATGATAAGATGATTGAAGTAATTGGTAAATATAAAAATATTATGCCTAGTGTACATTTACCTGTTCAAAGTGGAAGTAATAAAATATTAAAACTTATGGGTAGACGTTATACTAGAGAAAGCTATTTAGAATTATTCCATAAAATAAAAGATACAGTACCTGGTGTAGCAATAAGTACTGATATTATTGTAGGATTTCCGGGAGAGACTGAAGAAGATTTTCTTGAGACTATGAGTTTAGTAGAAGAATGTAAGTATGATAATGCATTTACTTTTATATTTAGTGTAAGACGTGGAACTCCTGCAGAAAAGATAAAAGATAATACTAGTTTATCTGAAAAAGAGGAAAGACTTCAAAGATTAAATGAGGTAGTTAATAAATATTTCTTAGAAAATAATCAAAAATTAGTTGGAACAGTTTTAAATGTATTAGTAGAAGGTGTATCAGAGAAAAAAGATATGTATTATGGATATAGCGATACTAATAAATTAATAAACTTTACTAGTTCTAAAGAATTAATGCCTGGTGATTTAGTTGATGTAGAGATTACTTCTGCAAAGACATGGAGTTTAGATGGAAAAGTTAAATAAGAGTCTAAATGAAGTAGTAGATTGTATTAAAAATTCTAAGGAATATAAAAAGTGTATAGAGTTAAAAGAAAAAATGAATTCTAATGATGAGATTAATTCATTAGTAAAAGAGATTAAGATAAAACAAAAAAAATATATTAGAAGTAATGATTCTAATATACTTAGTGAATTAAAAGAATTAGAAAATAAACTTAATTCTATACCAATTTATCATATATATTTAGATAATTTAGAAGAAGTAAATAATATGATTAATTATGTAAAAGATGAATTAAATGATTATTTTGATAATTTATTAAATAAAAAATACTAGATAACTAGTATTTTTTTAATTCTTCTTTAATTCTTTCTTTTGTTTCTTTTATGAAGTCTTTTATTGCGTATATATCAAATATATATTGTTTTTCTGATTTAGAATTTTCTATTATAATGCCTATTTTATTTAGTAATATATCTAATTTATTAATAGGTATTTCATTTAATGGTGTATTTGGAGTTTTAAATTCTTCATAAAATAATGATAAGTCTAAATTGTATTCTTCTATAACTTGAATATTTAAATTAGTATAGTCTGAATAAATTAAATTTCTTAAATCATTTTCATTTAAATTTAGTATTGTACCGTCTAGTAATTTTATTATATCTTTATTAGTTATTTTAGGTATAAATTCTTCTTCCCATAGTTTATCTGTGTATAAGTGAATGAAATAACCTAAATTAAATGAATTATATTTAAATGTTGGGTATCTCTTTGCAAATAAATCTATATCAGGTATCTCATTTCTCATATTACTTGAAAAGTGAGATATATTTTTATCTAATCCTATTTGTCTTGCTATATCAGGAGCAATTGATCCTAGATAATAATCATAATAGTTATCTATATCTAAATCATCTTTTAGTTCTTTAGCAATGGCTAAATGAATAATTACTGATGCCATAAAACTCCTCCTTATTCTATAATTATTATAACATTATTTTTAATTAGATAAATACTTTTTAGTACTTTTTATTTTGCTTTTACATATATTATGTTAGGAGGATATTATGTCTAATTATAAAGAAATTGTTACTAAAGCAGTTGTTTCTAAAGGAAAAAAATTATTTACTACTAACCATAGTGTAGAAGTAAGTAATCCTTCTACTGTATTAGGTTGTTGGGTTATTAATCATAATTTTAAAGGTGTTAAAAATTCTAATAATATCGTTATAGACGGAAGTTACGATGTTAATATATGGTATTCTTATGATAATGATACTAAGACTGATGTGGTAAAAGAAACAAATACTTATCATGAAGTTGTTCATATGAGAAATGTAAGTGATGTAGAGGGAGAAGAAATAATAGTTAGAAGTTTAAAACAACCTAATCCTTTGAAAGTAGAAATTAATGGTAATAATATTAATTATGTAATTGAAAAAGAATTAGGTATTGAATTAGTAGGAGATGTTAAAGTAAAAATAGAGGCTAATGAAGAAGACGATAATTGGGATGAAATAGTAGAAGAAGAAAAAGTAGAGGAAGAAATAGATAAAAATATAAAAGAAGATTATATAAATGAAGAAATTATATAATCTTTTTTTGTTAACAAAAAAAGGTTGACATATATATTATTATTTGATATGATATGTATGCATTTAGAAATGGAGGGATATTAATGGCAGTTAAATTAAGATTAACAAGAATGGGAGCTAAAAAAAGACCAACTTATAGAATCGTTGCTACTGATAGTAGAAGACCTAGAGATGGTGAGTATTTAGAATTAATCGGTACATATGCACCACTTGATTCAGTAACAAAAATCAATGAAGAAGTAGCTTTAAAATGGTTAAATAATGGAGCTATTCCAACTGATACTGTTAAAAACTTATTTAGTAAAGAAGGAATCATGAAGAAATTTACTGATTCTAAAAAGAAAGGTAATTAATCATGGATTTAGTTAAATTAACAGAAGAAATAGTTAAATCTTTAGTAGTTAATAAAGATAGTGTAAGTGTAAAAGAATTTCCTACAGAAGAAGAAAACGTTATGTTAATACAAGTAATGGTTGATGATTCTGATATGGGAAGAGTTATTGGTAAAGAAGGACGTACTGCTAATGCTATTAGAACTTTAGTACAAGCTAGTTCTGCTTTAGTTGATAATAAATATGTAAAAATTGATATAGATAAATTTTAGAAAGTCTTAGACTTTCTTTTTTTTGTCTATTAGTATATAATTATTTATGAGGTATATAATATGAATAATGATTTAATAATACCAAATCATATTGGAATAATTATGGATGGTAATGGTAGATGGGCTCAAGAAAAAGGTATGATTCGTACTATGGGTCATAAAAAGGCAATTGAAACTTTAAGAGAATTATTAATACATATGGCGGATGTTGGAGTTAAATATTGCTCATTATATGCTTTTTCTACGGAAAACTTTAAAAGAGATGTTAGTGAAGTAGAATTCTTAATGAATTTATTTATAGTAGCATTTCAAAAAGAAATTGAATTTTTAAAAAGTATGAAAGTAAGAGTAGTATTTTCAGGTAGAAAAAATCCTCTTCCAGAAAAAGTATTGGAAGTTATGGATAAGATAGTAGAAGATACTAAGAATAATGATAAATTAGTACTTAATATATGTTTAAATTATGGTTCTCATGCTGAAATAGTAGATACTACTAAAAAGATTTGTGAGATGTATAAATCTGGAAAAATTAGTTTAGATGATGTAAATGAAGAATTATTTGAAAGTAATCTATATAATAATTTACCACCATTGGATTTTGTTATTAGAACTAGTGGAGAATTAAGACTTAGTAATTTTATGATGTGGCAAGCCAGTTATGCAGAGTTTTATTTTCCTAAAACTTATTTTCCTGATTTTGATAGTAAAGAATTTGATAAAGCTATTTTAGAGTTTAATAAGAGAAATAGAAGATTTGGAGGAGTAAAATGACAAAGAGAGTTATAAGTGCAGTTATTTTAGTTTTAATATTTGTACCATTTCTAATAATAGGAGAACTTCCTTTTACTATATTTATGTCTGTACTTAGTATATTTGGTTTATATGAATTATTAAAGGTACGTGAAACTAAAAAGAAATTTCCAATTGTTTTAAAAATATTTGCTTATTTATTAACATGTTATTTTTGTTTATATAATACTAGTTCAATTGAATTTATTAATAAGTTTGATTATAGAGTAATGGCTTTTATTATATTTTTATTTATAAGTCCTATGGTGTTTATAAATAATAATGAAAAATATAATTTAAATGACGCATTATTTTTAATAGGATCAGTATTATTTATTGGATTAAGTTTTAATTTAATTATTATTACTCGTAATTATGATATTACTTATGTCATATATTTATTATTGATAACTACTATTACTGATACCTTTGCATTATTTACTGGTTCATTAATAGGTAAACATAAATTATGTCCTAAAATTAGTCCTAAGAAAACAATTGAAGGATTAGTTGGAGGAGTTATAATGGGTACTTTTGTGGCAACTGTATTTTATAATACACTTATTAGTAGTACAGTTCCTTTAGTTACAGTAATTATGTTAACATTTGTATTATGTTTAGTAGGACAACTTGGTGACTTGGTGTTTTCTTCTATTAAGAGATACTATGACGTTAAAGACTTTTCAAATTTAATTCCAGGACATGGTGGAATTTTAGATAGATTTGACAGTTTAATATTTGTTGTATTGGCATTTACAATTTTGATTGAAATATTATAGGAGGGATATATGTCAGTTATTATTAATATACTATTATTTATTTTAATACTTGGAATAATAGTATTTATACATGAATTTGGTCATTTTATATTGGCTAAATGGAATGGTGTTTATGTGTATGAATTTGCACTTGGAATGGGTCCTAAAATATGTGGATTCAAAAAAGGTGAAACAGAGTATAATTTAAGGGCTATTCCAATAGGTGGTTTTTGTCAATTAGCTGGAGAAGATTTAGATACAGATGATGATAAAAAAATACCTAAGGATAAGAGACTTCAAAATAAGAAAGCTTGGCAAAGATTTTTAATAATGTTATTTGGACCAATGAATAACTTTATACTTGCAGTATTACTTATATTTTTAATTGCTCTTGTTTGGGGTGGAGCTACAATGGATCCAGTTATTTATAAAGTGGAGAAAGATTCTGCTTGTGAGAAGGCTGGATTAAAGGCTAATGATAAAGTTATATCTATTAATAATAATAGAATAGATACAAGTGATGATATTTCTTTATATTTAGCAGTTGCTTCTCCTAAGAAAACAAATACTATTGTAGTAGAAAGAGATAGTAAAAAAGTAACTATTAAAGTTAAACCTAAAAAGGTTAAGGAAGATGGAAAAGAAACTTATAAATATGGTTTAAGTATAAAGAATAAGAAAACTAAAGGATTTGTTAATGCTATAGTTTATACTTTTAAAAAGACTGTATCGGTATTTAAACAAATGTTTATAACTATTGGATATTTATTTACAGGAAGAATTAGTTTAAATCAATTATCAGGTCCTGTTGGTATTTATTCACTAGTAGGTCAACAAAGAAGTGCTGGACTTGCTAGTTTAATATATTTAACGGCATTTTTAAGTATTAATGTAGGAGTAATTAATTTACTTCCAATACCAGCATTTGATGGAGGACATATCTTGTTTATAATTATAGAAAAGATTAAAGGATCTCCAGTAAAGCCAGAACTTGAAAATAAGATACATAGTATATTCTTAATATTATTAATGTTATTAATGGTAATAATAACTATTAATGATATTATTAGATTGTTTTAAGAAAGTATAATTACTTTCTTTTTTTTGATATAATATATTTGTATGGAGGTGATACTTTGATAGTAGGTGTTTTAGTAGAGTTATCCGCAAAAGCTGTTGATAAAGTTTTTGAGTATAATGTACCTTGTGAATTAATTAATGATATTAAAGTTGGTATTAGAGTATCAGTTCCTTTTGGAAGAATGACTTTAGAAGGATTTGTATTAGAAATAAAAGATTCTAAAACTACATCTAAAGATTTAAAAGATATTATTAGTATTGTTGATAAAGATATTGTTTTAAATAAGGAATTACTTGAATTAGGTAAGGTTATGAGAGATAAAACTTTATCTACTTTAATTAGCTGTTATCAAGTGATGTTACCTAAAGCATTAAAAGCAGGAAGATGTGGTAATATCAAGTATGATACTTATTATAAATTAAATAATAATTATGATGATATTAAGTTTAATGACAAACAAAAAGAAATAATTGAATTAGTTAAGAACGGGCCTGTTATTCGTAAAGAATTAGTTGATATTTCTTTAAGTAGTTTAAATACATTAGTAAAGAAAGGTATTCTTGTAGAGGAGAAAAGTGAACATTATAGAGTTGATTATTCTGATGAGAAGTTTGTTAAACCTAAATTAACTGTAGAACAGAAAAAAGTAGTAGATGAAGTTATTTCTAATAATAATAATAATACTTACTTATTATATGGTGTTACTGGTAGTGGTAAAACTGAAGTATACATGGAAATTATTGAACACTTTTTATCTTTAGGTAAGACTAGTATTGTGTTAGTACCTGAAATTAGTTTAACTCCACAAATGATTAATAGATTTGAAAAAAGATTTGGTAAGAAAATAGCAGCTATTCATTCTGGACTTAGTGATGGGGAAAAGTATGATGAATATAGAAGAATATCTAGAAAAGAAGCAAGTATTGTAATTGGTGCTAGAAGTGCAGTGTTTGCGCCTCTTGAAAATATTGGAATAATCATTATAGATGAGGAACATAGTGATTCTTATAAACAAAGTGATCCAAGCCCAAGATATCATGCTAGAGATATAGCTATATTAAGAAGTAAATATCATAATTGTAGTGTACTTTTAGGAAGTGCAACACCGTCACTTGAATCTATGGCTAGAGCGGAAAAAGGTGTTTATAAACTACTTAGTCTACCTCATAGAGTAAATGGAAAAGAATTACCTTTAGTTAATATAGTTGATATGAATAAAGAAATTAGAAAAGTAAAGGGACATTTTTCTTTAGAATTAATAGATGCTATTAGAAGTAGATTAGACAGAAAAGAACAAGTAATTCTTCTTCTTAATCGTCGTGGGTATTCTTCTTTTGTAACTTGTAAGAATTGTGGCTATACATTTAAATGTCCTAAGTGTGATATTACGTTAACTTATCATAAGAGTAGTAATACCCTTCGTTGTCATTATTGTGGACACGGAGAAAAAGTATATGATATATGTCCTAGTTGTAAGGAAAAAGCTTTAAATAATTTAGGTGTAGGTACACAAAAAATAGAAGAGGAATTAAATAAGTTATTTCCCAATAGTAAAGTACTTAGAATGGATTTTGATACTACAAGTCGTAAAGGTATGCATGAGAAAATGATAGAATCATTTAAAAATCAAGAATATGATATTTTACTCGGTACACAAATGGTTGCTAAGGGATTAGATTTTTCTAATGTAACGCTTGTTGGTGTAATTAATGCAGATACATCTTTAAATATTCCTGATTTTAGAAGCAGTGAAAATACATTTTCTTTACTTAGTCAAGTTGCTGGTAGAAGTGGTAGAAGTTCTAAGGAAGGTCAAGTCATTATTCAAACATATAATCCAGAACATTATGCAATAAGTCTATGTAAGAAGCATGATTATATCTCATTTTATAAGCAAGAAATGATGATAAGAAGAGACTTAAAGTATCCACCATATTATTATATTTGTAATATAAGAGTAAGTGGAAAAGATTCTAATTATATACTTAGTGAAGCGTTGAAAATTAAAAATAGTTTAGAAAGAAATTTATACTCAACTATAATACTAGGACCTAGCAGTTCTAGTCTGTTTAAAATGAATAATATTTATAGATATAATATAATTTTAAAGTATAAAAGGGAAGATAATTTATATGTAGCTCTTTCTAAGATTATAGAACATTATATCTCTAATAATAAAATAAAAGTTGATATAGATTTTAATCCTAGTCAAATGATTTAAAATATGGTATTCTTATTATAGAATAGAGGTATATGCTATGAATGAAGAAAAAGATGAATTAGAAGTAAATAAGAAAAATAGAGAAGATTTTGAAAATTTAATGGAAGAATCTTCTATTAAAAAAGATGGTTATTGGGATAAGAAAAATCCTATAGTAAGATTATTATTAATTTTACTTGGACTTATTATACTTTGTGGGGCAGCTTATTATATAACTATGTATTTTCTTAATCGTTAATTCATTCTTTATTCATAGGAGGTGATAAAGTGTTAGATGAATATTTTATTAAAACTAGTGTTTTAAGAATTCTCAAAGAAATAAAAAATAATGAAAGATATTTTAAAAAGAGAAGTGATTTGTCTTTAGATTCGTTTATTTCTATTAGTAATGAAGCAGCACTTTATATTTTTTATGATGCATTATATAAATATAAAATTATAATTGATGATGAATTTTTATTTGATGATTATCTAGACCAAATAGAAAAACTTTATCGTAAATTAGATAATTTTGAAGATATTAAATATGGTATTAATAAATTAATATGTAGTAGTTTAATAACTAAATTAGATGTAAGAGATCCTGAATCAAAAGAAGGAAAAGAAAAGATTATTAAACATGTATATGATAAATACATTCGAAATGGATATTTTATTCATGGATTTAATTATACATATATAGATGATATAAAGAAAAATGGATTTACTCCAGAAGTTTATGAGAATTATTATGATAGATTTATTGAAGTAAATAATATATTTGAAAAATATAATTGTTCTAATATAATTAATAAGGATTTTAATAGTAAAGATGTATATTTCACAGATGATTTAGTAATGGGATGTTTCTATTCTAATTATGCACCACTTTTTTATTATAAGTTTTTATTTAATGAAGAAGCTTTTGGAAATAGAATTAGAAAAGATAATTGTTTGATAAGTGAGTATAATGAAATTATTAGACATTTGAAAAGGTTTATGAATAATAATAATTTTAGCGTTGATGATAAGAAATATATATTAGATTTAGTAGAAGATGAATACAAGTTATTGCATAGAAAGAATAATAAGATTAGTTTATTACTTGTAAGAAGAGATAGAATATTTAGTAAAGATGCTAAAGAAATAGATTTTTTAAATGATAAGAATGATTTATATGAAGTTGTTGACAGAATGTTAAGCTCTAAATATAATAATTTAGAATTTAATGAGTTTATATCTAAAGATGATTTTAAAATATTAGAGTTAGATTGTTATTATGATATAGAAATGGAAAAGAAGAAAGTTAAAAAAGAAGAAGAAAAACTTTTAAAAAAACAAAAAGAAGTTAATGATGATTTTTCTAATAGATATGGTAATGTTTCGTTATTTTTATTATTAGGGGCATTATTTATTAGTTTAGGAGTTATTATAATGATTATTAATATTTTGAGAGGATGATTAAATGAAAGTAGTTTTTATGGGTACACCAGATTTTGCAGTTAATGTACTTCAAAGTTTAATTGATAATTATGATGTTTCTTTAGTAGTTAGTCAACCTGATAAAAGAGTTGGAAGACACTTGGAATTAAGAAATACTCCTGTTAAAGAGTTAGCTAATAAATATAATATAGAAGTATTTCAACCAGAAAAAATAAAATTAGATTATCAAAGAATATTAGATGAAAAGCCTGATATTATTATTACTTGTGCATATGGGCAAATTATTCCTCAAGAAATACTTGATTGCCCTAAATATGGTTGTATTAATGTACATGCATCACTTCTTCCTAAATATAGGGGAGGCGCTCCTATTCATTGGGCTATTATTAATGGAGATAAAAAAACTGGTATTACTATTATGTATATGGATAAGGGTATGGATACAGGAGATATTATTTCACAAGAAGCTATAGAAATACTAGAAAGTGATAATCTTGAAAGTGTTCATGATAAATTAAGTGTATTAGGAGCTAAACTTTTAATAGAGACATTACCTAGTATATTTGATGGTACTAACGATAGATTAAAGCAAAATGAAGATGAAGTAACATTTGCTTATAATATTAAAAGAGAAGAAGAACATATTGATTTTAATAAGACTAGTAGAGAAGTATTTAATCTAATTAGAGGATTATCTCCTATACCTAGTAGTAATGCAATTATAGATAATGAGGAAATGAAAATACTTGAGAGTAAGATAGGACCTAGTATTTCTTCAGGTAAATGTGGAGAAATAGTAGATACTACTAAAGAGGGAATTATTGTTAAGACTTTAGATGGTAGTATTATACTTACTAAAGTTAAACCATTTGGTAAAAAGTTAATGGATGCTAATAGTTATGTTAATGGAGTAGGTAAAGAAAAGATAATTGGTAAGGTGTTTGAATGAAAAAAGTAATAGAGTTTTTTAAAGAATTAAGAAAAAAACCTTATGGTAAAGCAGTAATGTTTTTTGGATTTTATTTAATATTTTTTATAGTTATATTTATAATTTTAGGTATAGGTGGAACTAATAAGAAGAGTAATAATAAAGATTCATCATATAAATCTTTATTTAATGATAATTATTCTTTTACTTATAAAGTAGTATTGGATGGAGAAAACTATTTATATAATATTAATAAGAATTCTAATGTTTATAGTTTTATCCATGATAATAAACAATATACAACTAATGGTAAGAATACATATAATGATGAAGTTGAAGTAGAAAGCCCTATAAAGTTTAGTGATTTTTATAAAGAAGATTTATTAATGAAAATATTAGAAAATTCTTATCGTGTGGCTAAGACTACATATGATAATGGAGATGAAGTATATAATTTATTAGTATCTAGTAATGTATTGTATAAATTAGTATATAGTAAAGATACTGATTATGAGGAAACTCCTAATAAATTTAAGATGTCTATTAGTAATAAAAAAATTAAAGAACTTGAGTTTAATTTGGATAGTTATTGTAAGTTAGATAATTTATGTAAGAAGAGTTTAAATATTACTATAAATTATAATAATTGATTAAAAGCTAATACTTGTCGGTATTGGCTTTTTTTTGTATAATTATATTGGATGTGATCATATGAAAAATATATATGGGTTAACTGTTGAAGATATTGAAGAATACTTTTTAAGTATAGGTTCTAAAAAGTTTCATGCTAAACAATTATTTTCGTGGTTATATGAGAAAAGAATAGAATCATACGATGAAGTTACAGATATAAAAAAAGAAGTAATTGAAAAATTAAAAGAAGATTATTCTATAGATAGATTAAAAATAGTAGATGTACAAAATGATATTGATGTTTCTAAATATTTATTTGAACTTAGTGATAATGAACATATAGA
>CADALJ010000006.1 GCA_902788735.1 uncultured Erysipelotrichaceae bacterium
GATGATTATGTGTTTGACACCAGTTTCTCAATTTTATATGAGCAAGTAATATAGAAATCTTGACAAGTATAAAAAAAAAGATTATATTTAATTCATAAGTGTGATGACGGGTGTGGAAAGCCAAGAGCAGTATAGATTAAAGACGATTCTTCTAGAATAAGTAAGGTGGAACCGCGGAGTTATAACTTCGTCCTTACATAATTCTAGAAGTTTTTAATTTTAGGAGGAAATTATGGAAAAATTAACAATGGAAAAATTAGTAAATTATTGTAAGCAATATGGCTTTATATTTCAAGGAAGTGAAATATATGGTGGTCTTGCTAATACATGGGATTATGGTCCTTTAGGAAGTAGATTAAAAAATAATATTAAAGATTCATGGAGAAAAAGATTTATACAAGAAAGACCTAATGCTTATGAAGTAGATGCAGCTATCTTAATGCATCCAAGAGTTTGGGAAGCTAGTGGTCACGTAGGAAGTTTCTCAGATCCATTAATAGATTGTAAAAATTGTAAAATGAGACATAGAGTTGATAATTTAATTGATGAATATGACCCTGAAGCCCATGCTGATGGTATGAGTCAAGATGAGATGATGAATTATATTAGAGAACACAAAGTACCATGTCCAAAATGTGGAAAAAGTGATTTTACTGATATAAGACAATTTAACTTAATGTTTGAAACTCATAGAGGTGTTGTTGAAGATGGTAAAAATAAAGTTTATTTAAGACCAGAAAATGCACAAGGTGAGTATGTTAACTTCTTAAATGTTCAAAGAACTATGAGATGTAAATTACCATTTAGTATAGGTCAAATTGGTAAGGCATTTAGAAATGAAATAACTCCAGGTAATTTTACTTTTAGAACAATTGAATTTGAACAAATGGAATATCAAACTTTTTGTAAAGAAGGAACAGATAGTGATCTATATAAATACTTTAAAGAATATGGTAGAAAGTATTATATTGATTTAGGTATACCTGAAGAAAAACTTAGATATCATGATCATGAAAAGTTAGCTCACTATGCTAAAGAAGCTTGCGATATTGAATATAACTTCTGTTTTGGATGGGGAGAAGTAAATGGTACTCATAATAGAACTAATTTCGATTTAGGAAGACATCAAGAATATTCTAAGATATCTCAAGAATATTTAGATCCTGAAACAAATGAAAAGTTTATTCCATATATTATTGAATCTACATATGGATGTGATAGAACTACTTTAGCTATTTTAGATAATAGTTATTGTGAAGAAGAATTAGAAAATGGAGAAACAAGAGAAGTTATGAAGTTTATTCCATATCTTGCTCCATATAAAGTATGTGTATTACCACTTGCTAAGAAATATCATGGTGAGAAAGCAACAGAAATATATAATATGTTTTCTAAATATTTTATGACTACATATGATGAATCAGGAAGTATAGGAAAACGTTATAGAAGACAAGATGCTATTGGAACACCTTGGTGTGTTACTGTAGATGATGAAACTATTAATAATGGTACTGTTACTGTTAGAGATAGGGATACAATGGAACAAATTACATTAAAAATAGAAGATGTTATTGACTATGTAAAAGAAAGAATAAATTTTTAATTCTTTCTTTTTTTGTAAATTGACAAAAGAATGGCTAATAATTTATTGAAAACTTGTTAATAACTATAATATAATTTATGTGTAAAGATATATATAACTGAGATATTTTTATATGATAAAAGGAATAAAAGAGGGAATAATATGAAGGTAAGGACAATTAAAAACTGGATTATATTAGTATTATTAACTGTTTATATAGTTTTATATAAATTATTTATATTTGAAAACTATATGAAGTATTCTGAGTTTATTAGTGTTTCTTTTTTAGGAGTGGTATTAGCTTTAAGTATCATATTTTTAGGATATAGAAAAGATAAGACAACTATTCTAGGTAAAAATATATTTAAAGTAGTAATTTTTTATATATTACTGGCTTTCTTTATTATGTATGGAATGGGAATAATTGTAGGATTTTTAAAGAATGCATATTCAAGGAGTTTTATAAGCATATTTGAAAATACCTTTTCACCTATACTTACAATATTATTGGTTGAATTTATAAGATATATATTTATTTCTGCTAATAAAGATAAGAAAGCTATAATTACTATATTTACTGTTCTTTTAATACTATTTGAAATATTTACGACAGTTCGTGCATTTGATATTTCTGATTTAGCTGTAACTTTTAATGTTACTGCTACGGTAATTTTACCTTGTATATTTAAAAATATATTATTGAGTTATTTAGCATATCACGTTGGCTATAGGATACCTATTGTTTATAGATTAGTAATGGATATTTATTTATTTGTTGTACCTATAGTACCCAGTTTAGGTGATTACGTAAACTCAATGATATTAATATCCTTACCAATACTGATTTATATTAGTGTATGTGGGATAGTTGATGATGCACAAAATAGAGCCGAACCAGTATTTAATAAGAAAAGATTTACAGTATGGGATATACCAGTTGCTATAGTACTTGTTACTTTAGTTGCTTTAATTTCTGGATTTTTTCCACATTATATGATTGGAATAGGATCTAATTCTATGAAACCAGTAATTAGTAAGGGTGACGCTGTTGTATTAGAAAAAGTAAATGAAAAGACAAAATTAAAAAAAGGTGATATAATAGCTTATAATAATGGTAAGTTAATAATAGTACATAGAATTCATAAAATTACAGGTAATGAACAGAGAAAAACTTATATTATGAAAGGTGATGCTAATAATGGTACTGATCCTCGTCCTGTATCAAGAAATCAAATACAGGGAGTTGTTAAATTAAGAATACCTTATATAGCTTGGCCTACAGTCTGGTTAACAGAACTATTTAATAGATAGGAGAGATATAAAATGAAGGAGAATATAAAGGGCATATTATTTATAGTGGTTTCATTGATTTTAGGATTAGGAGCATATTATTTATATACTCATGATTTTGTTGGTTATGCGCTTGTTGGTGCTACAGCGAGTGTGATATTAATTATATTTGGAATTATTTTTATCTTAAATAGTGGTGACCCAACAAAAATATATGAAAACAATATAAAGAATATTTTAAATACATTTGATTCCATTTTAGTTAAGAGTAATACAGTACCAAAATTAGTTGGACGTAATATTATTCTAGTGGAAGATATTGATGATATGATTGATGCGCAGTTAGAGATTAGAAAACCTATTTGTTATTATAAGCAAACTGAGTCATGTTCATTTGTGCTTTTGGATGATAAAGAAGCTTATATTTATATAGAAAAGTTAAATCAAGATGTAGTATCACCAATAGAAATAGAAATTGATTCTATCAAATTAAAACAAAAAAATTCAGAAGATTTAGATTCTGAAATGTTAAAAGACATAGAGAAGACTACGATAGTAAAACTATCTAATAAAAAAAGTTATAAGGTTTCTCCAATAAATAGAGTTGATAGGCCATATACTAAAGAATCAAAAACTGAAGTAGAGGAAAATAAGAATTCAACTATTGAAGATATAGAAATTTTATAATTTAAATAATAAACTAATAGGAGGGATAAGATGAAGAAGAAAAGACTACGTTATAGTAGGAAAAGAATATTTATTGGCTTATTCCTTTTTTTATTTTTAATGGTTATAGGAGTAGGATATGCGTTAGTTACTACTAAATTAGAAGTAGATGGAATAGTACATGTTAAGGATGCTAGATGGGATGTGCAATTTAGTAATTTTCAACCAATTGCAGGTAGTGTTTTACCAATTTCTAATCCAACTATAACAGATACTTCTATTAGTTTTTCTGCAAAAGTAGATGATATAGGAGATTTCTATGGATTCACAATTGATGTTACTAATCAAGGTACTATTAATGCAGATATAAGTGGTTTTTTATTTACACCAGATTTTTCTGATGTGGATTATATAGAATCTATTGTTGAATATTCTAATGGTATTCAAATAGAGGAAGGGGATATATTAGCTGCTGGTAAAACAAAAACAATTAAGGTCTTATTGAAATATAAAGATGATTTAAATGAAGAATTGTATCCAATAGAGGATCAATTATTTAATGTAGTTTTATCACTAGATTATGAGCAATATGTTGGAACTGAGAAAAATAAGATAGTACTTGATTCTAATGGAGAAGATGCTAGTGTAACTCCTAATGTATTAAAAAGAGACACTGGTAGTTATGCATTGGATCTACCAACTCCAATAAGAAATAATTATACTTTTGATGGATGGTATACAGCTAGGGATGGTGGAGATTTAGTTGATGATAATACATTGATTGATGATGATACAATATATTATGCTCATTGGAAATTGGATAGTAGTGGAGAGTAGTTAGATAAAGATGAGCATTTATAATAATATGGGAGGCAATTATGGTAAAAATAGGTATTCCATTAAGATATAGTCATTTAGAAGATGGTAGAAGTATTTTGTATTTAGCTGAACAAGTTAGACGCACTTTTCAAAAAGCAGGTGCTTTTATAATTCCAATTGTTCCAAATCAAGATGTAGATTATGCAAATACTAGATATAATGATCAAGTTGAATTGAGTGAACAAGAAAAAAAAGAAGTAGATGAATATTTGGATTTAGTGGATGGTGTAGTATTTCCAGGTGGATTTAAAATAACAAAATATGATGAATATTTACTTGAAAGATGTGTAGAAAGAGATATTCCAACTTTAGGAATTTGTTTAGGAATGCAGTTGATGAGTTGTTATAAAGAAAAGTACTATGTTTATCCTAATGATTCATTTATAAATCATAAACAAGAAAATGATAATGAATTAACTCATAAGGTTATGATAAATAATGATTCTTGTTTATATAAAATATTGGAAAAGAACGAAATAATGGTTAATAGTTTTCATAAATATCATGCTAATCCTAATGAATTCTTTAGTGTTAGTGCAAAGAGTGAAGATGGATATATTGAGGCTATTGAATTGAAGGATAAAAAGTTCATTATGGGTGTACAATGGCATCCAGAGATTAGTTATGATTATGATGATGATTCGAAAAAAATAATAAATTATTTTCTTAGTAAATGTAAAATTAATTAAATAGATATATAAATAGTTTGCATTGTGATATAATCAATATATGAATGATAGGAGGTTTTTTATGGAAAATCAAGGTCAACAATTTGAATATCACAATAATATTGTTAGTTTTATTATTGGTATTAGTTTCAATAACAATAGGTTATGCAGTTTTATCAACATCATTTAATGTTGTTGGTACATCTACAATTGCAGGTAAATGGTGTGTTGGGCCTAAATGTGGAACAGGAAATAGTGCATGTGATAATATTAGCACATGTCAAAATCCTCCAATTGAATGTCCAAATAATGATTGTATAATCACTGATTGTGATAAAAATCCATCTTTATGTAATTGTGATTCAAATTCTTTTGAATGTGCTGGGCCAACTGCAATAGATTGTACACAAGATCCTGATAAATCCGATTCAACAAAATGTGTTTGTGATGCAAATGGTTCATGTAAACCTATGGCACAAGTGTGGTTAATTGGAGAATCTATATATTTTAGAAATACATTAAATGAGCCAGGTGATGTATTTACATTTAATACTACTTATATAAATGGAGGTAGTATAGATGCAAAACTTGGATCATTTACTAAGAGTACATTAAACGAAACAGCACAACAATTTTTAACATATGAAGTTAAAAATGCTGATGGTTCTCTAATTGAAAATAATGAACCTTTAAATGTAGGAGATTCACATACTTATAGAGTAACAGTTACATATAAAAATGTAGATGTATTACCAACATCAGAGCAAATTGATTTAATAAATGAAGTGGCTAATGGTCATGTAGGGGCTACTTCGACATTTACAGCTAATTATGTACAAAAATAAAGGCTAGAATTCTAGCTTTTTTTTTGTTATAATAAGGAACCAATAGGTGATGCTATGACTAAAAAAGAAATAGAAAAAATAATCGATTATCTTAGTATTAAGGGATGTTTTAGTAGTTGTTTTAATGGTTATTCTAAGATGTATAGTATGACTACTGAAAATATTAGTGGTTTTCTTAATAAACATGATTTAAAAGATAAAAAAGTATTAACGGTAGCTGGTAGTGGTGATCAAAGATATAATTGCTATTTAAATGGTGCAAAAGAAGTAGTTTGTTTTGATGTTAATCCACTTGCAGAACTTCATATGAGATTAAAGGATACTGCTATGCAAGAGTTGAATTATACAGACTTTCTTAAATTCTTTGGTGTTATTATTGATAGTAGTGGTAATAATTTTTTAAATTTTGATATTTTTAATAAGTTTAAAAGATATTTAGATAATGATGTTTATTTATTTTATGACTTTTTAATTAATAAGTTTAGGAAGACTCCTTTACAAAATGCTTATGAAGATTTTTTATATAATTATACTACTATAAGAGAATTTGATGATTACATTGTTAAGAGTAATTTTATGAAGATTGCTAATAGTATAGGTGATAAAGATATTAAATTTTTGAATGTTAATGTAGCTAATCTACCGGAAGTATTAGATGGAGAAAAATTTGATATGATACTTTTATCTAATATTAGTGACTATATTCATTATATTTATCCATATCCAGAAAACCATATGAAGAAATATAAAGAATTAGTGGATAAATTAGTTGATAATTTATATGATGGGGGTATTATTCAATTAGGATATATATATTCCAATTATGACGATTGTAAGCGATATGATGATTATAGTAAATTCCGTTTTGATGAAAGTAGAAATAAGTATTTTCCATTTACTAAGTATTTTGTTGAAAATGTTCATTCATATTATGGTGGTAGAAAATATGATAAGGTTATTACTTACCAGAAAAATTTAAAGATTAAAGTATATAATATAGTGCAAAGAAAGTGGTGATATTATGAAATATGCAATTTTAACTTTATATGATGGAAAACATGTTGATGAAATAATTAAGGATGGAAGATTTTCTGTTGTTAGAAAAAAATTACCTATTTATGCAGAAGCATCTCAGGGATATTATAATGAGCTTTACATAAGCGGTTATCGTAATGTAGTTGGCATGTATTATAAAAATCCAGAAACTAATAAAGATTTTCCATTTATGTTAGAAGAAATAAGTACACGTGTTTTTGAAGATATTGTTACAGGAATTCATATTTCTCAAAAGGCAATAATGAAAGGTGTAGCAGTAAATCGTTATGCGGCAATAAATAATTATTTGAGTGGAAGTCAGTATATATCTTGCGACGCTAATTCTGTTGCTCAATATTTAAAAGAAATGAATAAAAATGATATGCATATATATAAGGAAAAACTACAAAATTTAGGCGATATATTGGTTGAATGTTATTATGAATCGAAAAGGCAAGAAAAAGAAGAACAACTTGCAAAGGAAAGACAATTTCGAAAAAGTATGGAAGATGAGAACTATATAAGACAGTTTATTAAAAATAGAAATAAGGATAATTAAAAAAATATTGTTTAATAGTAAAAAGTGTTGACAAATAAGAGTTTTTATAATAAAATACTACTAGTCAAGAAAAAAAGGAAAGAGATTTATATCCACCTGATCAGCGAATAGCGATAGAATTATTTTTAATTTTAATATGGTTTTTAAGCGGATATAAATTTTATATCTGCTTTTCTTATTTATGGAGGTGTTAGATATCGCAAAGAATAATGATAACATGTTGGTTAATGAGCAAGTAAGGGTTCCTGAAGTATTAGTAATAGGACCAAACGGAGAGCAAGTGGGTGTTAAGAGAATAGAGGATGCACGTACGTTAGCATCTTATGCTGGACTTGATTTAGTTTTAATAAGCCCAAATGCAAATCCACCAGTTTGTAAAGTAATGGATTATAATAAGTTCCGTTATGAAAAACAAAAAAAAGCTAAAGAAGCTTTAAAGAAACAAAAGGCTACTATGTCAGAACTTAAAGAGTATCGTTTATCACCAGTTATTGATGTTGGAGATTTTGAGACTAAATTAAGAGCTGCAACTAAGTATCTAGAAAAGGGAGATAAAATAAAACTTACTATTCGTTTTAAGGGTCGTCAAATGGCTCATACAGAATTAGGTATGGATGTTTTAAATCGTTTTGCCGACAGAGTTAAAGATTATGCAGATATAGAACAAAGTCCTAAGTTAGATGGAAAGACTATGACTTGTGTTTTAGCGCCAAAGAAAGACAAATAATATTAAGGAGGAGTTAAATATGCCAAAAATTAAAACACATAAAGGAACAGCTAAGGTTGTTACTAAAAGAAAAAATGATGTAAAAATTGGAAAACCAGGAAGTAGACATAATACTGGTTCAAAAAGTGCTAGCTTTAATAGAAGCTGCAGAAAGGGATCTAACCTAAGTAAGGCAGATCAAAATAGATTAAAGAATATAATCTAATAAATTTTGAAGGAGGGAATATAGATGGCAAGAGTAAAGAATGGAGCAGTTACAAAAGCTCGTCATAAAAAAGTTTTAAAAGAAGCTAAAGGTTACTTTGGTAGTAAACATAGATTATATAAAACAGCTAAAGAACAATTAATGCATTCTGGACAATATGCATTTAGAGACAGAAAACAAAAGAAAAGAGATTTCAGAAAATTATGGATTACAAGAATCAATGCAGCTTGTAGATTAAACGATATTTCTTATTCAAGATTTATTGAAGGATTAAATAAAGCTGGAGTTGAAATTAATAGAAAGATGTTAAGTGAAATCGCTATTAATGATCCAAAAGCATTTACAGAACTTGTAAAAGTTGCTAAAGATGGTAAAGCTGGTAAAGTTAAACCTGCTACAGAAGTTACTGGAAATGAAGTAACTATTGGATCAGCAAAAAAAGAAACTAAGAAAGAAACTAAGGCTGAAGTAAAAGAAGATAAAAAGGAAGAAAAGAAAACTACAACTAAGAAAGTAGCTACAGCAAAAAAAGAAGTTAAAGAAGAAAAACCAGTAGCTAAAAAAGCTACTACAGCAAAGAAAACAACTACAACTAAGAAAGCTACAACTACTAAAAAAACTACAAAATAATAAACATACTAATGAATTGACTAGTCTAGTGCCCAATGGGTGATTGGTTTTAGAAATTAGTAGAAGATAAAAACGAAAAGGAGAATTAAAAAAATGACTGTTATATCAATGAATTATTTATTAGAAGCTGGTGTTCAATTTGGACATCAAAAGAGAAGATGGAATCCAAAAATGAAGGAATATATCTTCACTACAAGAGATGATATTTATATTATCGATTTACAAAAAACTGTTAAAAAATTAGAAGAAGCTTATGAAGCTTTAAAAGAAATTGCACAAAATGAAGGAAAAGTATTATTCGTAGGTACTAAAAAACAAGCTCAAGAAGCTGCTGAAGAATGTGCTACAAGAACTAACATGTATTTCGTAAACGAAAGATGGTTAGGTGGAACTTTAACAAACTTCAAAACTATCCGTTCAAGAATTAGAAGAATGGAAGAAATCGAAAAAATGGAAGAAGACGGAACTTTCGATGCTTTACCAAAGAAAGAAGTAATCGGTCTTAAAAAAGAATACGAAAAATTAAACAAGAACTTAAGAGGAATTCGTGAAATGAAGAAAATGCCTCAAGCAATGGTTATTGTTGATCCTCGTAAAGAAGAAATAGCTATTAAAGAAGCTCATATTTTAGGAATACCAGTATTTGGTGTAGTTGATACAAACTGTGATCCAGATATGGTTGATTATGTTATTCCAGGTAATGATGATGCAGTAAGATCTGTTAAGTTATTAATTGGTGCTTTAACTAATGCAATTGCTGAAGTTAACGGAAATGAAGTAATTGATTATATTACTGAAGATGAAAAAACTGTTAAAGAAGAAGCAACTACAAAAGAAGATACAGTAGAAGTTAAAGAAGAAAAGAAACCTGCTAAAAAGGCAGTTAAAAAAGAAGAAGTAAAAGAAGTAACTCCTGAAGTAAAGGAAGAAGTTAAAGTTAAAGAAGAAAAGAAACCTGCTAAGAAAGCAGCTGAAGATTTAGATTCATTAACATTAGCTGATTTAAAAGCAAAAGCTAAAGATGCTGGAATCAAAGGTTATTCAACAATGAAGAAAGCAGAAATTATTGAAGCTTTATCTAAGTAATTTTACTTATTAAGGAGTGAGGTTTCACTCCTTTTTCTAAATATAGTTTATAATTAATAAGAAAGAATTGGAGGATTAATATGTTTAGTGCAAGTGATGTAAAAGAATTAAGAGAAAAAACTGGTGCAGGAATGATGGATTGCAAAAAAGCATTAGATGCCTGCGAAGGAAATATGGAAAAGGCTATTGATTGGCTTAGAGAAAAAGGTATTGCTAAAGCAGCTAAGAAAGAATCAAGAATTGCTGCTGAAGGAATTACTGAAGTAGCAGAAAATGGTAATGAAGCAGTTATACTTGAAGTTAACTGTGAAACAGATTTTGTTACTAAAAATGAAAAATTTACTAATTTAGTAAATGAGATAAGAGATACTTTAATGAGTAGTGATGCTAAAACAACAGAAGAAGCAAAAAAAGTTAAACTTTCTAGTGGTAAAACTGTTGAAGAAGCTATAGTTGAAGCTTCACATATGGGTGGAAAAATTACTGTAGTAGTTGTAGTAAAAGGATCAAATGTTGATGTAGCAAGAGATGTAGCTATGCAAGCATGTGCTATGAGTCCAGTTGCTGTAAATCGTGATAATGTTCCAACTGAAATGGTTGAACATGAAAAAGAAATGATTTTAGCAGAGATTAAAAACGATCCTAAAAATGAATCTAAATCAGAAGAAATCTTAGATAAGATGGCTACTGGTAGATTATCTAAATTCTTTAAAGAAAATTGTTTAGTAGAACAAGATTTCATTAAAGATTCATCTATGACTGTTGCTAAATATGCAGAAGCTAATGGATGTGAAGTTTTATCAATGGTAAGATATGCTGTTGGTGAAGGTATTGAAAAACGTCAAGAAAACTTTGCTGAAGAAGTAGCTGCTCAAATAGATGCTGCAAACTAAAAAGAAAGAAAAAACTTTCTTTTTTTTTGTTTTTCGAATATACTTATATATATAATAGAGGTGAGTATATGAAGAAAGATAACATTGAAAAAATTGATGAACAAATAGAAAGTTTGAAGAATGTTTCTAAGAAAACAGATAAGACTTCTAAGGTTATAATAGATAGAAAATATGATTATGATGATATAGGAGAAAATGATACTAAAAAGATAGATACTATTGAAGATATAAAAGAAGATAGTCTTGAAAAGACAAAAGAAATTGAACAGGTATCTGATGTGGTAGAAGAAAATAGTGAGCCAAAAGAAATTACTGAAGAATTTAAAAACGAAATAGAACCACCTAAAAAGAAAAATGTATTAATGCCAATATTAATAGGATGTGGTTTATTAATCATTATTTTAATCATTATTTTAGTAATAGTACTACAACCTAAAAAAAATACTTCATCTACTAATAATGATAAAGTTCTTACTAAAAATGAACAAAAAAAAGTAATTAATGGTTATGGGGATGCATTAAAAGGTGTTATTGCTGTATATTCTGAAAAACAAAATGTATTATTAGAATATGATGATGCAATTAAGTTAATTGATTATAAGTATAAAGTTGTTTGCAAAACACATGAGATATATGAAGATGGTTCAGTTTATTTAGATAAATGTATGATTGATGATAAGTCTACTAGTTATTCTTATGGTGAAAAACAAGAAAAGAAAGAAGAACCTAAGATTAGTGAAGATGCTATTAAAGTTTATGTATCTAAGAAAGATAATAAATCTACATTGACTGAACCTAAAAATTTAGATGATTATGATATGTATGCATTTGAAATTGATGGTGCTTATTCAGATTTAACTTTACTTAGTGATTCTAGTGATTATATATTCTATAGTGATGCTGAATATAATGTTCATATGATTAATTTTAAAACTAATAAAAAAGTTATGAATAATTTAACATATCAAGCAGTACTTCCAATAAAAATAGGCGATATATATGATACCAAATATGTAGCTATTAAGATGAATGATAAATGGGGTATTTATAATATTACTAATAATGAGAGAACTGTTTCCCATAAATATGATAGTATAACTCCTACACTTTATATGGGAACAAGTGGACCAGCATTATTTATTAGTACATTAGATGAGGGAATAGTTGCTGTTGCTAATTATGGTGATACTCCATCTTATGGTGTTATTGATTATAAAAGTGGTAAAGAATTAATTAAACAAGAATATAAAAGTATGTTAAAGAGTGGTTCTTATTTGTGGGCTGTAGATTATTATGATGAAGGACATATATTTGATTATAATGGTGTGGAATATTTAAATGGAAAATATGATAATATATACTGGATGGTTGATGGCAAATATGTTTTAGTAAATGATCAAGGAGAAACAAAAATAGTATCTATAAAAGGAAAAGATATTTATTCATATGGAAAAGTTAATATAGGTAGAATTAATTATGGTTTAACTTATAATAATGGTGCATTATTCCAATTTGAAAATCCATCAAAAGATGAAAATGATTATAATACTGGGTGTGTTGAATTAATATATGATTCATCTACTAAAACAGGAGAAGTAAAAACAAGTTTCTGTGGTGGAATTGCTAAACCAGTACTTTATTTATATCCTAAGAAAACTACTAAAGTAAAAGTAACTTTTGAACATCCAGAATATTTAGAAACTACTTATCCTAAATATATGGGTAGTTGGGAAGTAAAAGCTTATACAAATGGTGATTTATATGATAATAATGGTGCATACTACTATGCATTATATTGGGATGAAAAACAAGTTCACAGTGTAGATTTTTCTACAGGATATTATGTAGAAAAAGATAATGCTATAGAATTCTTAGAGCAAAAATTATCATATATAGGATTATCTAGACGTGAAGCTAATGAATTTATAATGTATTGGTTACCAGTGCTAGAAAAAAATGAAAAAAGTTTAGTTTATTTTGAACTTACAGAAGAAAGAGAAAGTTATAATAAATTAAATATTTCTCCTAAACCAGATTCATTATTAAGATTAGTAATTCATATTAAAAAGGTTGATAAAAAGGTAAATATTCCTAAACAAAATTTAACTAAGCTACAAAGAAAAGGATTTGTAGCAGTTGAATGGGGAGGAACAACTTATTAAAAAAGTGACAAGTAGTAAATTACTACTTGTTTTTTTTCTATTTTTTGATATAATATAGACGCATATAAGGGGATGAGTGCGATGAGTAAAAAGGCTAATGTAAAGAAAAAATCTACTACTAAAAAAGTAGATAAGAAACAAGATGAATTATTAAAAGATAAGAAAATTATTGAAAATACTGATATTATTAAAGCGGAAAAAAGTAAAAGTAAGAAAAATACTACTTCTAAGAAATCAAATACAAAGAAGCAAACTGTAAAAAAGGAAGCTACTTTAAAAAATGCAAAAAAAAGTGTAAAGAAAACAACAACTAAAAAAGCTGATACAGTCAAAAAAACACCTACTAAGAAAACAACTAATAAGGCTAAAGATAAGTTTGTTATTGTTACCGATGAAACTATTGATAATAATAATGAATCAAGTGAATCTCTAAAAAAATTAAATGCTTTATCTAATCAAATAAGAGATTTATACGAAAAGTTAGAAGAAAAACAAGAAGTAATTTCTATAGATAATGTTTATATTAATGGTAATGAAGACGATGAAAGAATAGATAAAGCATATATTATATTAAATAGAATAACTATAATTTTATTTATTATATTTATGATACTTTTGATTGCTTTTATTGCATTTGTTATTTATATATGTACTTATTAGTACATATTTTTCTTTATTTTAAGATTAAAATATAATATAATTATTTCAAGGAGAGATAAAATGAATACTGATGAATTATTATTAGAAGTTACTGATAAATTTGATAAGACGTTAGAAAGTTTAGAAAAAAGATTTGCTACTGTTAGAGCTGGTCGTGCTAATCCATCTAGTCTAGATGGAATTATGGTTGAGTATTATGGAGTTATGACACCATTAAAACAATTAGCTACTATTTCAGTGCCTGAAGCAAGACAATTATTAATTAAACCTTTTGATAAAGGAGCTTTATCTGGTATAGAAAAAGCAATTTTAACATCTAATTTAGGATACAATCCTGGTAATGATGGAGAGACTATTAGAATAGTTATTCCTGAACTTACAGAAGAAAGAAGAAGAGAACTTGCTAAACAAGTTAAAGCAATTTCAGAAGATGCAAAAGTATCAGTAAGAAATATAAGACATGATGGATTAGAAGATTTAAAGAAATTAGAACTTCCAGAAGATGAAGAAAAGGGCGTTGAAAAAGAAATTCAAGATTTAGTAAATGAATATAATAAAAAAATTGAAGATTTATTAAAAGAAAAAGAAAATGAATTACTTACTGTATAGTAAGTAATTTTTATATTTATGAAAAAACTTGTAAAAGAATATAAATAGTGTTATAATTTATACATCGATGGAGATATAGAAGTAGTAGTAAATGATTTACTTATAGAGAGACTATGTGAGGTGGAAATAGTCAGTAATAGTTTATGAATTCGTCTATGGAGTTCTTATTAATAGTAAGCGTGTGACTTTCGTTACAAGTCTAGAGTGTATAGTAATAACTATAAAGTAAGGTGGTACCGCGAGTAAATCGTCCTTACATTTATAGTTATTTTTTTTGGGGGAATATTATGAAAAGATTTATATTTGCTTTAGATGATACATTATTAACTAAAAATTATAATTTAGAGAAAGAGTATTTTGAAAGTATTTATGGAAATGATAGTACTAAATTACTTAATGGTCTTAGTGTATATTTAAATAGTTATGAAAATTCGTATTCAAAATATGATAGAGATAAGTTGTGTAGGTATTTAAATTATGTAAGTGGCTTAAAGTTTACTTTAGAAATACTAGATGGTTGGAATGAAGTAATAGGTAATCAGCATTGTAAAACAGAAGAAGGAACTATTGAATTATTAGAATATTTAAAAGGTAAAGGATATAGTCTATCTATTTTAACTAATTGGTTTAGAGAACCTCAAATTAAAAAAATTCAAAATGCTGGTTTAATAGAATATTTTGATGATATATATACAGGAGATGAGGTACTAAAGCCAAATAAAGAAGCATATATATGTGCGAAAGATCGATTTAGTTTTAATGATTGTGTTGTAATAGGTGATGATCTTAGAAAAGATTATATGGTGCCTAGAGAATTAAACATGGGTGCAATTCTTTATGATAAGACTGATTTACAAAGAAGTGGCATAGTTAAAGTAAAAAGAATGAATGAAATAATGGAAAAATTTTAGGAGGATATATGGAAAATAAAAAGGTATTAGAAATAAAAGAATTAATGAAAAATGATTTAGTTGATTCTGTTGATATGAATAAATTAAATGATTTAAAAGTAAAGTATTTAGGTAAAAAAGGTTTGATTACTCTTCTTAATAGTGAGATTAAAAATATTCCTAATGAAGAAAAAAAAGAATTTGGAATGATGGTAAATGAACTTAGAAATGATTTTAATAATTACTATGAAAATAAAAAACAAGAATTAGAAAGCGCTTTATTAAATGAAAAATTAAGTAAAGAAGCTATTGATATTACTTTACCTAGTAAAAAGATTAAGAGAGGTTCATTAAACCCTATGACTAGAATAACTGAAGAGTTTGAGGATTTATTTGTGTCTATGGGTTATACAGTATTTGAAGGACCTGAACTTGAAAGTGATGAGAATTGTTTCCAAAAGTTAAATTTACCTAAGGGACATCCAGCAAGAGATGCACAAGATACATTCTATTTAAAAGATGAAGTAGAAAATTATTTATTAAGAAGTCAAACTTCTACTGCACAAGTTAGAGCAATGGAAGAAAATATTGATAAGGGCCCTATTAGAATAGTTTGTCCAGGTAAAGTTTATAGAAGAGATGAAGATGCAACTCATTCACATCAATTTATGCAAATAGAGGGATTAGTTATTGATAAAAATATTTCAATGGCTGACTTAAAAGGAACTCTTGAAGTAATGATGAAACATGTTTTAGGAGAAAAGACTGAAGTTAGATTTAGACCAAGTTATTTTCCATTTACTGAACCTAGTGTAGAAGTAGATGTAACATGCTTTAAATGTGGTGGAAAGGGATGTAATCTTTGTAAAGATACAGGTTGGATTGAAGTATTAGGTGCTGGTATGGTACATCCTGATGTACTTACTATGAGTGGATATGATCCTAATGTATACCAAGGATTTGCATTCGGTACAGGATTAGATAGAATGGCTATGTTTAAGTATGGTATTCCAGATATTAGAACTATCTATGGAAATGATTTAAGATTTATTAATCAATTTGATAGAAAGGATGATGAATAATGTTATTAAGTAAGAAATTTGTATCTGATTATATTGATTTAGATGAAAATTTAAGTATTACTGATATTGCTAATGCAATGACTTCAGTAGGTAATGAATATGATTATGCAGGTAAACTTATTAATTGTACTAATTTAATTACTGGTGAAGTTGTAGAATGTGTTGATCATCCTGATAGTGATCATTTACATGTATGTAAAGTTAACATAGGAAGTGAAGTATTAAATATAGTATGTGGTGCTCCTAATGTTAGATGTGGATTAAAAGTAGTTGTTGCTTTGCCAGGTGCTGTACTTCCTTTAGGAGAAATCAAAAAGGGTGTAATTCGTGGAGTAGAATCAAATGGTATGCTTTGTTCTCTTGCAGAATTAGGATTAGATAATAAATTCTTAAAACCTGAAGATAGGGAAGGTATTCATGAATTACCAAGCGATACTGAAATTGGTATCGATGGTATTAAAGCCTTAGGATTAGATGATGAAGTAATTGATTTTGAATTAACAAGTAATAGAGGAGATTTATTAAGTGTTATAGGTATGGCTTATGAATTAGGGGCAATCTACTCTAAGAAAGTAAAAGATATAGATTTAAAATATAATTCTAATGATGATGATATTAATAATTCGTTTAAAATTGATATTCAAACTAAAGATTGTAGTTTATTCTTAGCTAAAAAAGCTATTAATGTAACGATAAAAGAAAGTCCTTTATTTATTAAGAATAGACTTATTGCATCAGGTATTAGACCTATTAATAATGTAGTAGATATATCAAATTATGTAATGTTAGAAACTGGTCAACCACTTCATTATTATGATGCTGATAGATTAGGTGATACATTAATAGTTAGAAATGCTACAGATGGAGAAAAACTTGTAACACTTGATTCAGAGGAAAGAGTTTTATCTAGTGATGATATAGTTATTGCAGATAAAGAAAAAGCTATTGGACTTGCTGGTGTTATGGGTGGACTTTCTACAGAAGTAGAGGAAAACACTAAAAATATTATTATTGAATCAGCAATCTTTGATTCTATTAAAATTAGAAAAACTAGTAAGAAGATATTAAGAAGTGAAGCTTCTAATAGATTTGAAAAAGGTTTAGATCCATTAAGAACATATATGGCTATTGAGAGAAGTTGTGCATTACTTGAAAAGTATGCAGATGCTACAATAGTTGGTGGTATTTGTGAATATAAAGATTTAGTCATTAGTGATACTTCTATTGATATTACATTAGCTAAGATTAAGAGTGTACTTGGAATAGAAATATCTAAAGAAGAGGTAATTGATATATTTAATAGATTAGGATTTATTGTTACTGATAATAAAGAATCATTAAATGTAGTAGTTCCTTCAAGAAGAAGAGATATTAAAATAGTAGAAGATTTAATAGAAGAAATTGGTAGAATTTATGGAATGGATAAAATAGAAGGAAAACTACCAGTACTTGATACTGTTAAAGGTAAATATGATAAGACTAAGAGAGCTATTAAACATAAACTTGCTGATCTTGGTTTAAATGAAACTATTAGTTATACATTAATACCTAAAGATGAAGTACATAAATTTACTAAAGATGAATTTACTGAAGTAATGTTAAATGATCCAATGAGTGAAGATAAGAATACTTTAAGATATAGTTTAATTTATTCATTATTAGAAATATATAAATATAATAAAGATAGAAATAATTCTAATGTATCTATATTTGAAATAGGTAAAGGTTTCTATAAAAAAGATAACGAATACTTTGAAGAAAATAAATTATGTGTATTAATGAGTGGTGAATATGAATTAGATATTCATAATGAAAAAGTTGATTTCTATCACTTAAAAGGTATTATGGAAGAATTATTATATTTCTTAGGATATGATAATAGATATAGTTTACTAATAAATGATTATATTCCAAATGAATTACATCCAGGTGTTAGTGCTGCAATTAACGTAAGTGGAGTTAATGTAGGAGTAATTGGTAAACTTCATCCTAACGTAATTAAAGATAATGTATATGTAATGGAAATTAATTTAGATAAATTGTTAAGCATAAAAACTGGATCTATGAAATATAAAGATTATTCTAAATTCCCAAGTATTTATAAAGATGCAGCGTTTATATTAGATAATAAAGTTACTAATAAAGAAGTACTTGATACTATTAAGAGAGCTGGAGGAAGATTGTTAAGTTCAGTATCATTATTTGATGTATATGAAAATATTTCTGAAGGTAAAAAATCTATGGCTTATAAGATGGTATTTACTGATCCTACTAAAACACTTAGTGATGAAGAAGTAATGGAATTATTTAATAAAATAATTGACAAAGTAGTGTCAAGTTTTAATGCAGAATTAAGAGATAAGTAATTTATCTCTTTTTTTATGTTAAAATAGTATTGGGAGTGATAATATGCCAAAAAATGAAATTAAAAAAGAAAATAAGAATAGTGTAGTATTAATGTATGCTGTTCTAGGTGCCATGATATTTATACTTGGGATAATTGTTGTTTGGAAATTCTTTATGTAATAAGAACTAGAGTTATCTAGTTTTTTTTTATATTTTGTTGTAAAATAATGTTGGTGGTAATTATGCAACTAACTTATAATAATAAAGATTATGATATTGTTATAAATAAGAAATTTAGTCAAAAAAACACTTATATTAGAGTAAAAAAAGATTTAAAAGTGACAGTTACTACTAATTATTTTACAAGTAATTATTCTATAGAAAAATTAATAAGGGATAATTTTGATAGAATATGTAGAATGATAGATTTTCAAGAAACAAAAGTTAAAAATAATAATGGTTTCTTTTATTTAGGAAAACAATATGTAGTAATTTATTCTGATACTAAAGGAATTAAATTTGATGGTAATAAAGTATATATAAATCATGATTTTGATATAGATAATTGGTATAAGAGGGAGGCTAAGAAATTATTTTTAGAAAGATTAGATTATAATTATTCTAAATTTACTAAGAAGATTCCTTATCCAAAACTTAGAATTAGAAAGATGACTACTAGATGGGGAGTATGTAATATAAATACTCATATAATTACATTAAATTTGGAATTAATAAAAAGAGATATATCTTATTTGGATTATGTTATTATTCATGAGATGAGTCATTTAATACATGGAGATCATTCAAGAAGCTTTTGGAAATTAGTTGAAGATAATATGCCTAATTATAAAAAATATAGAGAAGAAATGAAGGAGTTTTAATGATTATTACAAGTTTAGAAAATAATAAAATTAAAGATTTAGTAAAATTGCAAAGTAAAAAATATAGAGATAATACTAATACCTTTTTAGTAGAGGGGTATCATTTGGTAGAAGAGGCATATAAAGCTGGTATTGTTAAAGAAATATTTGCGCTTGATGGTAATTCTATTAAATTTGATGTACCTATTACTTATGTATCAAATGAAGTTATGAAAAAAATTAGTACTACAGATGCAGTTATAGATGTAATTGCTTTATGTGAAAAGCTTAATGGTAATGAAATAATTGGTAATAAGATATTGCTTTTAGATGATATACAAGATCCGGGTAATTTAGGGACAATTATTAGAAGTAGTGTTGCTTTTAATGTAGATACTATTATTCTATCTTTTAATACTGTTGATTTATATAATTCTAAAGTACTTAGGTCAACTCAAGGTATGTTTTGCCATATCAATATAATTACTATGGATTTAGTAGAAGCTATTACTGAACTTAAGTCTAGAAATATTCCTATATATGGTACTAATGTTAATAATGGTATTGATGTAAGAAGTTTAAATGATACATCTAGTTATGCATTAGTAATGGGAAATGAAGGTAATGGTGTAAAGGTAAATATTCAAAATATGTGTGATAAGAATTTATATATATCTATGAATGATAAAGCAGAAAGCTTAAATGTAGGAGTTGCCTGTAGTATATTATTATATGAATTGGAGAAGTAATATGAATAAAGTATTTATTGGTAAAATTGTATCTTGCCATGGTATAAAGGGAGAATTAAAGATTTTATCTGATTTTCAATATAAAGATAAGGTATTTGTTGTTGGAAATAAATTAATTATTGATGATAGGGAATATATTATTAGAAGTTATCGTGTTCATAAGAATTTCGATATGGTTACATTAGATTCTTATAAAGATATAAATGAAGTATTATTTTTATTAAAGAAAAATGTCTATTTTGATAAAAATAATTTGAATCTAGAAAGTGATGAGATTCTTGATGAAGATTTAATTACTTATAAAGTATTGACAAATACAGGTAAAGTTGGAATAATAAAAGAGATTTTTAAAGCAAGTGAAACTAATAAAATTATTAGAGTTTTATTTGATAAAGAAGTATTAATTCCAATTAGTTTTATTAAAAAAATTGATAAAGATAAGAAAGAAATCACTGTAGAATTAATAGATGGAATGAATTAGGTGATAGAATGAGAATAGATATTTTAACAATATTTCCTGAAATGTTTACTGGGGTGTTTAGTGAATCAATAATTAAAAGAGCTATGGAGAATAAAAAGGTTCAAATAAACTTAATTAATTTTAGAGATTATACTAATGATCCTCATAATAAGGTGGATGATACACCATATGGTGGAGGAGCTGGAATGGTTTTAATGCCTCAACCAATATTTGATTGTGTTAAAAGTATTAGGACAGCTGAAGCTAAAGTTATTTTACTTACACCTAGTGGAAAAGTATATAATCAAAGAATGGCTTATGATTTATCAAATGAAAAGCATTTGATTATAATATGTGGACATTATGAAGGCTTTGATGAAAGAATTAAAAGTATTTGTGATTTAGAATTAAGTATTGGTGATTATGTATTAACTGGTGGAGAAATACCAGCTATGGTGTTAGTTGATTCTATTACTCGTTTGTTGGATGGAGTAATTAGGGATGAATCTCATATCAATGATTCATTTAATAATAATTTGTTAGATTATCCAACATATACAAAGCCTAGAGTATATGAAGGTATGGAAGTACCTGAAGTACTTCTAAGTGGTGATCATAAGAAAATAGAAGAATATCGTCATAATGAACAGATTAGAATAACTAAAGAAAATAGACCAGATTTATTAGATAAGTAGGTGAAGTCATGTATTCTGTTAATAGTAAAAATAAGAATAAAAATAAATTAATTGATAAAACAGTATTGATAGAACTAGATGGTTTTATGATGGGTTCTAAAAATAAAGTTTATAAGATTGGTGAAAATGCTGTTAAAGATATTAAAGTAGTTGATAAAAATCTTGCATCAAATTTAGTTAATAAACAAGTTTTAAAAAAATATCAAAAATTAATCAACTATTTAACAGAATTATTGATAGATGATGATGATAGTGGAGATACTTATAGAGAAGTTTTAAATCAAATAGAAAAATTTAGACAAGAAATAAAAAATAAATATAGAAAATATTTAAAACAAAAAGATTTAGAAAATATGTCTAAAAAATTAATAGTATTACAAAAGGAAGCTAATAAAAGACTTAGTGAATTATTAAATAATGTGTATAATTATGAAAATGAAAATAGAAGAAGTAAATAATACTTCTTTTTTCTTTTTTGTTATGATATAATTTCTATGATAGTAATAATATAATTAGGGGTTAAATGAGGTGATGTTATGGATCAAAATAATAAATTTCAATTTGTTAATTCAGAAGAAATTAAGGAAGAGTCAAAAGTAAATAATAATATTGAAAAAGAAGATAATACTATAGAAAAAGAAGATAATACTATAGAAATATCTAAAGGAAGACATTTTAGTTTTGAAGAGAGAATAATTGCATCAGTAATAGTTATTTTAATATTATTTGTAGGGGCTTGTTTCTTAGGATTAAAGGTTATTAATCATACTACTGTTACAAGAGTTAATTATGTTGAAAATAGTGATTTTACATATCAAGTATGTTTAAAAAATAAAACATGTTTACCAGAAAATTCTTTATATAATTCATCTGATATTAATATTATTAAGTTATCATTTAGATACGATGCAAAGTATGAGAAAAGAGTTAAATATAATAATGATTATAGAGTACTTGCTATTATAAGTGCAGTTGACGAAGAAAGTGAAAAAGTTTTATATCAAGAAAGTATTAATTTAGTAGAAAAAACTACAGTTTCTGGAAAAAAAGATAAATATTCAATTAATGAAATAGTTACTATTAATTATGATAAATATAAAGAATTATTAAATGAGTATGGTAATGCACAAAAAGATATGGAAGTAGTATTTTATTTAGAGGAAGGTAATGAAAGTAGAAATGTTTCTTCTATAGTTATTCCTTTTTCAAAAGATACTTTTGAATTAAATAAACATACTACTGTTAATGAAGTTAGAAAGGCAAAGGAAGTAGTAAATGTTTGGGATACATACTCATTAGTATATGGATTAGCTACTTCATTTTTAACTATAATTTCATTAATATTAGTATATAAAACTACTAGTTTAGTTTTAAAGGTTACTAATAATAAAAGTGATTATGAAGAAGCTCTTGATAATATTTTAAAAGAATATAATAATATTATAATTGTGGCACAAGATGGATATGAATCTATAATTGAAAGAGAAATAATTAAAATTAGTGAATTTGAAGAATTAGTTAAAATACGAGATAGAATAGGTAAGCCTATTATATTTTCTAAAATAAATAATGTTAAAAGTGAATTTATTGTAGAAGATGAAAATGTAATATATAAATATGTGATTAAAGAAGCTGATTTTACAAATTAAATTAAATTTAGCCTTGAAAATATAATATATTGTGTTATAATACAAGAAGAAAGGAGTGAGAATATAGGTTCTCACTCTTATTATTTGGGAGGTGCTTATGAAAGAAAAAGTTTCTAGTCTAGTAGATGAATCAATTAAAGAATTAAATATTTTTGTAGATGATGCATTTATTAGTGAAGAGGAAGGAAAAAAAATATTTAATATAGTACTTGATAGTGATGAAGTAATTGATTTAAATAGGGTAACAGATGCCTCAAGAATAATTAATAAGATTATGGATAATTCTAGTTTATTAGGCGATACTGATGAATTAGATATCTATTCAAAGGAGAAAGGTGAGTAAAATGGCAAAAAAAGTAGAGGAGAAAACAACAGGAATGAACGGAAAAGAATTTAAGAAAGCATTAGATAATATAGTATTAGAAAAAGATATTGATCCAGAAGTAGTATATAGTGCTATGGAATTAGCATTAACTAGTGCATATAAAAAGAATTTTAATTCTAAAACTAATGTAAAAGTATTATTTGATCGTAATACAGGAGATATCAAAGTATTTTCTTATCTTACAGTTGTTGCTGATGACAAGATGACTAAAGAAGAATACGATGATGCGTTATTTGAAAAGTATGCAGAAGATGAAAATTTAGATACTGAAGTAGAAGAGGCATCTGATGAAGGTGAAGGAGAAGAAGGTGGAGAAGTTAAAGAAACTATTTCATTCTTTAATCCAGAAACTGAAATTAAATTAAGTGATGCTAAAAAGATAGATAAGTCTCTAGAAATAGGAGATACTATTGATACTGAAGTTACTCCTAAAGACTTTGGTAGAGTTGCTGCATCAACTGCTAAACAAGTAGTAGTTCAAAAGATAAGAGAAGCAGAAAGAAATAGTATCATGGAGGAATTTGGAGATAAACAAGATGAATTATTAGTTGGTACTGTTGCATTAGAAGATACTGATAATTACTTTATTGATTTAGGTAGAACAAATGGTATTTTACCTAAGAAAGATTGTATCCCAGGAGAAAAAATTGAAATGGGTAGTCAAATCAAAGTATATGTATCTAAAGTGGATAATAATGGTAAGAATTTATTAATACTTTTAAGTAGAACTCATTTTGGTTTTGTTAAGAGATTATTTGAACTTGAAATACCTGAAATTAATGATGGTACTGTAATGATTTATAGTGTAGCAAGAGATGCTGGAAATAGAAGTAAAGTTGCAGTGTATTCAGAGAACCCTAATGTAGATCCAATTGGTGCTTGTATTGGTGAAAAAGGTAGTAGAATTTCTAGAATTATAGAAGAACTACATGGAGAAAAATTAGATGTAGTTAAATATGATTCTGATCCTGCAGTATTTATTGAAAACGCACTATCACCTGCAAAAGATTTAACAGTAGCTATTACTGATCCAAAGAAATTAGAAGCTATGGTTATTGCTGATGGTGATAATTTCTCATTAGCAATTGGTAAAAAAGGACAAAATGCGCGTCTTGCTACTAGATTAACTAAGTTTAAGAAAATTGATATTAAGACAAGTGAACAAGCAAGAGAAGCTGGAATTAATTTTAGATAGAGGTTATTATGAAGAATAAGAAAATACCTTTAAGAACTTGTATTGTAACTAAGGAAAATCTTCCAAAAAGTGAACTATTAAGAATAGTTAGAACTCCAGATGGAGATATAGAAGTCGATGAAACTGGAAAACTTAATGGAAGAGGAGCATATATTAAAAAAGATTTAGGTGTATTGGAATCATTGCAAAGATCTAAATTATTAGAAAAAAAGTTAGAATGTAAGATTCCAGATGGTGTATATGAACAAATAAAAAATATAATAGAAAAGTGAGGTGGTCACTAGTGATGACGTTAGAAGATTACGCTAATGACGTAGGAAAATCAGTTGAAGAGATTAAAGCGTTATGCGATAAGATAGGAATTAACTACGAAGATGAAAACACATTATTAGATGATATTAGTATTACTCTTTTGGATAATGAAATGCAGGATGAAGAAGATTATATCGAAGGTGATATAGAAGTTTTAGAAGAAAAGAGAATTGAAGAAGAAGTAAATGATAAAGCTGAGGAATTAGCTCAAAATACTAATATTGATATGGAAGAACAATCATTTACAAAAGTTAAGCAAAATAAACAAGCTAAGAAAACTGAAACTGTTAAAAAAGACTTTCTAAAAGAAAGAAAAAAAATGTATAAGAATAAAGAAAAACTTCAAAGTAATGAAACTGAACAAGCAGAAAATGTTATTCTTTATAAAGAAGGTATGACAGTTACAGAACTTGCTGAGGCTTTAGGAATAGCTCCTATAGAATTAGTAAAAAAATGTATGGGATTAGGAGTTATGGCAGGAGTTAATCAATCACTTGATTATGATACTTCTGAAGTTTTAGTTACTGATTATAATAAAGTATTAAAGAAGGAAGAAACTCAAGATATTTCTAATTTTGAAAATTATGAAATAGAAGATAAAATAGAAGATTTAGTAGAAAGACCTCCAGTAGTTACTATAATGGGTCATGTTGATCATGGTAAAACTACTTTACTTGATTATATTAGAAAAAGTGATGTAGTAAGTGGAGAAGCTGGTGGTATAACTCAAGCAATTGGTGCTTATTCAGTTAAATATAATGATAAAAAGATTACTTTTATTGATACTCCAGGACATGCTGCATTTACTGAAATGAGAGCTAGGGGTGCTCAAATCACTGATATAGTTATTATTATAGTAGCTGCAGATGATGGTGTTATGCCTCAAACTAAAGAGGCAATTGATCACGCTAAGGCTGCAAATGTACCAATAATAGTTGCTATTAATAAAATAGATAAACCAGAAGCTAACGTAGATAGAGTTATGACTGGTCTTGTTGAAAATGGTCTTACTCCAGAAGAATGGGGTGGAGATATTATTGTAAATAAGATTAGTGCTAAGAGCGGATTAGGTGTAGATGAGTTACTTGAAAACATCTTATTAGTTGCAGAAATGCAAGAATATAAAGCTAATCCAAATAGATATGCAACAGGTGCTGTAGTAGAAGCTAGAAAAGATTCTAAAGTTGGTTCTATTGCTACATTATTAATACAAAATGGTACTTTACGATTAGGAGATCCTATTGTTATAGGTAACTTTGCAGGTAAGGTTAGAACTTTAAAAAATGATAAAGGTCAAAATATCGTAGAAGCTGGTCCTTCTACACCAGTAGAAGTAACTGGTATTTCAGAAGTTGCTACTGCTGGTGATAAATTTATGGCTTTTGAATCAGAAAAGAAAGCTAAAGAGATTGCTGAAGCAAGAACATTAAGATCTAAGAATGCTGATACTAACTTTAGTGGAATGAGCCTTGAAGATTTATTTGGAAGAATAAAAGAAGGTGAAAAAGAAATTAATGTAGTATTAAAAGCAGATGTTAATGGTAGTTTAGAAGCTGTTAGAAATGCTCTTGAGAAAATTAATGTTGAAGGAGTTAGTGTTAAAGTTATTCGTGGTGGAGTAGGTGCTATTACTGAAAGTGATGTAGTACTTGCTAGTGCATCTAATGCATTAATTATTGGATTCAATGTACGTGCTAATAATTCTACTAGTGATATAGCTAAAGAATATGGTATTGATATTAAAACATATGATATCATTTATAAAGTAGTAGAAGATATGGAAGCTGCTATGAAAGGTATGCTAGATCCAGAATATGAAGAAAAAATACTTGGTACACTTGAAGTTAGACAGATATTTAAATTTTCTAAAGTTGGATTAATAGCTGGATGCCATGTTACTAGTGGTTTGGTAAAAGTAGGAGCTAAAGCTAGAATTATAAGAGATGATATAGTTATTTATAATGGCTCTATTAAAACATTACAACATGAAAAAGACCAAGTAAAAGAAATGAAGAAAGACATGGATTGTGGATTAACTTTAGAAAACTGCCAAGATTATAAAGAAGGCGATATTATAGAAGTTTATGAATTGGTGGAGATTAAGAGATAATGAGTATTAAGATAGAAAGATTAAACCATGTTATTCAAGAAGAAATAAGTAAGATTTTAATGTTGGAAGTAAAAGATGAAAATATTAAGTTTATAACTATAACTGGTGTTGATACTACAAATGATTTGAGTTTTGCTAAAATATATTATACAGTTCTTAATAAAGACAAAAAGCAAGAAGCACAAGAGTCTTTAGAAAAGGCATCATCATTTATAAGAACTAAGTTAGCATCAAGTATAGAGATAAGACATACTCCAGAATTAAGATTTATTTATGATACATCTATTGCATATGGTGAACATATTGATGAATTAATAGAAAAAATAAAAGAGGAAGAAAAATAATTTTCCTCTTTTATTATTTATTTCAATGTGTTAAAATTGTATTAGAGTAGGAGTGATATAATGAAAAATTTAATTAGAAAAATATTATTCTTATTAGTGATATTGTTGTTACCAATAACAGTTTTTGCTAAGACTCCAAATAGAGAAGAAACATTTAAAGTAATAAGAAATATTAATAATGTAAATGTAGTTAATGGAGTAAAAATAGAATCTGCTAGTATAGATGATAATTATATTACTCTTATGATAAATGGGCTTGAACAACAGATACCTTATACATTTTATGATAATAAATTTTCATTTTCTAGTGGATTTTTATTATTAGATGATGATAATAAAGTAATAGGTGAACCGTTTGATAATGAATTTGCTTTCTTTATATATTCAATATTTGAGAGTAAGTCAACTATTCCATATGATGAAGAAAATTATTATAATACGGATACTATAAAGAAAATAGTAAATAATAATTTTGCTACAGATTATAAAGAAAAAACAAATACTTTTGGTTTTAGTTTAGAAAAAGTAGAAGATAATAAATATAAAATTATTTATAATTATTATTTAGATGGAGATTATCCAGTATTAGAATATGATGAAATTGGTGATGATTTTGAAAATCCTGCTACTGGTAGTTATAATGTATTAATAACTATAATGCTTGTATCTATTGTATGTTTAGGGGTATATACTTATTTTAATCCAATAAAAAGAAAAGATGTATAGTTAGGGGTCTATATGAAAAAGAATAAAAAAGAAAATGATGTATGGATTTATGTATTATTATTAACTACATTATTAATATTAACTGAATCACTTAAAACATATACATTTAGGGTAATGGAAGTTGATTTGACTTTTTCATTATTCTTATTACCAATTGCTTATTTTTTAATTGATTTAATTGCTAAGAAGTACGATTATAAACGTGCAATTGCTGCAATAGCAGTTAGTGCAGTTATATTTACTAGTTTTAGTTTTATAATGGCATATTTTATAGAAAGTAATTATATTTTAAGAAGTATAAGTGGAGAATTTTGTGCATATGTAGTTAGTAGTTTTGTTAATTTAACTATTTATATGTTTTTACTAAATAATACGGAGACTCCACAAATATTAGTAATTTTTAATTATATATTTAGTTTAGTTGTATATTATATGTTTTATACACTTATATATTTAAATATGATTATATTTGATACTTATTGGATGGGTTATTTTATAACATTAAGTATTCAAGTATTTATATGTATAGGTTTATCTATAGTAGATAGAAAAATTAAAAGAGGACAATAAAAAAGAAGATTAAATCTTCTTTTTTTAACGTATTAATATGGAGATTAATATTAGGATTGTATTATGTATCATGTGAAGACTAATAGAAGTAAAAATATTATTTGTTTTATAATATGCATAAGCTAATGATGCTCCTAAAGCTCCATATGGTATTATAAATAAATAGTCAATCACTGTTTTAGAACTATTTATTACATGAGCTCCTCCAAATAATATAAATGATGATATAATAAATATCCATTTGTTTTTAAATACATCTTTAAGAGTTTTTCTAAATACTATTTCTTCATTGAATGGGGCAAGTATACCTGCATCAATAATCATTAATAATGGGAAAGATTTAATCATAGTTTGAACTACTTTTTCATTATTAGCTCCGCCTGCTTTTAAAATAATATTTAAAATATAATTAGTAATAAACATAATAAGTAGACCAATAATCCAATATCTAATACCAATATCCATATATTCTTCTTTATTTTTCCAAAAATCTTTAAAGTCTTTTTTTAAGTCTTTTCTATATATTATAAAAAATATAAAGAATATAATAACTGATGAGAAAGTAGATAATACTACTGACATTGTATCACTCATGTTTTTAATATCAATATTAAAAAGTTTTATAGGAATATATTGTAAATATACGCTAAAATAAAAAATACATAGTATTAATACTCCTTTAATAATAAGTTTTGTTTTTTCATATTTTTTTTCCATATAATCACCATAATAAGAATATCATATTTGTTTTAAAAAGAAAAGTTGTAAATATATTAATAATACTTGCAAAAAGAGTATAAAAGTAGTATAATCCTAGTAGTTGCCGGTACTCAGAGTAAGAATTTCCGACTTACCCTTAGTTCTAGGTGTATTATAAGAAAGGAAGTGTAAGAATGGCTCTAACAAAAGAACAAAAAACAGATATCATCAAGAAATTTGCAAAGAGTAAAAATGATACTGGATCTGCAGAAGTTCAAATTGCAATCTTAACTCAAGAAATCAATGAATTAACAGATCACTTAAAAGTACATATTCACGATTATCATTCACGTAGAGGTCTTCTTAGAAAAGTAGGTCAACGTAGAAGTTTACTACAATATTTAGCTAAGAAAGATATTCAAAGTTATCGTGAAGTAATTCAAAAATTAGGATTAAGAAAGTAGACACGTTTTTTCAGTGTCTATTTTTTTTAGGAAAGAGGTAGTATATGAAAAGTAAAAAACAAGTATTTGAGTTAGATTTTCATGGTAGAAAAATAGTTGTTGAACATGGAGAACTTGCTAAACAAGCTGATGGTGCAGTTTTAGTTAGATATAATGATACAGTTATTTTAACTGCAGCAGTTGTTTCTAAAAGTGTTAACCTTTTATCAGATTTTTTTCCATTAACAGTTAACTATCAAGAAAAACTATATTCAGTAGGTAAAATCCCAGGAGGATTTATTAAAAGAGAAAGTAGACCAAGTGAAGCTGCTACACTTGCTGCAAGAATGATTGATAGACCAATGCGTCCATTATTCCCAGAAGGATTTAAAAATGAAGTACAAGTTATTTCTACAGTTTTATCAGTAGATCAAGATTGTTCTCCTGAATTAACTGCAATGTTAGCTTCATCTTTAGCAGTATCAATTTCTAAGATTCCATTTAATGGACCAATTGCTGGAGTTAAAGTTGGTAGAGTAGATGGTAAATTTGTAATTAACCCAACTCCAGAAGAATTAGAAAGAAGTGAGTTAGAATTAACTGTAGCTGGTACTAAGGATGCTATTAACATGGTTGAATCAAGCGCTAAACAAGTTTCAGAAGATGTTATGTTAGAAGCATTAATGTTCGGACATAAAGCTATTAAAGAGTTAATTAAATTTGAAGAAAAAATCATCAAAGAAATTGGTGTAGAGAAAATGGAATATGAAACTCTAGTTCCAGAACCTGAATTAATTGAAAGAATTAGAGGATTAGTAACTAAGAGAATGGATAAAGCTCTTAGAATTAAGGATAAGTTAAAGAAATATGCTGAGATTGATGCAATTAAAGAAGAAATGAATGACTTATTCACAAAAGAAAATGAAGATACAATGAAAGAACAAGAATTAAAAGAATTACTTGTTAAAGTTCAAATGGTTGTATCTGATATTGAATATGAATTATTTAGAAGTATTGTAGTTAAAGAAAAATTAAGAGCTGATGGTAGAAAGATGGATGAAATTAGACCACTTTCAACTGATATTGATTTACTTCCAAGAACTCATGGTTCTGCATTATTTACTCGTGGTGAGACACAAGCACTTTCAATTACTACATTAGGTGCATTAAATGAACACCAAGTAATAGATGGTTTATCTATGGAAGATCAAAAGAGATTTATGTTACATTATAACTTCCCACAATTCTCAGTTGGTGAGACAGGTAGATATGGTGCTCCAGGACGTCGTGAAATTGGTCATGGTGCATTAGGAGAAAAAGCACTTGCACAAGTAATTCCATCTGAAGAAGAATTCCCATATACAATTCGTGTTGTATCTGAAATCTTAGAATCTAATGGATCAAGTTCACAAGCTTCAATTTGTGCTGGATGTATGTCTTTAATGGCAGCAGGTGTTCCTATTAAAGCTCCAGTTGCTGGTATCGCAATGGGTCTTATAACTCATGAAGATAAATATACAATTCTTACTGATATTCAAGGTATGGAAGATCACTTAGGAGATATGGACTTTAAAGTAGCTGGTACAGAAAAAGGTATCACAGCACTTCAAATGGATATTAAAATAAGTGGTATTAATGAACAAATCTTAAAAGAAGCATTAGCTCAAGCTAAAAAAGCAAGATTAGAAATCTTAAAAGTAATCAAAAAACAAATTAAAGAACCTCGTAAAGAAGTTTCTAAATATGCTCCTAAGATGGTTACATTTAATATTAATCCAGCTAAGATTAAAGATGTAATCGGTAAAGGTGGAGAAATGATTACTAAGATTATTTGTGAAGCTTCTGGTGTAACTGAAGTTACAAATATCAATGCTGTTAAAGTAGAACTTGAAGATGATGGTAGAGTTATAATTTACCATTCAGATCAAAATATAATTGATAAAACACGTGCTATGATTGAAGAAATAGTAAGAGAAGTAGAAGTTGGAAAAGTTTATGAAGCAAAAGTAGTAAAAGTAGAAGACTTCGGATGTTTTGTTCAATTATGGCCAGGATGTGAAGGATTAGTTCATGTTTCTCAACTTGCTCATGAGCGTGTTGAAAAAGCGGGAGACGTTGTTAAAGTAGGAGACGAAATAATCGTTAAAGCTTTAGGTACAGATAAAAAAGGTAGACAAAACTTCTCAAGAAAGGAAGCACTACCAGCTCCTAAGAAAAAAGAGAAGAAAGAAGATAAAAAAGAAGTTACTGAAAAGTAATTTCTTTTTTTTATTATTTATGTTATAGTAGGTTCAGGAGGTCTTTATATGGGTGAATTAATCAGAAAAATAATTAGATGGATTATATTTATTATTTTAGTAGTATTACTTATATTATTAATTATTAAATTAGCTAATAATGCTGGTACTACTAAAAAAACAAAGAAAGCAGTGGATTCAACTGTTGAAACTATAAAAAATAGTAAAAATTCTTCAACAAAAAAATCTACAACAAAAAATGATGAAAAAGCAAAGAAAACAACACAAAATGACGAAACAAAGAAAGTAGAAAATACGACTACTACAACTTTAGAAGTAGAAGCACCAGATACTTCATCTAATGGCTACTTATATATTTTGGGTATAATGGTATTAAGTAGTGGAGTTTATTATATTTATAAAAATAGAAAAATAAATAACTAAAAAGATTCATTATTGAATCTTTTTTTCATATATTTTATTAGGTGATAAAGTGAATAAAATATTTTATAGACTATTGATAATATTATTAATGATATTCAGTTTTTATTATACTAATAAAATGATTGAATTTTTAAAAGAAAAAGATCCCATTATGAAAGATATAAAAAAAACTAGTTACAAGTATAAAGAAGATTCAACAGATGCATTAATAGTTGGTAATAATATTATTCCAGGTAAAAAAGGAAAAGATATAGATTATAAAAAGAGTTATTCTAAAATGAAACAGTATGGTATGTATAATGAAGTATTAACTGTTTTAAAAGATGTTAAACCAGTAATTTCTATTGATGATAATTATGATAAATACATAATAAGTGGTAATAGGGAAAAAAGAAGTATATCTTTAGTTTTTAAAGTATATAAAGATACAAATATTGATGGCATTTTAGATATATTAAGGGATGAAAAAATAGAAGCAAATTTTTTCATAGATGGTACTTATTTAGAAAACAATATATCAAAAATTAAAAATATGAAAAATCATGAATTAGGAATATTAAGCTATGATAATTCTTATGATAAAAGTTTGTTTGAAACTTCTATATCTTACCTTGAGAATATATATGAAAAGGATGTTAAATATTGTTATAGTGAAAATAATATGGAAGTATTAAATTTATGTAGTAAATTAAAATTACATACTATTATGCCTAGTTTAATTATTAAAAATAATTTATATAGAGAAGTAAAAAGTAATTTAGATAATTCTTTAATTATTAGTATTGATGTTAATAATTATAATATTAAAGAATTAAAAGTAACAATAGATTATATAAAAGGTAAAGGATATAAAATACTACTATTAAGTGATTTATTAAGTGAATAGAAAGAAATTGTTTGGAAAAATACATATTTTATTGTATAATAAGTGATAGGGTGAAAGATATGTATTTAAAGGGAATAACAACATCTGGTTTTAAATCATTTGCTGATAAATTAGAAATAAAATTAGATGGAAAAATTACATGTATTGTAGGACCTAATGGAAGTGGTAAAAGTAATGTAGTAGATGCTGTACGTTGGGTTTTAGGAGAACAATCAGTTAAATCACTTAGAGGTGATGGTTCTATGACTGATGTTATATTTTCAGGTAGTAAAAGTAGGAATCCGCTTAATGTAGCATCAGTAGAATTAGTTTTTGATAATCAAGATCATTATTTAAATATTCCCTATACAGAAATATCTATTAAAAGAAGAGTATATCGTAGTGGAGAAAATGAATATTATTTAAATGGCGAAAAATGTCGATTAAAAGACATTACTAATTTACTTATGGATACAGGTATGGGTAAAGAGTCATTTAATATTATTTCTCAAGGTGAAGTAGATAAAATACTTTCTAATTCAGCATATGATAGAAGGGTTATATTTGAAGAAGCATCAGGAATTTTAAAATATAAAAAGAGAAAAGAAGAAGCTCTTAGAAAACTTGATAGAACTCATAATAACTTAGATAGAGTAAATGATATTATTACTGAGTTAGAGATGCAAGTTGGACCTTTAAAAGAGCAAAGTATTAAAGCTAAAGAATATTTAGAAAATAAACAAGGACTAGATAAATATGAAGTAGCACTCCTTGCTTATGACATTGAAAATTTAAATAATGAAGTAGAGAATACAAAAAAGAGAAAAGAAAAAGTAGATAGTGATATTCAGACTATTTATAATGAATCTAGTAAAAGTGATGCTCGTAATCTTGATTCTTCTAATAAATTATCTAAATTAGAAAATGAAAAACAAGAATTAAATAGTAAGCTATTAAAAGTAACTGAAGAAAAAGAAAAAATTGCTTCAGAAAAAGAATTATTAAAAGAAAGAAGTAAAACTACTAAAGAAGAAAATGTTATAAAAGAGGAAATTAGAGTAGCTTTAGAAACACGAGAAAAATTAAGTAATAGTATTTCTATAATAGAAGAAGATATTAAAGTTATAGTTAATAATAGTACTAAATTAGATAATGAGTCTATTGAAATAGAAAAAGAATTACAAAGTTTAAAATTAAAAAAGAATATGCTTAATAATGATTATTCTACTCATAATCAAGAATATATTTCTACACTACATAAAATAGATAATTTAAAACTTGAAATAGAACAAAATGGTGATATGCCTAATAGTGTTAGAAATGTACTTAATAATACTAGTTTAACAGGTATTCATAATACTATTGGTAATATATTAACTACAGAAGAAAAGTATGTTAAGGCTTTGAATACGGCAATAGCTTCTAATAAGAATTTTATTATTACAAAAGATGAAGATGCTGCAAAACGTGCTATTAGTTATTTAAAAGATTCTCATTTAGGAAGAGCTACTTTCTTTCCTATGAGTGTTATCAAGGAACGTTACATCGATTCTGAAAATTTAAATATATTAAGAAATAGTGAAGACTTTTTAGGAGTTATGTCTGATTTGGTTTCATATAATAGAGAATATGATTCTATTATTAAGAATCAATTAGGTATAGTAATTGTTTCTACTAATATGGATAGTGCAATTAGACTATCTCATATGATTAAAGCTAAATATAAAATAGTTACTTTAGATGGGGATCAAGTAAATGTAGGTGGTTCTTTAACTGGAGGTTCTATTTATAATGGAAAGAGTACAGTTATTTTAAAACAAGAATTAAACCATTTAGAAAGTAAAGCTAATTTATTAAAATTAGAAGAAGAAGAAATATCTAAAGAGTTATTAGAGAATACTAATATAATTAGTAAAACAGAAGAGAAATTGTTTAGTTTAAGTAAAGAAAAAGTATCATTAAAAGAATTATTAGATACTAAGAATAGTGAATTAAATAGTATTAAAGAAAAATTAGAGTTAACTAAGAAAGAGTATGAATCTTTAAAAACTATAAGTAATAATTCTGTTAGTAAAAAAGAAGAAGAATTGATCAAATTGTTTCATGAAAAAGAATCAGAGAAAGAAAAAATTGAGATTAAATTAAAATCTCTTAATAAGGAGATTAGTGATTTAAAAGAAAAAATAGAAAAAGATTTAGCAGATGATAAGTTAAAGAATAGTGAATTACGTAATTATGTTAGAAATACTTGCTACTGATTATGAATTGACTTTTGAAAAAGCCAAGAGTGATTATGTTTTAGATATTGAACCTGATGAAGCAAGAGTTCTTGTTAATAAATATAGAGCTAATATTAAACGTATTGGTATGGTTAATTTAGATGCTATAGAAGAATATGAAAAAGTAAATACAAGATATGTTTTCTTAACTAATCAAAGAGAAGATTTATTAAATGCTGAAAATACATTATTAGAAATTATGAATGAGATGGATGATGTAATGAAAGAGGAATTTGCTACTACATTTGAACAAATTAAAGTAGAATTTCAAAATGTATTTAAAGAGTTATTTAAAGGTGGTAAAGCAGATCTTAAATTAACTAATCCAGAAGATTTATTAAATACTGGAGTAGAAATAGTTGCTTCTCCTCCTGGAAAGAAACTTACTACTATTTCATTACTTAGTGGTGGAGAAAAAACATTAACTGCAATTAGTTTATTATTTGCCATACTTAATGTAAGAACAGTGCCTTTCTGTATATTTGATGAAGTTGAAGCTGCACTAGATGAAGCTAACGTTGCAGGATTTGGTGAATACTTATCTAATTATAAAGATAAGACACAATTTTTGATAATTACGCATAAGAAAAAGACTATGGAATATGCTAATACACTTTATGGTATTACAATGCAAGAGTCTGGTGTATCAAAACTTGTTAGTGTTAAGTTAGAACAACACGAAGAATTTTTATAAAAAAAAGAGATCATTTAGATCTCTTTATTTTTTGTACTTCTTTATCTTTATATTCTTCTTGTACTTGTTTTAATATCTCTTTTGTATATATATGTAAGTTTTGATATTCTTTTAAATCATTTTCACTAATTTCAACGTGATATGCTTCATGAGCTAAGTTAACATTCGCTATTAGACAAGTAATAATATTTTTTAATGATTTTAAATTATCTTCTAATTGATCTTCATCTACTATTTCATAATCTAGTGTATCTATAATATAAATATTTTCTCCATTAAATAAAGTATTACGCCAAGTTAGGTTAATTGCATATATATTATTCTTAGATAATATGTATATATCTTTTATTAATGGAATAAGAGCTTTTTTAATTTTATCTATATTAGGAATTTTCCAATTACAAAATGATGGTATTTTAAATTCATTATTTTTTATATATGGAGTTTTATAAGAAAATATTTTATTATTACATCTATATATTTCTTCTGGAAATAAAAATGATTTCAAATTTAAATCATCTTTACAAATAGGATTTTCAATATCACGTTCTTCTTTATATATTTTATAGGTATCATCATTGATTACATAACATGTGCCTTCTCCACCAGGCTTTAAGCTTTGATGTTTTTCTATATTATTCTTAAATATTTCTTTTTCTTTTTCATTAAAATCAAGTATTAATGACATAATTAATTTTCCCCCTTAATTAATAAATGTCTTTTGTTTAGTAGTTTCATCTTTTTCTATTTGTATAGCTATTTCATCAATATATGGAAGCAGTCCTTCTAATTTTTGTTTATAATGCGTATCTTCATGTTTACGATTCATAAAATAGAATTCAAAAAAATCTATATAATTTAGTATTGCTTCTTTTACTAAATTAACATTTCTTTCATATGGGTCATATTCAACAATTTTATATGATAATGTATCTATGGCATAAAGTTTTTCTCCGTCGAACAATGTGTTATTATCAAGATCATATGTGTATATGTTGTTTTGAGATAATAAATATATGTCTTTAATGAAAGAATGAAGTGCTTTTTTTATTTTCTCTACATTAGGAGTAATGCCTTTTCTTAATTTCTTTCTGTCTAGATAGTCATATGGAATATATCTCATTTTACAAGCAAAAGTATCATCTTCACATGTATATATTTCGTCTGGAAATATGAACGATTCTATATTTAAATCATCTTTACAAATAGTATTATGTATACGATGATTCATTTCTTCGTTATATATTTTATAAACACAATTATCTTTTAAATAGCAGTTTGCTTCAGATCCGAAATCAAGATATTGTTCGTGCTCAATGATTTTAGTAAAAAATTCTTTTTCATCTTTTTCAAAATCAAGTATTACTGACATAACTAATTTTCCCCCTAGATTAGTTTTATCTTCTTTGAATTGTTGTGTTACTATTATCTTTTATATTGTTAGATAATTCATCAATATATGGAATTAATTCACGACATTTATCTTTAAATTCTTTGTTTTCTCCATTAAGTTCTTCATAGAAAAATTTATATGATTCTATATATAATTCAATAATTCCTTTTGCTAATTCAATGTTTGATTCATATGGATTATAAGAAACTTTTTCATATGTTAGTGTATCTATAGCATAAAGATTTTCTCCATCAAATATTGTGTTTAGTGAAAGATCTTTTGCGTATATATAATTATTAGATAATTCATATATATCTTTAATAAATGGTTCTAATGCTTTTTTCAATTTATCTAAATCTGGTGTATTTCCTAAATATATGTGATCTGTATTAAAATAGTTTTCTTCTATATATTTAGTTCTAGTGGCAAATACTTCGTCATCGCATTTAAATATTTCATTTGGAAATAAAATATGTTCTAAATCCAAATCGTCTTTACAAATAATATTATTTATACAATGATCTTTTTTATTATCATTATATACTTTATATACATTATTACCATCTAAATAACAATCAGCTTCAGTACCTTTACCAACATTTTTAAGATGTTTCCAATTGTTTGCAATTATTCTTCTTTGTTCTTTATCAAAATTTATTATTGGCATTATTTCCTCCTAATTTTATTATATACCTCTCATTTGATCTTTACCTTTAAATGGATTTTTAGGATCAATATGATCTATAAACAAGATACCATTTAAGTGATCTAATTCATGTTGGAAACAAATTGCTAGTTCTTCACGAGCTCTTACATGAATTTTTCTTCCTTCCATATCATATGCTTCCATTGTAACTCTTGCGTATCTTGGAACAATTCCTTCTACAGGACGATTAATTGATAAGCATCCTTCTCCTTCTTCAACATAGATTTGTTCCATTGAGTTACTTATTATTTTTGGATTAATTAATATATAAGTTTCAAATTCTTTTTTCTCGTCATCTGGTCCGCTTATTTCATTTACTACAACAAAGTATCTTTTAAGTATACCAAGTTGAACTGCGCTCATTCCCATACCAGGACGTAAGTCATATTTTTCACTTAATTCATCTATTTGACTATCATGAAGATATTTAATCATGATATCTATTGTTTCTTTATCTTCTTTAGTTAAAGGAAAAGTAACTTCTTTAGAAACTTGTCTTAATCTTTTATCTTTTTCGTCTAATATATCTTTTGTTTTTAACACTAGTACCACCTCAACGCCTATATTTTATCACAAAATAAAAAAAAGAGCAATTATTAATTGCCCCATCTAGTACCGATGATTATTACTAATAGGATAAATAATACTAAGATAATAGCATAGTTATTATTATTTCCTGTCATAGGATAGTAGTAAGTGTTTGTGTTAGGACAGCAACTTCCTCCACCATAATAATACATAAAATACCTCCTTTACTTATCTAATATAAAGTATGTTAATTTACATATTTTGTGAGTAATAATTAATTAATTTAATTATTTTTGTGATATATTTATTATAAAGGAGAGAATGCTATGAAAAAGGTAATAAAATATATTGATAAGCCATTATTATTTGTCACAGTAGTTTTATTTATCTTTGGACTTATTATGGTATTTTCTGCATCTAATGTAACTGCTTATATGACACATGCAGTTAGTCCATATAATTATTTTATAAAACAAGGTATTTTCTTAGTAATTGGATTTTTATTATTCTTATTTATGATGAAATTTAATGTTAAAAGTTATGGTATGTTTTCAAGAGGATTATTATTAATATCTATTGTTTCTTTAATAGCTTTATTGATATATGGAACTGCACAAAATCAAGCAGTAAGTTGGTTTGATTTAGGACCATTTAGTATTCAACCTAGTGAATTTATTAAAGTTATAACTATAGTATTTTTGGCTGATTATTATGAGAGAAATATAAAAAAATTAGATGGTTGGGGTAGTAGTTTATTTCCTATAGGAATATGTGGACTTATTGCTGGATTAATATTTCTACAACCTGATTTGGGTACTACAATAATATATTGTGCGGTAGTTGGAATTATTTTTTTAGCAGTTCCTATTAATAAAGAAATTAAATATAAAACAGTTTTTGCTATTGGTGGTTTAATAGTATTTGGAGCATTGGTTTTATTTGGTTCTGGGAAAGGTGTTTTATTAGAAAGACAAATGCAAAGATTTGATTTTACTAAACCATGCGAAAGAATATTAGATACTGGTAATCAAGTATGTAATTGTTATATAGCTATTAATAATGGTGGATTAACTGGTGTAGGGCTTGGTAACTCTACACAAAAATACTTGTATTTACCTGAACCATATACAGACTTTATTTATGCAATAATTGTAGAAGAATTAGGTGTAATAGTTGGGGTAGTATTAATATTACTTTATGTATTTATTCTATATAGGATATTACTTATAGGTAGACGTAGTCCTAATAATAGAGGGGCTGTACTTTGCTATGGAGTTGCAGCTTATATCTTCTTTCATATAGCTATTAATTTATTAGGAATTATGGGATTAATGCCTATGACAGGAGTTCCACTTCCTTTTATGAGTTATGGTGGTAGTTTTACAATTTGTTTAATAGCGGCTTTAACTATAGTACAAAGAGTTAGTGTAGAAAATGGTATGTTAAAAGAGAAGGGAGTATAGAAAGCAATTTGCTTTCTTTTTTTTATTTTGATATAATAATTCACTGCAAGGGGAGTTATTATGGCATTTAATGATATAAAAAAATTAAAAGAAATACTAGAATTAGGAATTAAAAATAGTTCTAATGTTTTTGTTGTTGGTCATAATAATCCTGATTTTGATTCAATAGGTTCTAGTATAGGCCTTGCTAGATTAGTAAAAGAATATAATAAAGATGTTTATATAATAGTAGATGATTTAAAATTAAATCTCCAATCTGGTATAGTTACTGTAATGGATTCAGTAAAAGATAATTATACTTTTATTAAGAAAAAAGATATAGATAAATTGGTATCTGACACTTCACTTTTATTAGTAACTGATGTTAATAAGAAGAGTATGATTTCTGTTGGAGATATGTTAGATAGATTTGGTGATATTGTTGTAATAGATCATCATACTGAAAATGAAGATAGTATTATAACTCCATATAAATTTGTGGATTTAAGTGTATCAAGTGCTAGTGAAGTAGTTACTCGTATATTAAATAGTTCAAAGATTAAGTATGATGCTAATGTAGCTAACGCATTACTTGCTGGTATAGAATTAGATACAAAAAGATTTAGATATAATACATCTCCTACGACCCATGATGCTGCAGAAAAACTACAAATTAACGGAGCTGATGATGATGATATTTCTGATTTGTTTTTAGAGGAATTTGATGATTATTGCAGAATAAGTAATTTGATAGTTAATGGAACACTTATTTATAAGTATAGTGATACTTTGGGGGTATCTTTTACTTTAAATAGAAATGAACCTAAAAAAATATATCGCGTTGAAGATTGTGCTAAGTCAGCAGTTAAAATGCTTTCATTTAAAAAGATAGATGCTGCATTTTCATTAGGATATGTATCAAATAATGAAATACATATTTCGGCTAGAGGAAATGGTAGAGTTGATGTTTCAAAAGTTATGATGGAACTTGGTGGTGGCGGAAATGAAACATGTGCTGGTTGTAAAGTTGAATCAGAAGATATATTTGAAGTAGAAAAGAAATTAATGGATAGTGTTAAAATTGGAGTTGATCCTAGTGAAAAATTATATAAAACACCAAAACTACTTAGAAAAAAACAAGTAAAAAGATAAAAAATATTAAAGAAAAGTTGGAAAACTTTTCTTTTTTTTCGAATAATATAGTAGGAGGTGTTATTATTACATTTAAATATCGTTATAGAAAACAAATTATTATAGGGATAATTATATTTATTATTATAGGAGGGACAGTTGGATTTTTAATTTATAAGTTTAAAGATAAGTTTAAAAATAAAGATGATGATATTGTTGTTGAAAAAAGTATTACTAAAAAGAAAAATATATCTGTAGATAAGTATCAAGTAGATATTAAAGGTGAAATAAATTATCCAGGTATTTATAAAGTAGAGAGTGATTTAAGAGTAATGGATGTTATAAAATTAGCTGGTGATTTAACACCTGAGGCTGATACTTCAGTAATTAATTTAAGTAAAAAAATAAGTGATGAAATGGTAATAATTATCTATAGTAAAGATGAGGTGGCAGAATTTAAAAAAACAAAAGAAATAGAAAAACAAGTAGAAGAAAAATGTATTCAAAAAGATGATAATAGTTTAGTAAATGATGCTTGTATTACTTCTTTATCTAGTAATGGAAAAATAAATATTAATAATGCTAGTGTTGATGAGTTGAAAAATTTAACTGGAATAGGTGAAAAAAAGGCTAAAGATATAATTTCTTATCGTGATAAAAATGGTTCTTTTAATACTATTGAAGATATTATGAAAGTAAATGGAATAGGGGAAAGTGCTTTTGCTCAGATTAAGGAAGATATTACTGTGTGATATTTTATATTATATTATTTTCATAATAGTAGTAATCATTACTCTGTTGAGGTTATTGATAGTTAGCGATAATTATAAAAGTCCATATATTGGTATAGTTACAAAGATAGTTAAAATTAGTGATAAAACTACTATTTATTTAGATGATAAAGTAATAGGTAATGTTTATAAAAATATAGATGTTGCATTAGGAGATAAAGTAAAAGTATATGGTGAGTTTAATAATAGATATATAGCTATTAATAAATATAAAATATTAAGTAAAAATAAAAATATATATTATTTTATTAAAAGTATTATTACTAAATCGTTTAATAATAATCCATATTTATATACATTTATATTAGGTGATAAATCTTATGTAAGTAAAAAAGTAGTTAGATCTTATCAAGAAAATGGAATAAGTCATTTATTTGCTATTAGTGGAATGCATATTAGTTTATTAGTTTTAATTATAAATAAGTTATTAAAAAAAATTAATGAATATAAAAAATTTAAAATTACTAGTATTATTTTATTTATATATTTATTATTAGTGGGATTTTCTCCTTCTATATTAAGAGGTGTCTTATTTTATTTTTTATTTACCATTAATAATTTATATTATTTTTATGTCAAAAAGATTAATTTATTTATATTAATTCTTTCTATAGCTTTATTAATAAATCCTAATTATGTATATGATGTAGGATTTTTATATTCTTATAGTATTAGTTTATCTTTACTTATATTTAGTGATTATTTAAAAGGTAATTATTTTATTAGTCTTTTAAAAGTATCAATTATTTCTAGTTTGGTAAGTATTCCTATTACTCTTTATAATTTCTATCAAATTAATTTATTAAGTATTATTTATAATTTGTTTTTTGTTCCATTAGTTAGTTTTATAATATTTCCTTTTACTTTAATAGTATTAATTATTAAGCCATTAGAACCTATTTATAATTTATTAATTAAAGTATTAGAAGATAGTTCGTTATTTCTTAGTAATATAGATTTATTTAAATTTAGTTTTAGAAAACTAAATATTTTCTTTTATATTTTTTATTTTATTTTAATTATGTTTTTTTTATTTAAAAATAAGAAAATTTATTTATATATATTTTTATTTTTATTAATAATTCATTTCTTTTTACCTAGTAATAATTATGTAGAATTTATTAATGTTGGACAAGGTGATTCTAGTTTAATACATTTAAATAATAAAAATATAATGATTGATACTGGAGGTAATAGAAATAGAGAAATATATTTTTATAATATACAACCAGTACTTAGAAGTAATGGAATAAATAAGATAGATTATTTAGTTTTAACTCATGGAGACTTTGA
>CADALJ010000007.1 GCA_902788735.1 uncultured Erysipelotrichaceae bacterium
GGCATTAATATTATGATATCCAAATCCAATTATAGCCAATAATCCTACCAATATAACTTTGGCATACTTCATATAAATTAAACCCCCTCATTAAAAATACGACATAGTACTTTCAATGTGCGTATATTATACCGCAAAACTACCAAAAATTCAAGTTTGGATGCACTTTTCATAAAAAAATGATATGATTAATAAAGGAGGAATATATGAAAACTTTAAAAAGAAAAAATTACTTAAATTGGGATGAATATTTTATGGGAATTGCCAAATTAACTGCTGGAAGAAGTAAAGATCCATCTACTCAAGTAGGAGCATGCATAGTAAGTTCTAATAATCGAGTTCTATCAGCAGGCTACAACGGAGCTCCAAATGGATTCAGTGATGATGATTTTCCATGGGGAAGAGATGGTAATCCATTAGAAACAAAATATCTATACGTATGCCATGCAGAAGCAAATGCTATTGATAATTTTAGAGGCTATAAAAAAGACTTTGAAGGAGCACGAATATATGTAGATTTATTTCCTTGTAACGAATGTGCAAAAAGAATAATTCAAAGTGGAATTAAAGAAGTAATATATTTATCAGATAAATATGCAGACAAAGACGCATTTAAAGCATCTAAACTATTATTTGATTCATGTGGAGTAAAATACAGAAAATTAGAAGAAAAACATCAAAAAGATTTCAAAATATCTCTTAAACCAGATAAAGAAATCGAATATATATAAAAAAGATTATTTCAATTGAAATAATCTTTTTTTAATGTACATAACATGTTTTAGGATATACTCTTCGTGTTATACAGCAAACATACCTACAATTTGTTAAATTTGAACATTTTTTAGAACAAGGAGATTCACACAAATCTGCAAAATCACCAGTAGAACAATTAGTAAACTCATAATCCCACGAATTAGTATCACTAGAACAATTATTATTATTTTGTGAATATACAGAAATAAATTGCCAATCTGCATAAGTAGAACAATCACTTTCTGAAACAGAGATAGAACAATTTTTCTGATTATTTGCATTATCTTTCATTGTTACATTACTTGTTACTTTTAAAGGACCAAAACTATATGAATCATGTTCACATTTACTACCTGAATCTATACAAGCAATCGTACCACTAACACCAGTTGGTGAACCAGTAGATGTTATAGTTCCACATGTTGGTGGAGTTTTATCTAATTTTATCATCGTACGACTTGATTCAGAACAATTGCCAATTACATCACACGCTCTCCAATAAACATATTGCTCTCTTTCAATACTGAAATCAGTAGTTAAATATGTTTCTAAAGCAACTTGCCCATTTGATTTCCACTGTGTATCAGCATCACTACCAATAGTATCAGCATTAGCATTATACGTATATTGATAATCATCTAATCCAGAACCTGAATCACTACTTTTTAATGTTAATTTAAAATTACTATTCGTCCAATCACCACCAGTCGGATTTGTAATTGCCGGTTTAGTTGGTGGAGTATTATCTATTTTTATTACAGTACTATTTATAGAAGAACAATTACCCACTTTATCACATGCTTTTATATATATTGTCTTATTAATATCATTCGACCAAGTTGGTGGTGTAAATGATAGTTTTTCAGTACCACCTTCTAGTTTTACCCATTGAGTATTTATATTTGAACCTTTTTCTGTAGCAGAACTATTATATGTTTGATAATAATCTTTAATTCCTGAATATACATCATTACTGCCAATTGTTAATGTAACACTTGATTTTGTCCAATTACCACCTGATGGATTAGATATTGTTGGTCTCGTAGGAACTGATCTATCAAGTTTAACAATGAAACTAGAAGAATCTGAACAATTATTTACCGCATCACATGCTTTAAATGAAACTGTTGAAGTTCCCTCAGCATTAACGTTCCTATAATCTTGTTCAGAATCAACAACGTTTGAACTGGCACCAGTTACTGTTACTTTATAATGAACTTCTCCACTTCCACTATCAGTTGCTGCACTTGGAATAACTAAAACCCAACCTTTATACCATGTATCACTAGTTATAGTTTCTAACCCAGACACAGACGAAGACGAATGAATATCATCAGAATTTTCTTTCTTATATCCAGTTACTTTTAAACCTGATGGGGCAGATTTATCAATCATTATTTTAGTATTATTTGTAACAGAACAATTTCCAGCAACATTACATGCTTTTATATAAACTTTTTTATTCATTTCTGTAGACCAAACTTTTGCAGTAGTAAACTCATTCATTCCAGTACCACCTTCTAGTTTTACCCACTGGGTCTCATCATTTGCACCAAATGTAGTTGCATGATTATCATATGTATAATAGTAATCTGCTATAGCATATTCACTATCACTACTTGATATTGTTAAAGTTACATTTGATCTTGTCCATACACCTGTTGCATCTCCACTACTAGAATTAATTATTGTTGGTTTTTTTGGTGCATATCTATTAATATTAGCATATATTGTATAAGTAGATTTATTACCTGCTTTATCATATACAGTTAATACTCCTTTTCTTAAACCGCTTTCATAGAATTCTACATTAATTGAACATTCCTTTTTATTTGCACATGACCCTGTTTTAGCTTCATCACTAAATGAACCAACTACTTCATAATTTGAATCACTAGTACTCTTAATACGATCTTTATTTACTTCCCATTTCCAATTCTTTAAAGCCACAGTATCTTTTAAATTTACTTTATATATAATTCCATTAGGATAATTTGCTAAATTCATATACCCATTGAATAAATTATTATATTCATCAACATTTATTATAGCTGTTCCATTACTAGAATTTTCTGTAGTTTTAGTTCCCATTAATACACTACTGCCAATTATTGAATCATCATCTTCTCCTTTTGCATATGCATCCAAACTAATAACAGGGTAAGTCTTGTCAACATTAACACGTACCTTACAATTTCCTACATTACCAGCATTATCCTTTATTTGTATATTATCATACTCAAAAGCACTATCACCAGACCAAGTTTTTGTAAATGTTGATCTAACACATCCGCTTCCACTACCATCTTTACATACAACCGTAATCTTTCTTTCACTATTAGGAGTACTAGTGTTTATCCACTCATTTTCCTTAGCTTCTCCAATAGTTTGACCAGTAACACAAATAGGCGCGGTTTTATCATGGTAAACAGCTTCGGCTTGTTCAGATTCACTTCCTACAAATTCAACTTTGTCATTAACTCCGCCATCTAAATTACGTACTGTTGCCTTAATTGCAACTGTAGTTTGGCTAGTAATATCAATATAATCTATCAAATTATTATCACGATTTACTAAAATATCAGTAGAATGATTAGCACTTAATGTACCAGAACTATAAACTTCTTTCAAACCTTCCTCACCAGAAAATTTTATTAATATACTATAGCTATACCCATCTATGCCTATTTTTTTACCATCGCGTGTGCCACCACTATATGAAATAATAAACTTTGCTTCAGAAACTTTTTCTAATATTGAAGGATCATTTTTAATACTTTGGCCTGCAGAATCAACAAAATCAATTTTTATAGTAGGTGTTGAAGCAGCTACAGTAGAAGTTCCTGTCTCAGTCCCACAGAATAAATATGCTTTATATACATATTTTGTTTTTGATTCTTTATATGCAGTAACGTATGAATTTTCCATACAACTTTCTTTTTTTGAATTTTTTATATCTTCTGTTAAATATTTATTACTTTTTAATACCTTGATAGGTACTGTAGTAGTTTCACCAACAGCTTTTGGTAATAGACTTCTATTTTCTTGCAAATAATTCTTTGCAGCCATAGTCAATGTCTTCTCTTGGCTCTTTAATTGTTCACTTCTTGCTCTATCAATAAAGCGCATTACAGCAGCTATTGATATTCCTAATAATATACCAATCACTACTACAACACCTAATAGTTCTATCAACGTAAAGCCTTTATTTGTTTTACTTAATTTCAACATAAAACACCAACTCACCTATCTTATAATACTATAAATAGTATATATCAATATAAGCAATATTACAATAAAAAAGTTCTAATCAGAATTAGAACTAATAGTTTTTTAAAACCTCATTGTATTCATATTTATTTAAGTCAATTAAAGCTTTTTTTATTACTAGATTTTTTCTTAATTTTCCTGTTTCAGGATCTTCTATCATTTCATTTTTTTCTATACTTCTAATAACATCAAAACCATCTATAACTTCACCAAAAGAAGCATAATCACCATCTAAAAAAGTAGAATCTTCTAGGCATATAAAAAATTGACTGCCAGCAGAATTAAAATCTCCACTAGTCCTTGCCATAGAAACAATCCATTTTTTATGAGATAAATTATTTTCAAAACCATTTGATGTAAACTCACCATCTATTGTATATCCTGGCCCACCTGAACCACTACCATTGGGATCACCGCCTTGTAATACAAATCCTGGCATCAATCTATGTATAGTATTGTTATCATAAAAACCAGATTTTATTAATGATATAAAATTATTGACTGTATTAGGAGCAATACTAGGATATAATTCTATAACAACTGAACCATAGTTTTCAATATACATTGCAACTAAAGGATTCTCTTTATCATATTCCAATTCTAATTCATTTCCTTCTATATTATAATTAATATTTAATAAATTTTCTTTTACCTCTTTTTGAGGAATAATACAAGCTATTACAATTAATATAATTACAACAATTCCAAATAAAACAATATATTTACTTTTCATAATTTCACCATCTCTAACTATATACATAATAACATAAAAATATACAATAAACAAAAATTATGATAAAATATAATTGGTGATAATATGACACGTGAAGAATTAAATAAAGAAATTCAAAATGAAATAAATGAAAAGCAAAATTCAGATAAAAAGAAACACATTATTAAATTTATTATAAAAACCATTGTTTTTGCTATTATATTCTTCACTTTATTTTTTACATACACTACATATGTATCAACAGTTAGAGTTGGTATAAGGGAATATAGAATAAAGAATAAAAAAATACCTAAATCTTTAAGTGGATTAAAAATCATTCAATTAAGTGACTTACATTTTGGTTCCACTATGTTCAATAGCAACGTTAAAGAAATACAAAAAATGGTTAATAAAAGAAAACCAGATATTATTGTATTTACAGGAGACTTAATAAATAAAAAGTATAAATTAAATTCAAAGGAACAAGAAAAATTAATTAATTATCTTAAAAATATGGATGCATCACTTGGAAAATATGCAATATTAGGTGATGAAGATAATGAACTTGTATCTACAATATTCAATCAAAGTGACTTTACAGTTTTAAGAAATGAATATGAATTAATATATAAAGAAGACAATAATGCAATACTTCTTATAGGAATATCTTCCAAAAATAAAAATATTGACAAAGCATATAACTATTTCAAAGAAGAAAATCATAATTCAAATATTTATACAATAGCTCTTACTCATATGCCAGACACTGCTGATGAATTAATTTCAACATATCAAACAGATTTAATACTTGCAGGTCATTCACATAATGGAAATATTAGAATACCTTTTATAAATTATCCATTATTTAAATATGATGGTGCTAAAAAATATAATCAAGATTATTATAAAATAAATAATAGTAGGCTTTATATATCAAGTGGATTAGGAACACCAGATGGAATTAGGTTATTTTGTAGACCATCAATAAACTTTTTCAGAATATCAGTTAAATAAATTTATAATTTTTTTAAAGAGAGATTTATTCTCTTTTTTTATTTTATTTTTTTTATATACATCAATATTTCCAATAATACTATTATCAAGTCTTATTTCTATTTTGCCAATTTTCTTATCAAAAGATTTTGAATTTATTTTAACTAAAGTAGAAATATTATTTTTTTCTTTAATCGTCAATGGATATTTAAAATCTTTATTTATATAATATTCTTCACCGTTAATATACAAGTTGCCTTTTTCGACAATTTTATAATTATTATATAGTGAAAAATATTTATTATATAAATTCTTGTGATTTTGATATATAGAAGAATCATTTAAAGAGATAATTGTTAAAATCAAATTATCTTTTTTTGCATATGAAACCAACGATTTTCCTGCTTTAGGAGTATATCCGTTTTTGCCACCTATACAATTTTTATATTCATTCAAAAGTCCCATCCTATTATACCAAACATAACTTTTAATAGATGATTTTGTTACATATTTTTTTGTATAAATTATTTTTCTATAAATGGAGTTTTTATAAGCATATTTTGAAAGTAATGCCATATCATATGCTGTTGAATAATTTTGTGTTTTTTCATCAAGACCATGTGGATTATTAAATATAGTATTATTCATTCCTAGTTCACGTGCTTTTTCATTCATCTTATCTATAAACTTTTCTTCACCCAATGTATTAACTGCTAAAGTAATAGCCGCATCATTACCACTTCTAAGCATCAATCCATACAATAAATCTAATATCTTTAATTTTTCACCTGGTTCTATATAAATATTGGTTCCATACATAGACAAAACCTCATCGCCTACCACTATTTCTTTATTTATATCACTATTTTCTAAAACTACAATGCAAGTCATTATTTTTGTAGTAGAAGCTATTAATTGCTGCTCATTAATGTTTTTTTGATATAAAATTCTACCACTATTAACATCCATTATTATGGTAGATTTACCACTATCCGCATATACCATTGCAGGTATCAAAAATATTATTAAAAAAAATACAATTTTTTTCAAAGTATCACCTAGGTAATAATATGTAATAATTGAATAAATATGAAAATATGTTGGATGAAATAACTTTTTTTTCTAATAATATAATAGGAGGTGAAGTAATGATTCAAACAAAAGAATATGAATTATTCAAAAAATTTGCAACAATTAGAAAGAAAGGTTGGATAAAATCCAAACGAGAAGGATCTACTGGAATTGGATATACATTCGAAAGTTTACTAAATATTACTGAAAATAGTTTGCCAATAGCAGACTACAATGGTATTGAAATAAAAACAATGAGAATTTTAAGTAAAAAGTATATTCATCTTTTTAATGCCGCACCTGATGGAGATTTCTTATACCCTTATGAAAGAATTTTAGAAAGTGTTGGATATCCATCAAAAAGAAATCCAAAATACAAAGTATTTTTATCAGCAGCATATGGAAATGAATATACAAATATTGGCTATTCAAAAAAAGTAAAATTATATGTTAATAGAAATGAACAAAAAATTGATTTTATTGTAACAGATAGATTCTACAACAAAATAAAAGTAGATGTATCCTGGAGTTTTGATTTAATAAAATCAAAACTTGAACAAAAAATAAAAAAATTGGCATTAATAAAAACTGCACACAAATTTGATAATAAGCAAGAATATTTTTATTATAAGCGAATTGAATTTTACAAAATTAAAGATTTTGAAACTTTTCTTAAACTAATTGAAGATGGCACTATAAAAATATGCTTCAAAATAAATGTATATACAACTGGTGTAAAAGAAGGTAAAATGGATAATCACGGCACAGATTTTTCCATCAAAGAAGAAGAAATAGAAAAACTATTTAATAAAATAAATATTTTTCAATAAACTATTGCACTTTATTTGGGCCAAGGGAAGATAAAAAAAGACTAATCAAATGATTAGTCTTAATAATTAAAATGGTCGGGAAGACAGGATTTGAACCTGCAACCCCTTGGTCCCAAACCAAGTGCTCTACCAAGTTGAGCCACTTCCCGAACTGGTGCGCTCGAAGGGATTCGAACCCCTGACCTTTTGGTTCGTAGCCAAACACTCTATCCAACTGAGCTACGAGCGCAAGACATGTTGTTTAGCTACTTATATTGTAATTAAATTATTAATAAAATGGTGGCTCCAGCGGGAATCGAACCAGCGACACAGGGATTTTCAGTCCCTTGCTCTACCGACTGAGCTATGAAGCCAAATAATGGCGGTTCCTACGGGACTCGAACCCGCGATCTTCTGCGTGACAGGCAGACGTGTTAACCAGCTGCACCAAGGAACCATAAACTTGCACACTTTCATAATAATAAAATGGTTGCGGGAAGAGGATTTGAACCTCTGACCTTCGGGTTATGAGCCCAACGAGCTACCAAACTGCTCCATCCCGCGATATTACTGGCGGAGGAGAAGGGATTCGAACCCCTGCGCCGCTTGCACGACCTCCCGGTTTTCAAGACCGGTCCCTTCAACCAGACTTGGGTACTCCTCCAGAAAACCTATTAGAAAACTAATAGGAAATTAACTAATTGGTGCCTAAGGCCGGACTTGAACCGGCACGAGGGTTGATTCTCGCAGGATTTTAAGTCCTGTGCGTCTACCAATTCCGCCACTCAGGCACATGGTGACCTGTATGAGATTCGAACTCATGACCCTTTGATTAAAAGTCAAATGCTCTACCAACTGAGCTAACAGATCAAGTAACTTACATTAAAAATTGGCTGCCTCGGTTAGATTCGAACTAACGCATGTCAGAGTCAAAGTCTGATGCCTTACCACTTGGCTACGAGGCAATAAACATAAGTGGTGGAGAGAGATGGATTCGAACCATCGAACTCAATGAGAACAGATTTACAGTCTGTCGCGTTTAGCCTCTTCGCTACCTCTCCATAAAAATGGTGCCGAAACCAGGACTTGAACCCGGAACCTACTGATTACAAGTCAGTTGCTCTACCAATTGAGCTATTTCGGCACATAAATGGTGGGCGATACAGGACTCGAACCTGTGACCCCCTGCTTGTAAGGCAGATGCTCTAACCAACTGAGCTAATCGCCCGAAATAACGCCCACCTATCGGTTGACAGTATTAAATATACCAATTTCTACGACTTTTGTCAACTATATTTTCAAGTTTTTTTATTTTTTAGACATTTCTATTTCTTTATTTTCAATCCAAATATCAAGTTGTTTAGACAAACTACTAAAACCAGATGGAGTTTCCTTTATAAATACATTTTTCTTATTTTTTTTACCGTAGTTATCATTTTTTATACTCAACTTTAATCTTTTATTGATTTCATCGTACTCAATAACTTTTGCTTTTATAATTTCCCCAATACCAGCATAATCAGCTACATTTCTAACGAAGCTATCTGATATTTCAGAAATATGAATCAATCCAGTTATCTCATTATCTACTAATAAAAAGATCCCATAATCTTCTATACCAGTAACTTTTCCTTTTACAATATCTCCCACTTTATAATTTTTCATATAAATACACCTGCTAAGATATTATATCATAAATATCTAAATATGTTTACTAAATAATATAATTAATGATATAATTTTCTTGGTGATTACATGAAAAATAATGAAATAGTACTAAAAATCATTTCTATAATAGATCGTATAAAACCATTTATAATTAGTGATGGTGGAAATATAGAATTTGTAAAATACGTAGATAATATTGTGTATATAAAATTAGATGGTGCTTGTAAAGATTGTATGTTTATTGACACAACATTAAAAGATGGCATTGAAGAAATAATGATAAGTGAAATTCCAGAAATAAAAGAAGTTAGAAATATTGATGAATAAAATAATATTACTAAAAAGGTAATATTATTTTTTTCGTTGAATATTGATTAATCTTATTAACAATATCTATCAAATACTTTTCATATTTGCCAGAACTTTTTACTAAGTTTTCCAATTTTTCATAATCATCTCCATCAACAATAATTTTTTCTAAATAATAGAAATAGTAACTAGGAAACAATAGTCTAGCTATAACCAAATCATAATTAAAATTACCAATGCCCTTTTTTATTAAACTATATATATAATTAACATCATAGTCCTGACTTAAAAACAAATATTTAATATATTCAGCGAAATCTCTTTCTTTTAAATCTTCCTTTAAAAATAATCTATCAAAAAAACTATTCTTAAAAATCAATTTATGTTGTACAAAGGCATTATCATAATAATTATCATACTTTTTTAAATAGTATATTGCCACTTCTGACATACAAATATAATAATCAATACTATCATCAATAATTGCATATTTTCCTTTTATATTCTTATAATAATTACTAATATAATTAATTTTATTAATCCATAAATTAGACCAATCTAATTTTTTCTTTTTGTCTAATACTATAGGATTTAAAATATAGTATTCATAATCTACCACATACATCACCTATTAATATTATGAAAAAAAAAGAAGGTTAATAACCTTCTTACATAGTTTTTTGATGTTCTTCTATTAAAACATTGTCACCTGAAAGCATAACTGACATTTCTCTACTCTTACTAATACTTTCTTTTAATTCTTCATTTCCTTTAGTTATATTAGAAATATTTTCACGTTTGTTTTCAATACTTCTATTTTTATTAGAAATATTTTCACGTCTAGCTTCTGTATTTTTATTTACATCGGCTAATACATCTCTATCTCTTTGAACTTTATTAGTTAAAGTATCAATATTTTCTCTAATACCAACCAACTTAGCAATTTTCTTTCTTCTTACTTCTGCTTTTTCTCTGGCATCTTCTGCTTGTAACTCAGCATTCTCCTTTTCTATTGCAGCTTCCTCTTCAGCTATTTCCGCTTCTTTCTTTTCTATTTCTTCTTCTTCAGCTGCAACCTCAGAATTTATTCTAATTCCTTCTTCCTTAGCTGCTTCAACATTATTTGCTTCTTCTTCTAATTGCTCTTTTTGACTAGCCATGAAGTTAAGTTCTTTATCTAACTCTTCATCTGATAAATTTTCTAATTTTTTAATAAAATCTTCAGAAGCAGTAGTTCCTACTGGTTTCACGCTGTCTATCTTTTCTACAACAATCGGAGTTGGTTCATATAAATTATTATCCACATTATCATTTTTAAGTAGATTTTTATTTATATCATCATATAAAGCATTATTCATATTATTACGTTCAGGAATAAGTTCAGTTTTATCTCTTAATGCATATTCTATTTTATTACGCGAATTTTCTATTTCTTCATCAGTCATTGGTGTATATTCATATTCCTCAATAGGTGATGTTTTTTCTTCGATAATAGAAATTGGTTTTTTCTCTATAGAAACATTTTCTTCAGCAACTGATTTCTCCACAGGTTCTGCTTTTGAATAATTACTTGTAAAATCTTTCATTTTTTCATTGATTATTTCTTGCATTTCTTGATCAGTAATAATAGAATCAGGAGTTACCTCTTCTTGTTTTTCAAACATTACATCATTTTCTTTATTCAATACAGCGCTATTCAATGAATTGCTAACAACCGCATCAATATCTGCATTTTCAAGTGTTTGTTCTTCTATCGCATTTTCAATGCTTTCCATAGTATTTTCTTGATTATTAGCAGCAATTTGTTCAACATTTACAATTTGATTTTCTGTGACATTTCCAGTTGGAACTTCTATTGCTACTTGTTTTTCCGCATTTTCAACAGGCTCATTAGCACTTAGTGTTTTATATATAGCTTGAGAATTAGTTTTTGCATTTTTTATCATTTTATCAATTAATCTAATTGCTCTTCTTTTCAATCTTATTTGCCGCATCAAAATATTTTTCTTCAATTGCCTTTTTAGACTCATTTGCTGCAACATCATTAATAACTTTTTCTTCAAGTGCATAAATAGCAGCATCTCTTTGCGCAATTAATTTTTTAGCACGCATTATAAGATTTTCATATGATTCTTTTTTTTCTCTGATTGAATTAGTAACTAGCCCTTCATTTGGCTTTGCTTTTCTGTCTGCGTCAACTACTTGTATATTGTCTAAAATCATAAGACAACCTCCCTCTATGTTATTCAGATTTTGATAATTCACGTAATACGTCTTTTACTCTATTCCATTCCTCTTCATCTTCAATACCCATTAATTTAGGTTCTCCTGATGAACGATCTACATTAGAAACATAAACTGTTACATTATCATTTTCATCTTTTTCATTTTTTGTATATATAACATATTCTTTTTTTGTATCTTTAAATTCAAATGCCAAAATAACTTCTACTTCTTCAATAGAACCATCTTCTGCAACAATTGACATCATCTTTTTTTCCATTTCCTGATTTTCCATAATAAATCCTCCCTTTATTATTCATACAATATAATTTTATCATAAATACAAATAAATACAAGTATTTATCTTATTTTTTTTAACAAAAAAACCTTAGAACCATAACTGCAATATTCTTTAATATAATTATCTAAAAATTTAATATCATTAATCTTATTTGCATTTTTATTATTTGAATCATAATACCCTTTCAACCTAACTTTTTCATAAGCGTAATCTCCAAATATATAATCATATGCATCAAAATAATCAGTTATCTTTTCTTGCAAAAGATCAATGTCAATACAATCTTGATCGTTTCTGATAACTTCATATTCAACATTATTTATTACTACTTTTTTCATAACAACACCTCATCATAATTATATCAATAAGTTAATTTATAAGTCCAGCATAATAATTGGGTATTTCGCCTTTAATAATATCCATGGCAATTATTTTTTTTATTGAGATCTTTTTCCTTTTAGATGATATCGGCATATTAATTTGTTCATTTATATCCACATTAAAGTATACTTTTATAATTACATTATTTATTCCATATTCACTAATATCAACACTTATATTAGAATTTAATCCGCTACTAAATAAAAGTTTTATAGGTATAGTTGGTCCTACATTAGCAAACAATGTAGACCCTCTAATAGAACCAATACTAATATCGCATAAAATACCATTTTTAATTTTTTTAAATCTACCTGTTTTAATTCTTTTCGGAATAAAATAATCATCTATTTTTCCTTCATCTATATTAATTAATTCTTGTTGAATTCTTTCATTTATTTTATTTTCAATTTCGTTTATTCTAGTAGTATTATAATAATCATTTTCAGAAGATAACAAATCTCTTATATTAACATTCTTCATTTCATTATTAATAGCATTATTAATAATATTAGTTGCTAATCTCTCAACTTCTACGTTTATATATGGTAATAAAACAGAATTTATTCTTATATCTATTAAATAAATACAAAAAAAAGATATTACAAAAACAAATAATATAGAAAAAAAGATTCTAACAAAATACTTTTTTAGTCTTTTTTTACTAATATTACATCTTCTCCTATTTTTGTAATATCATTCCAATAAATTCTTGCATCACTTTCTCGATTCAATGAAAAAAAATTTTTGTTTTGTTCTATTATCAATCCTTCCACTGTACCATTTTCTTTTATATCAGCATCTATTATATTTCCCATACTTCTACCAGTAGAAATATTTATTATCTTTTTGGCTTGTAAATCTGACATTCTCAATTAAAATCACCTATTAAATATTATGTATTCCTTTTATTTTAATACCTTTTTTAATTCCTTAATTGCTTTTTTTTCAAGTCTAGAAACTTGAGCCTGACTTATAGATAATTCATTAGCTATCTCAACTTGTGATTTACCCATTATAAATCTTTCATCCAAAATATATTTCTCGCGTATTTCCAAATTATCAATTGCATTTTCTAATGCCAATTTATTAGAGAAATCTCCACTACCTCTCTTGTCTTCTATTTGATCATATAAATATATCGTATCTCCGCCATCATTATATATAGCTTCGTACATACTAATAGGATCTTTAAATGCTAATAATGCATTACTAATATCAAAATCACTAATATCTAAACTTTCAGAAATAATATCAACATTAGGTTCTATTCCATGTTCTAAATAGTATTCTTCTTTAAATTTTAATACTTTATATGCAATATCTTTAAGTGATCTACTTATTCTAATGCTATTATTATCCCTAATATATCTTTTAATTTCTCCAAGTATCATAGGCACAGCATAAGTAGAAAATTTAACATTATAATTTAAATCAAAATTATCAATTGCTTTAATCAAACCCACACAACCTATTTGAAATAAATCATCTAAATTTTCAGCTTTATTATAAAATTTCTTAATGACAGACAATACCAATTTTAAATTACCATTAATTAAAAACTCTCTAGCCTCAATATTCCCATCTTTATAACTAATAAACAGTTTATTCATCTCTTCTTGTGTTAAACTAACCAAATCACTTGTTTTAATACCACTAATATCAACTTTATATTTTCCCATATTTTCCTCCAATATATTTATGAGAAAATAATTAATTTTTAATACAAAAAAAAGAAAGATTAATCTCTTTCTAAATAATCAGCACCTTTATGAGGTTCATCTCTTAATAAATCATTATAATCCTGTTGTCTTAAAGCCTCATATATAACTATAGCAACACTATTAGATACATTTAAAGCTCTTACTTTATCAGTCATAGGTATTCTCATACAATGATCTAAATCATTTTTTAATATTTCCTTAGGAATACCAGTTGATTCTTTTCCAAATATAAAGTATAACTCATCATTATTTTTATTACTATAATCAAAACTAGTATGTGGCTTATGGCCATATCGAGTAAAGTAATAATAAACTCCTTGATTCTTACTCTTAAAATCTTCCCAATTTTCATAAACATAATATTCTAATTTGTCTATATAATTTACTCCACTTCTTTTTAAATGAGCATCATCTATTTTAAATCCTAATGGTTTAATTAAATGTAGTTTAGTATCTGTAGCTACACAAGTTCTCATAATATTACCTGTATTTTGCGGAATTTCAGGTTCAAACAATACTATATTATTCATATTTCCTCCATTACAAAAGGAGATTACTCTCCTATCTCACTAAGTTCTAAAAAATGTTTAACTTTAACTATATCCAATTTTCTATCTTTTTCTTGTAGAATAGCCTTTACTTTTCCATCCTCAAATAATACAAAAGCAGGATATTCTTTAGATAGTTTAGTTTTATAAATATACTTTTTGTTGAATTCCTCTAAAAACTTATCTTGATCAACATCCATTAAATTTAAATACGCCAAGTTATTATTATATTCGTCCTTCTTAAGTAACTTCTTAAATTCTCTTTCAAATGTCCTACAATTCTCATCATTGGCTATACACATATAAATAACACCATTAGGATTATCTAAAATATAATGTTCTAAATCTTCACTAGATAGTTCAGAAATATATCCATCTATAACAGGAATCTTTTTTTGCTCCGCTTCATTTACTCTATATAATTCACGTAAATATAAAACTAGTCCAAAACAAACTATAAATAATACTACCGTAATAATATAATTACTTATCCTTTTATTTTCTTTTTTTTCTAAAGATTTTTCTTTCATAGAAACACTCCTTACATTATCATTTTAACATATTTTTACTTTCATTTCTATATTATTTATATCTTCATCATAGAAATCATATCTAAGATTACATAAATCTATAAATTTACTTATATCTATAATCTTATTCTCATAATTTAGTATATGCGTATTAACCCCATCATAATACACTGGAAATTTTCTTTCTTTAAAATCTATTAAATTATAATTATTATAACCTGATTTTATATTTAAAATATTACCCTTAATGATCATGTTTTCAACACGACCATATACTAACACATCAAAATTACTTGTACCAAACTTATCATTATATAAATTAATAAATTCAAGTAGTTCTTCTTCACTTAATTCAACAGATAAGCAAACTTTATTAATACCAATTTTCTTTAAATAATAAGCAGTATAAATATTAAATACATTCAAAGTATAATTACCAATAATATCTCCATTGTATACTGAATAATCAGAAACTAAACTTTTCTCAACTAAACTATCTTTTATATCAAATTTTTCTCTAGGAACATAATAATAAATATTAGAATTATTTTTATATTCTTCATATAGATCCTTATCAACTACATATATCTTATAATTATGATATGACATACATTTTTCTAATTGATTTTTATTTCTAACAACAAAGCAATTACACATAGAAACATCCAAATTTTCCTTATCAAAAACAACTTCTTTTTCAATAATATCAGAAACATTATTTTGTCTAATATCAATTAGTTTTTCAGATAAATTTCTTCTTATTTCATTTAATTCTCTAACAGAAATAAATATATTATTATCACAATTAATATTAAAATCATCACATATAAAAGGAGTATTTCCTAACTTAGAAAGTTGTCTTTTTATATCTTCACTACTCATACTAGAATTAATTGCTTTTTGAACAATATTACCATTCATAGAAATTGTATTAATTCCATCACTAAATTCTACAAATAATTCTTTATCAATATATGCATTAACCATAACACTAATATTAACTTTTCGTTTATTATCTAATTTAGAATATTCTTCTTCTAATTTATAATCTTGTGTCTTAGAAACAATACATCTACTTTTTAAATCAACTTTATTATCTACTAAGCAAATACTATTAGAACTATTAATTAATCTATCTTTTTCATCATATAAATAATTAACTACAAATCCTTTGTCTTCACCAACAAATCTAATTGCATCATATTGATTTAAAGTAGAATTTAATTTAATTTTAATTTTATCTTTAGTAATGTCTATTACTTCTCCTATATTTAATCCTTTATGATTAGGTGACTCTATATTCATAAAATTACCATCTTTTTCATTAAACATTCTTCCTACAGTAAATTCTCTATTAAATATAGTCTTTAACCTATCAGTTTCTTCTTCAAAATTAAATTCTTTTTTATCTATCAAATGTCTATAAAAATTAGTAATGAATCCAACGTATAGTGGGCTTTTCATTCTACCTTCTATTTTAAAACTATAAATAGAACTGTCTAATAATCTATCTATTTTACTAGAAGTATTTAATTCTTTAGTACTTAATAAATATTTGTTTTTGCAAATAATATTATTATCTTTTTCTAAAGTATAAGGAAGTCTACAACTACCAGCACATTCTCCTCTATTTCCACTTCTTCCACCTAACATACTACTCATTAAACAGCATCCAGAATAAGAAATACATAAAGCACCATGAATAAATGCTTCTTTCTCAATAGGTACATCTATACTATCAATCTCATCTATAGAAAGTTCTCTAGAAAATACTACCCTCTTAACACCCAAATCATAATACAATTTGCAAACATCTTTTGAAGATATATTAGCTTGCGTTGAAGCATGTATCTCTAGATTAGGAAATTTTTCACGCAAGTAGCAAATCATACCAAAATCTTGAACTATCAAAGCATCAACACCATTTTTATGAAGAAATCTTGCTTGATCAATGAATGAATTTACTTCGTTATTCTTTACTAATGTATTCATAGTTACATATATCTTAACGCCATATAAATGACAAAATTTAATTGCTTCAATTATTTCATCATTATCAAAATTATTAGCAAATTTTCTAGCTCCAAAACTTTTACACGCTAAATAAACTGCATCACATCCATTATATACAGCCTCACGTAAACAATCCATATTACCAGCAGGGACTAACAATTCATGTTTTCTCATAACATCACCCCAAATTTATAGATATTATAACATACAAATACTTGTATTAGAATATATTTTACTATGGAAGAAAGACTAAAAAAAATAAATACCGAAAATAATATATGGATAATTTATTTAGGAATTATTTTTTTATCATTTTTAGCTAACTACTATGAAAAAGACTATTTTATAAATAAAAATAATTTATCAAAAAAAACATATAGAAAATTAAATATATTTATTTTTATAATTCTGATTATAGTTTATTCATACTTTGAATTTGATTCTTTAAAATCATTTTTAAACACTAATAAAAATAAAGAACAAACTAGATTAGATAATTTATCATTTATAGCTACTACTTTAGTTTTATTATCGGGAATAATATTTCTTTATATATTAATAGAAGATAAAGACTTAATAGAAGAAATTGCCTTTAACTAAAAAAGAATTCATAAGAATTCTTTTACATATAATTATCTGCTTTAACTTCAAAATAGCTTTGTGGATGAGCACATACTGGACAAACTTTAGGTGCTTCTTTACCTACACAAATATGTCCACAATTCCTACAAATCCAAACTCTATCGCCATCTTTACTAAATACTAAATCACCTTTAATATTTTCAAGTAATTTTCTATATCTTTCTTCATGATGTTTTTCAATTTCCCCAACCATTCTAAATTTCTTAGCCAAAAGAGTAAATCCTTCTTCTTCAGCCTCACGTGCAAATGTTTCATACATATCTGTCCATTCATAATTTTCACCATCTGCAGCTGCTTCTAAGTTTTCTATTGTTGAAGGTACTTCTCCACCATGAAGCTCTTTAAACCACATTTTAGCATGTTCCTTTTCATTATTTGCTGTTTCTTCAAATATAGCAGCTATTTGTTCATATCCATCTTTTTTAGCTTTACTTGCAAAATAAGTATATTTATTTCTAGCTTGACTTTCTCCTGCAAAAGCAGCCATTAAATTTTGTTCTGTTTTAGTTCCTTTTAAATCCATAATCATACCTCATTTCCTAACTTAATTATATCAATCACAAATTATAATATCAATAAATAATTTTATGAATAGAATAAATTAGGTGATTATATGAACTTAAAACATAAACTATTTTGTAGATGTAATACTTGTAAACAAAAAAGAAGAAGTAATGTCGTATATCTTTGGGCTATATTAATAACCGCAATAATTATACTTTATCAATTACTAATTCTTCTTTTTATAACAACAAAATTTAATGTATTCCTATTATTATTGGAATTTGGATTAATTTGCTTTCTAATTATTTTCATATTTTTTTAATATGGCATCATTATAATCTAAATAATTTCTTATTACTTTAAAATTATTATAAATATTATTAGTAAAATAAATCTTTTTAGGAAGACAAACTAAAATATTAAACAATTCTATTTCATCTTCCTTATCCCATTTTTCTAATCTATAGAAAGATAAATCAATCATTTTATAAAAAGAACTAATATTAATAATAAGAAAATAATAATCCAATCTAGGGAAAGAAAATCTTTCTATATAATCTTGCCAATCAAAATAATAATCTCTTATATATTCTATTGTTTCCTTTAATGCATCATATAAATCATTATTCATTTATTAATGGTATTATTAATTTTGTCCCAAAATTTATTTCTTTTAAATCATTATATTTTTCTAGTTCTTCAAGAGTAGTGTGATATTTTTCTATTATAGAGTTAACAGTTTCATCTTGTCTTACCATATAAACTATAAAAGTACCATATTTATCATTTTCATCTTCTAAATTTGAAAATAATGAATTAATAGATTCATTAGAATCAATTTCATTTTTATTATCTTCTATGATTTCTTCCTTATCACTTTCTAACATTGGAATTTCAATTTCTTTAGTTTCTACATTATCACCATCACATTCTCTTTCTAAAACTACCTCTTCATCTTCCAATAATTCTAATCCTTCAATAGTTAATTCAATATGACAAATAATAGTATTTTCATTTTCTATTTCATAATAAAAATCAGAAATTTCAATATTAGTAGTATTTAAATCAAGTTTTTCTGTTAAAGTGATTTCACAAGGTATCTTATAACTAAAATCTTCTTCCAATCTAGAAGCTTCTGTCATCTTATATTTACCAGTTAAAAGTAAGTCTCCTTCTACATTAGATTCATTAATAAACTTTAATTCTTGGTCTAAAGAAATTTCACATATTTCTCCTATCATTGTAGGAAATTCAATACTTTTTTCAAAAGTTACTTTCTTTTTCATAATAATCCTCCTAAAAAATAGTATGAAAAAAGAAGAATAATTATTCTTCTTAAAATATAGTTTTTAATAACATTTTTGCATCTTTCGCAAGTCTTTTTTTAGAAGGATTAAAAATACTACCATCTTTAGCAATATCTTGTAATACAAATTCTAATCTTTTTAAAACCATAGGATCATTAAACATTTCCGGAACTGTTTCTAAAAAATAGACAATAGACGATATTTCAAAACTACTTTTTACCCTATCATCCAATTCTCCTTTTAAATAATAATAAGTAGGACAATCATTTGCTAAGGTTATCCCAAAATCTGCTATAGTGGCATATTCTTCATTTCTTATATTCTCATGATATGCTTTATAATTTAAAATTCTTTGATTTTTAGTGTCATTATCAATAGATTCCAATTCATTCAAACATAAAGCAATTTCATTAATTTCTTGTGAAATTATATCATCATTTATAGTAAAGCGACGTGTCTCTAAAATAACATCTATTTTTTTTCTAAAATCTTTAGAAAGAAGTAAAAATGCTGGTTCCTCATTTAACATAAGAGCAACATTATCGACAAAAATACTATAATCTTCAATTTCACTATAAATTTTTTTCAATTCATCGACGTCACAAAATACTAATTGATTCTTAAATAATAATAATAGTTCAAAATCAGATATAGTTCTACCATTTTCTTCAGTATTCATTTTACTCACCACCAAATATTGAATTAAATACATCATTATATTTGTCAACAGTAATAAAATTAATATCTTGCTTTACTTCATTAGGAATATCATCTAAATCTTTTTCGTTTTCGTGAGGAATATAAATAGTCTTAATACCTGCTCGATGCGCACCAATAACTTTTTCTTTTAAACCACCAATTCCTAAAACTTTACCACGTAATGTAATTTCTCCAGTCATTGCAATTGTTTTATCAACTTTTTTATTAGTAAATAAACTTACTAAAGTTGTAGTTATTGTAATACCTGCAGAAGGACCATCTTTATTAACAGCACCTTCAGGAACATGAATATGTATATCATTCTTATCAAATATCTTACTATCTATTCCAAATAATTCCATATTAGATTTAATATAATCTAATGCAATATGACATGATTCTTGCATAACATCACCTAAAGAACCAGTTAATATTAAATTACCTTTACCTTTAAACATATTTGCTTCAATTGGAAGAATATCACCACCAAATACAGTATATGCCATTCCATTGACTACACCTACTTCATCCTCATTACTATTTTCCATATATACAAATTTCTTTTTACCTAAAAAATCTTCTATCATAGAATTATCTATATTATAAAAAACTATATCTTTTTCAAGTAACAATTTCTTAACAATTTTTCTAAATAATGTTGCAATTACTCTCTCAAGTTCTCTTACTCCCGCTTCTTTAGTATAATTACGAATCAATGTAAGAATTGCTTCATCTTCAACTTGTACTTGAAGACTTGTAAGACCATGTTGTTCCAATTCTTTTGGAATCAAATGTGTCTTAGCTATATCTAATTTTTCATATTCAGTATAACTAGATATATTAATAATTTCTAATCGATCTCTTAATTCATATGGAATTTGTTCAACATAATTAGCCGTTGCTATAAACATAACTTTAGAAAGATCAAATTCCTCCTCAATATAATGATCAGAAAATTTATTATTTTGTTCAGGATCTAATACTTCAAGTAAACTACTAGCTGGATCTCCCTTTATATCTTTAGTCATCTTATCTATTTCATCAATAATAAATACTGGGTTTGTTGTTCCGGCTTTTCTAATACCTTGAATAATTCTACCTGGATTAGCCCCAATATAAGTTCTTCTATGACCAACTATTTCAGCTTCATCATTAATTCCACCTACTGATATTTTAGCCACTTTTCGATTTAAACTTTTTGCTATACTAATAGCCAATGAGGTTTTACCAACACCAGGTGGACCAACTAGGCATAATATTGGACTACGTAAATTATTAGTATTTTGTTTCACTGCTAAATACTCTAAAATTCTATCTTTTACTTCTTCTAAAGCATAATGAGATGAATCAAGAATACTTTTTACTTTTACTAAATCCTCTGTATCTTTTGTGTAATTATTCCATGGAAGATTAAACATCCAATCTAAATATTCTCTAACCATTCCTAGTTCTGGAGAATTACTATTCAAACTATCATATCTATCTAATTCACGTTTTATTTTTTCTTTTACTTTACTATTACATTTTAATTTAGATAATTTTTTATTAAGTCTTTCTACTTCATTATCTTTATTACCTTCGTCGCCAATTTCTTTTTGTATTTGTTTAATTTTTTCACGCAAAAAATATTCTTTTTGAGTAGCATCAAGTTCCTTTTCTACTTCAGATTCTATTCTTTGTTCTAACTCAACAAATTTTAAATCTCTATTCATATCTTCTATTAAGTCTTTAGCTCTGACTAATGGATCAATAGTAGTAATATATTTTTTCTTTTCTTCATAATTAATTGGCAAAAATGAAGCAATTAAATCACACAAATCATTTAAATTGTCTACATTATTCAATTGACTCATAATAGCATTACCCATATATGGTACTTTTGAAATATATCTTTCTAATGATTTGATTAATATATTAAAATAATCTTTATTATCAGTATTTGGAATATTAACTTGACTATAACTTGCTTTAAAGAAATTACCATCTTCTTCAATTCCAGATATTTCTACTCTATCAATTCCTTCTATAACAATTCTTGTTTTACCATTAGGAACACTCATTTTTAATTTTAATCTTCCTAAAGTACCATATTTAGGAAATGATGTTAAATCAACCCCATCATCATTAATAGGATTTACTATTAGCATTAACCCGTCATCAATTTTTTCAACAATGTCAATCATTGCTTTATCATATGTATTATCATACTCAATACGAACTTCATTATTAGGGAATATAACCATATCATTTATAATCAAAACAAGTAATTTTTCATTCATTGGTTATTCACCCCCAAATTTTTAAAATACTGTTTTCTATTATAAATGAAACATCTATTTTTGAAAAGAAAAAATTAAAATTTTTATACTATTTTTTTTATTATAAAATTTCTTTATAGCAAAAAAAGAAAATGCATTGCATTTTCTTCTATTATTTATTTAATTCCTTTAATAATTCAACTACTCTTCTCATTTGTAAATCATATTGAATTAATTCAATTCCACCAAATTCTTTTAAGAAATCAGCTTTTTTCATTTGATACTTTTTAGCAAGTTCTTCGGCTTCTTTTTCTGCTTCTTCTTTATTAATCTCAATCTTTTCTAAAATTGTAATTTCTTCAAGCATTAATCTATAAAGTACATTCTTGTATGCTTCTTTTTCCATTTGACTTCTTAATGCCTTTTCATCACTACCAGTGAATTGATAGTAAACTTCTAAAGAAATTCCTTGCATCTTCATTTGTTCTTCAAATCTTCCCATTAAACGGTCTACTTCTTCTTCAACCATCTCTTCTGGAATATCAACTTCTACATTCTTAGAAACTTCTTCTAAAATAGTATCAACATATTTGTTTTCAGCATCCATCTCTTTTTGAGCTTTAATAGAATTTTTAATTTCTTCTTTTAATTTATCTTCAGAGTCGATTCCTTCCATTCCTAAATCTTCAAAGAAATCTTCATCTAATTCACGAGTTTGTTTAGATTTAACTTCATTAACTTTTACTTTAAATACTACTTTAGCTCCAGCTAAATCTTTAGCACCATAATCTTTAGGGAATACTAAATCAATATCTTTCTCTTCTCCTGCTTTCATTCCAATTACTCCTTCTTCAAATCCAGGAATAAATGTATGAGAGCCAATTTCTAATGAATAGTTTTCACCTTTTCCACCTTCGAAAGCTACACCATCTTTAAATCCTTCAAAGTCTATTATAGCAACATCGCCATTTTCTACTTTTCCGTCTTTACTAACTAATTCAGTATATCTTTCAAGTAAGTGTCCTAATTCATGATTTACTTCGTCATCGCTAACTACTACTTTTTCAGGTTTAATTTTTAATCCTTTGTATTTTTTTACTGTTACTTCTGGTTTAGTAATAACTTTAAATATAAATGTTACACCTTTATCATCAATAGACTTAATATCAACACTTGGTTGTACTACTGGTTCAAGTTTTGATTCATCCATTGCTTTCTTATATGCATCTTGTAATACATAGTTTGTAGCATCTAAATAAAGTGATTCTTTACCAAATTTCTTTTCAAATACACTTCTTGGTACTTTACCAGTTCTAAATCCATCAACCTTAACAGTCTTTTGTTTTTCAACGAATGCTTTATCAATAGCATCTGTCCATTTTTTACCTTCAATTTTAATTTCTATTTCATGTCTATTTTTATTCTCTTTTTTTGCCATATTATCTCCTCCAACGACTTATATTATACATTAAAATTTATTATAAAACAACAAAAAAGAAGATTATTTATCTTCTTTACATTTTAATATAAAATTATATGAATCTCTCATCATATCTTCTATTCCAAATTCTGCTTTCCAACCTAACTCTTTATAAGCTTTAGATGGATCAGCAAAACACTCTGCAATATCACCTGGTCTTCTATCGACTATCTTATATGGAACTTTTACACCATTTACTTTTTCAAAGGCCTTAACCATATCAAGAACACTATAACCCATACCTGTTCCTAAATTATAATAACTAACTCCGGATTTCATATTTTCAATAGCCTTTAAATGTCCCTTAGCAAGATCAACTACATGAATATAATCTCTTACACCTGTTCCATCATGAGTAGGATAATCATTTCCAAATATACTAAGAATTTCTAACTCACCTGTAGCTACTCTAACTATATAAGGCATTAAATTATTTGGAATACCATTTGGTTTTTCCCCAATTAACCCTGATTTATGAGCTCCTATTGGATTAAAATATCTAAGTATAACAACACTAAATTCTGGATTAGAAATATTAATGTCCCTTAAAATCATTTCATTCATTAACTTAGTACTTCCATATGGATTAGTAGTACCACCAACTTTGCATTCTTCTGTTATTGGTAAAACTTCTGGATCCCCATATACTGTAGCACTAGAACTAAATACAAATTTGTTGCAACCATATTTTTGCATCACTTCACATAAATTTAATGTTGAAACTAAATTATTTCTATAATACATTATTGGCTTAGAAACAGATTCTCCAACTGCTTTATAAGCAGCAAAATGAATTACTGCATCAGGTTTTTCTATACTAAATATTTCATCAAGTTTTTCTTTATTACAAACATCTTCTACATATAATTTAAAATCCTTGCCAGTAATTATTTTTATTTTATCAACTACGTCAATACTTGAATTATATAATGCATCAATAACAACAACTTCATATCCATTTTCTAATAATTCTACTACCGTATGGCTTCCTATAAATCCAAGTCCACCTGTTACTAATATTTTCATATATTGCCTCCATAAATTTTATTATATTCTTTAACAACATGTAACATTTCTCTAGCTATCTTAGGATCTATTTGATTGGAATCTATTTTACTAACTAAGAAACTTTCTAAATTAGAAAAATCTACATAAAATAAATCAAAATCTGTTTTCATTTCTAACTGATCATATTTAGTTTTTGAAAAATCAGGTTCTAAATCAGTAAAAATTCTATAATAATAAATTGTATTTAATACTTTTTTACCAGTACCAAAATAATTATTATCATATGTCTCTATAGATAAAAAAGGATCTTCATTTATTTCAACATCAATCCCAACTTCTTCTTTTATTTCTCTTTTCATACACTCATCAATTTCTTCATTTTCATCAACATGACCGCCTGGAAATTGATATGTATTATTATTAAACGCAAGTAATATACTTCCACGAGAATTGAGAATTAATGCCTTAACTCTAACAACTTTCATTTCTATTTCTTCATATGTTAAATTATCATCATTTATCACAAACTCTTTCATTAAACCACCTTGTACTAATCTTTTATAAATCTCTCCCAATATTCTATTGAATCAGGACTTACAGTATCAAATACTGATTCAATAGTAAGTGCCATATAAGTGGCTTTATACCAAATATTGTTATTTCTATTTAAACAACTAGCTTTAGTATTAGCCATCATATATTCAAATGTTGAAGCCCTATCTTCTTCAGCAGAAGTCTGTGCATAATTATTAACAAAATAAGCATCTTCCTTAAACGTGTTACTATATGACAAACTACCATCTATAGTGTTCCAAACAAAATCCTTTGGATTTAAACTATCCCAACTATTAAAATTTGCTTTTTTCTTAAACATATATCTTTCAATATAATGATATGATTCATGATAAAAAGACTCTGCAAAATCATACACAGCAGCAATAGATATATTAGCATATTCATAACTAGAATCCGTTACTCCTGTAATCCCATTTTCCGAATACCTATTAACTAATATTATAGTAAGAGGAATTCCACCATCTTTCATTTCTTTAAACATTCCTTTAGGATATAAACTTAATGTATTATATAAATCGTTTAAAGCTTTATTTGCTAAATTAGAATCATTAATTGCAACAGTAGTCACACCGCCAACTGCATAACCTTCTGTTTCTTTTCCATATTTAACTTTGATAGAAAACTCTTTTTCTATTTCATTACGAAGTTTTAAATTTTCTTTATCAATAGCATTATCATTAGTAGTAACTTGACTATTACTATTTAAATCACTACCAACATCTATAGTTGAACTATTATCTGATACAACTTCATTACCATTAGATGGAGTAATAGAGACAGTACTTTTTGGAGTAGTTTCATCTTTTATTTTTCCTCGTTGAGGAGATTCAACCAAACCAAAAATAGTTGAAATATTTAAAATTATTCCATAAACTAATAAAGTTATTGAGATAATCATTAATACTTTTGCAGTATTTGCAACTTTTCCTTTTGCAACGTTTTGCATTAAAACACTCCCTCTCAATAACTTTTTTTATTAATATTTAATTTTTTTAATTAGCAGTTGTTTTATTAAAAACTTTTTCTGTTAATTGTTGTGCTTCTAAAGTTTTACCCTCAGCATATAATTGTTGAGCTTGATCCATCATTTCTTTCATTTCTTCTTCTGGTGATTTTACTACTTGTTGTTCTCCACTTCCTAATACAATACTTTCATTTAATTCTTCTGATTTTCTTAATTTATCAGTTTGAATAACCGTTGTCACAATAGCTTTAGGAAGATTAGCATCTACTTTTGTTATGATAACGTTATTTTTATTACTTACTTCATTTGTTTCTACTTGAGATTGTGGAATTTCTACAGTTGGAATTAAAGGTGTAGATATAATGTCTTTTGAAGGATCTTGAATTTGAGTTTCAATTTCATCCTGTTCTACTTCTTGTGTTTTATTATTTTCTATAGGTTCTGTTGTAGTTAATTCTTCATTAGCATTATGTATATCATTTGCAGTAGAGTTATTACTTTCTTCCATTTTTACTACATCATTTGTTTCATTTACTTGAGGTATTACAATATCTTTATTTTTAATTTCTACTTCTTTTCCATTTTCTTTTAAGTTTTTAATTTCTTCTGTAACTGCATCTATTCTTTGTGTAAATTTTGCATATTCACTATTTAAATCATATGCATAAGCTTTTAATTCTTTTAATTCATTTTCTAATTTTTCAATACTCATTATCTCACCACCTATGCATTAGCTATCCTTTTTAATAAATTTTGAACACTTAACCATTCATTATCATCAACTATTTCACTGATTGTTAATACCCCATTATTTTGCATTAACTTAGAAACATAAATTATTTCATCGTCAGCAGCACCTATTTTTTCACCTTTAGAATAAACAATATATTTATTTTGTTTATCATCACTAATTAAATATGTAATTAGTTCTACATCTATTGTAGTATTATCTGGATTTTTTATTGTTATCATTTTTTTATCTTCCATATGCAATACTCCTTCTATTCTAAAATATATTATACCCAAAAATTACTAATAAGTAAACTACTTAAATTGAAACATTAACCACTCTGGTTTAAAAATCAATAATATACCAATTAATAGCATAATAATTCCACCAATAAAATGTGAATACTTATTATACTTAGTAGATATACCTGTAATTTTCATAGTAAACATTGCGATAAAAAATACAATTAAATCATCTAATAAAAAGAATACTATATAAATAATTGTATACAAAAATTTCATAGAATCACTAACATTATTTAAAGCAAGTAATTCAGTAAATACCAAAGGAAGTCCAGCAGAACAAGCAAGTTCTACTAAATTAACTGATATAGCAAGTCCTATAACTCCAACTAAAGCTAATATAAAACTTTTTTCACTTGTAAACTTTTTTATTTTATTAAATATACTTTTACGTTTTTTATCATCTACTACTTCACAGCCACTACTTTTTCTACTTTTAATATAACTTCTAATATTAATTACAGCACCTATTAAAGCAATAATTGCAATAATATTTCTAATCCAAATAACTGTAGTTATTTTAACTGCAATTTGAATCCAAGATAACATTATTAACATATAAACTAAAGCTGACGTAGTTAAAAATGCTACTCCTAAAGTCCACATTCTTTTTTTATTTTTCATACCAATTAAAACACTTATTAAAAATAACAATATCCACATAGCACATGGATTAAATCCATCAACTAATCCAATAATCACCGCAGATGCCATTAATGAAACTCTTTTTAAATTGACTTTTCCAAGTAATGGAATATTAATAGTCACATCTTTGTCAGTTTCTTTCTCATATTTTTCAAAACTATCTTCATATTTTTCTTTATTAAAAGTACCTTCTTTTATTTTTTGAACTTGATCTATATAATCATTTGAAGAATAATACTTTATTGCTCTTTCTATTTTATTTCCTGTACTATCACTAAAACCAGTAATTAAAGTATTTCCTATAACTGTTGTTGGTACATATGGATTATTAACACCAAATGATTCTTTTACTTGATTTAAAAATTCTGAATTATCTTCATCATACCAAACTTCATATTTTACAATTTCTAAATTATTATATTTTTTCTCAATTCTATTTAAATATTCTATTTCACTAGCACAATGAGGACACCCATCACCATGAAATAAATATAAAGTTACTTTATTTTCTTTAGCATTTACTACTAAAGGAAATAATAAAACTACTAATAATAAAAATATTTTAATTATTCTTTTCAAGAACAACACCTACTTCTCTTAATTTTTCAATAAACTCATCAACACTAAACTCACCAGTTATTCTAGTAACTTCTCTATCCCCATCATAAATAATAAATACTGGTATATTATCTCCCGGATTATATTTTTTTACCTCATCTTCATCCATATCATAATCTAATTCAATATCTTCAAATTTATAATCTTCTTTAAGCTTATTCCATACCTTATTCATTATTAAACAAGCTCCACACCATATAGCACTAATCTTTACAATCTTCATAATTATCTCCTAAAACTAAGTTTTTTAAGACACTCATCAAATGCCTTTATAAACTCATCTATTTCTTCTTTAGTAGTTAAATAAGAAATACTAATTCTTAAACTTCTACTAGCTTTATCTTTATCATTTGTAACTGCATAAACAGCCTTAGAATAATTACCTGTAGAACAAGCTGTTTGTGTAGAAATATATATTTCATATTCTTCTAATGCATGTTGCATAACTTCACTCTTTATATTTTTTAAACTAATATTAACAATATGAGGTAAACAATAACTATTACTATTAATATAAATATCTAAATCTTTTAATTTATCTATTAAATAATCATGAATTTCTACTACATGTTTATATTTTTCATCAAAATTCTCATAAACAAGTCTTAATGCCTTAGCAAAAGATGCAATTAAAGGAGTTGCTGGAGTACCACTTCTAAATATAGTTGTACTTTTTCCTCCATGAATTAATGGTTCAATTATTAATCCTTCTTTCTTATATAAAACTCCAATTCCTTTCATTCCAAAAAACTTTTGTCCAGACATAGAAGCAAGATCTAATAGACTAAAATCTATTTTTTCTTTGCCAATACTTTGAGTAACATCGCTATGAAAAATAGTTTTAGGATTCTTTCTAACTATGTTACTAATTGCTTTTAAGTCTTGTCTAACGCCTACTTCACTATTAACAGATGAAATAGTCACCAAGACTGTGTCATCTCTCAATTTCTTTTCTAAATCTTCTAAATCAACTAAACCATTTTTATCTAATTTAACAAAGTCTATTTCATAACCTAAACTAGAAAGATAATTTAAAGGTGCCACAATTGATGAATGTTCAAGCTCAGTTGTAATAATATGTTTACCACGATTTTGATATTTAAAACATACACCTTTAATAGCTGTATTATTAGCTTCACTAGCTCCACTAGTATAAATAATTTCATTACTCTTAATTCCTAAAATACTAGCAACTTGATTAGTAGAAGCATCAATTAATTCTTTTGCTTTTACTCCTAATAAATGAAGTGAATTAGGATTACCAATAAACTCCTTACATACTCTTGAATAAGTATCAATAACTAAATCATTAACAGGTGTTGTTGCACTATAATCTAAATAAACCATATTATTCCTTCTTTCTAAATAAATTATAAAAATACAATTATAATTATACAATAAAAAAGAAGTTGAATCACTCAACTTCTAGTTTAGTTTACTTATTTGTATTTTGATAATAATCTCGCTCTGCAATAGTAGAAGATATATAATCTAAATCTTCATCTACTATATCAGAATCATTTATTATCTCTTCTATTTCATAAATAATTTCTTTTAAATTACTACACTTTTGATAAGGAATTTTATATCTATCTAAAACTTCTATTTCTTGATTAGTAAGCATCATTCCATTTATATTTTGAAAACTTCCACTATTAAAATCAATATTACTAACAAGACTATCTATATCATACTCTTTTTCCATTATTTACAACTATACCCATAACCTTTCAAAGTCTTCATAAATTCCCCATCAGTATAATCATCACCAACAGCAAGTGTAACTACATCACTGCTTTTAGTATTAGAATTAATTACTATCTTTTTATTTTCAAAACTAATGTTTTTTAATAAAACTACTTCATTCTTATTAACACTAATCTCAACAACAATTCTATCATCTAAGAAACTATAACTTACATTTTCTCCTAAATAACTAAGTGTTCTATCTAAATTATTTTTTATATCTTCAATATAATTCTCATCTTTTATATATTTTTCAGGTAATAAAATAGTTTTAGTTACATTAAGTTTATTAATCTCTTTACCATCTAATGT
>CADALJ010000008.1 GCA_902788735.1 uncultured Erysipelotrichaceae bacterium
GATAATTAACATTGCTAAATGCCCATAAAATAAGGAAATTATACATAGTACTATATGTACCAAGAATTGTATAAATATTTCCAAATGGTTAGCATGTGGCAGTGGTAAGAAATATAAACAATGTCACGGTAAATAATTAAAAGCCCGTAAAATAAAGTTTTGCGGAGCTTTTTTATTGCCAAGATTTATATAGATACGCTTTAAAAGACTTGAAAAAGTCTTTTTTTTGATATGATAAAACTAAATTAGGAGAATTATGATATAATTGATATAAAGATAAATGATAAAAACAAATAATCTATGATTGATTGGAGCATTATTATGTCAAAGAAAAATATTAAGTACTATGTTATAACAGTTTTAACAACAAGTATAATATTGTTTATTATATTTTTTTTAAAACATTTGTACCCATTTGGAACACATTCATTGTTAACAGGTGATTTGTTGCAGCAAAATACCCCTTTTTTGTATAATTTTTATGATGTAATTACAGGAAAGACAAACATTTTCTTTAATCAATTAATTTCAAGTGGGAGTAACAATTTCTATGAATCAATAGTTGAAATTGTAAATCCTATTAATTACATTTTACTATTATTTGGTAGAAGTAAAATATATTTAAATATTAATTTATTATTTATTATATATATAGTTTTAACTGCGCTTACGTGTAATATCGTATTAAATAAACTAAATTCTAATAATCATTATATAAATATTGCATTAAGTATTTTATATTCATTTTCAGCATATACGGCATATATGTATCAAGTAATTAGATGGATGTATTTACCTTTATTATTTCCTCTTTTTATACTAGCCTATCGACAGTTACTTACTAAAGATAAAGGAATATATTATTCATTATTAGTGGGATATTTCTTTATTTTGGGGACACAAAATGCTTTTTCTTTAATGCTTTTTGTTTTATTTTCTTCATTTATATACATTTTTTTATTTGTTGATAAAGAAAAACGAAGAAAGAAATTTTGCTTACTTGGTATATATACTTTTCTAGGAGTATTATTTTCATCAATTGCTTTAATCCCTAATATTGATAATATTTTAAATTCCACAAGATCTATTTATAATAAAGGATATATAGATGCTTTAAAAGATTTTTCTTTAAATGATTTATTCGAAAGATTTTATATTATATTTAATCCAATGGTTATAATATATATGGTTTTTAATTGGAAAAACAAAAATAAAACATTTAAGTTTTTAAAATATTTACTAATTTTTTTATATTTTACTAGTTTATTTTCGGCAACAAATTTTTTATGGCATATGGGAAGTTATATGTGTTTTCCACTTAGATATGGTTATATAATTTCCTTCATTAATACATTGTTTTTAAGTTATATTATTGACAAAAAGCAAAAAATTATTATTCAAAATAATAATTTATCAGTTATTTGCAGCATATTATCTTTTATCTTTTTAGCGTGTATTTGTTTTCTTGCTATTAGATATGGAGTTTATATATCAAAAAAATTTACTAGTCTAGCGATTTTTATTTATAGTAAATTTTCAATATACATTATTGTTATTATGATGATCCTAGCATTTTTATCTGCATTATTAATATATTTGATAAAAAACAAAAAGATTTTCATATACATGATATTAATATATTCTATAGTTATTGGTTTTTCTCTGTTTTATATTTCCGTGTATAGCAGAAGTAACAATAACGAATATATTTTATTGAATGAGTTATATTTAAAAAATGATGATAATAATGATAATAGATTTATCGATGCACGAATGAAAGATAATGGTATCTTCAATTTAAATAGTGCAATGGTTTCAAGATACAATTCTATTGCTGGATATTTACCATCAGGTAATTTGAAATATTATACATTTATGAAAAAAATAGGATATAGTGAAAACTGGGTCAAAAATACTTCGATTGGCGGAACCATTGTATCAGATGCTCTATTTAGAAATAAATATTATTTTGTTCCAAATTCAAAAATTATTAATAAACAATTATATAATAAAATTAATTCTTATGATGATTATACTTTATATGATACAGAATATATTTTACCTTTTGGATTTACAATTAATGAAAATTCACATAAAGTTGATGATAATATTTCATTAAAAAATCAAAATACAATGAGTGAACAAATATTAAATCAATCTTTTGATTTTTATGAAGAATTTAATACAATAAATTCAAATATTGATTCTGATAATAAAATTATCAAGACAGATATTAATAAAGAATCAGGTATTGAATATAACATATATATAAATAATTCAGCTATTCTTTATTTTGAAGGTAATAACGATCCTTTCCATTATAAAATTTACGTAAATGATCAATTATTTGATAATACTACTAATCTTACTATGTTTGATAGTAATGCTATTATTGAACTAGGGACATTTAAAGAAGAGTATATTAATATTAAAATAATTATGAATGATGTAGATAGTATTTTTATACCTTCAATAGCATCAATAGATGTGAATAATTTTATAGATTCAATCAATAACTATTCTAATAATAATTTAAAGTTAAAAGGTAATACAATAACAGGAACAATTAATGCGAAGACTGATAATCAAACATTACTAGTTGATATAGCAAATATTGCAGGTTGGTCAGCTACAAAAAATGGTAAAAAAATTGAAATTACTAACGCCTATAATGGTTTGATTGGTATTAAACTTAATAAAGGCAAAAATAAAATAGTAATAAAGTTTGTTCCTAAAGGTATTAAACTAGGATTTATTGTTTCACTACTTTCTATTGTACTATTAATATTATTTTCTAATTATAAAAAGTTAATAGATAAAATATCTAAATTTAAAATTATTTCTATCACGTATTATGCTGTATTTAGTGTATTTACATTGATTTTATATGTAATACCAGTGCTGTTTAGAATTATATATATTTTGAAATTTATAATTAAAAAAATAATTTAGATACTTTTCGGTCAAACTCTGGGCACTGTCAGAAACTACCAAGTGTATTCAATAGCCAAAAAGGACTATAAAATGCTAACAGATGCTTTCAAAAAATTACAAGCCATGTAGCAGTTGAAAGAAATATAAACAATGTCATAGGAAATAAAAAGATTCAAATTGAATCTTTTTATATTGAATTATGATTATTATTTTAATATAATAATAAGTCAACGAGGTGGATTATGGAAAAGACAGAAAAAGAAAAAATAGAAGATGCATTAAAATGGTATCTTAGTATGTCAAAATTAAATGATACAGAAAGACAAGGATGGCTTGATTGGAATATAAAAAGAGAACGTATCGAAAGTGTTGGAGAACATACTTTTGATACTATTCAGTTAGCTATTGCTATTTGGAGTGAATTTGATGTTCCAGTAAATATAGATAGAGTAGGAATGATGCTTAATGTTCATGAAACAGAAGAACCAATAATTGGTGATATATCACTAGTTCATAAATTAAAAGAATACAAAAAAGAAATAGGAAAAATTGCTGTTGAACATATGACATCATGCCTTACTAAAAATGCATATGTCCGTGGATTAATAAATGAATACGAAGAACAAAAAACACCAGAATCAAAATTTGCTAAGTTTTGTGATAAACTACAATGTGATATAGAATCTAAATTAAATGATGAAGAAAATACAATTGATTTAAATCACCAAGAGAATAATCTTTCATATAATCATCCATTAGTTCAAAAACTTCTTAGTGAAGGGAAATCATTTAGTGAAATGTGGATGGAATTTGGAAGAACTGTGTATAATTATCCAGAAAAATTTAATAATATTTCAGAATATGCTGAAGTAAATGACTTACATGAATTAAGAGATAATAATATTAATAAAGGAAAACAAAAAGTAAAAGAATACTTAGATGAAATTATAAAATAAGTCCAACAACTGGACTTTTTTTGATATAATAGATTTAGGAGGAGTAAAATGGAAGAAGATTTAAAAAGATTAGTAGGAAATAATGAAAAAATATTATATGAAGGAAAACCTAGTAAAAAATGTTTTATATTTGAAAGTATATTTAATCCATTAATGCCATTTGCTATACTTTGGGCTATCATTGATTTTGGTTTCATTGGAGGAGCATTTGTTTTTGGAGAAATGGGTGGATTTGGATTTTTTATAATTCCATTTATGCTATTACACTTAATGCCAGTATGGATTTACTTAGGTGGAATAATATTTACTTTTAGGAGATATAGAAATACTTACTACATAGTAACTGATAGAGGTATATATATATCAGGAGGAATATTTACTAAAACATTTAATAATAAACCATTTGCAGAATTATCACATGTAGACCTACATAGAGGTATATTTGACCAAATGTTTAATGTAGGAGATATTGTTTGTACTTCAAGTAATATGGGTCCTAATAATGTTAGCGCAGCTATAAAAATAGATAGTATTGAAAATTATGTTGATGTTTATAACTTAGTTAAAAAACTACAAACTGATATATATACTGATGTTATGTATCCAAATGATAAAAGGCCAAGTGAGAATCACGGATATAATACTGAATATAAAGGATAAGGAAACATTTTATATGTTTCTTTTTTATATAAAAAATAAAAACAAAATTCGACAAATCTTATTGACATCTTGTTGCCACATGTTATAATATAGTTGTATTGTAAAAAATATGATAATAGGAGTGTGTAGCATAGTGTGTAACTCTGATATACATAGATATAAAGGAGTAGTCAGAAATGGATAATAAAAGAATTGCATTAACTACTAATAAACTCAAAAAAGAAAAGAAGATAAAAAGGATAGTTAGAATTGTTTTATTACTCATTTTATTATTACTAGCTATAATATATTCAGTTGTCGGTATTGTTTATAATAATAGTAATTTTAGTATAACGTTGGATAGAAACCTTTATTATGAAAAAGGATTAATTGTATATGATGATCCTGACTATAAAGTGTTTAGATCTGAACTATATGCATTATCCCCTGATACTTTCGATAACATATCATATAGATGGTTACCAGAAAATATACATGATTCAAGGGGTGGCTCACATAATGGTCAAAATTATTTAGCATATACCTTTTATGTAGAAAATCAAGGAAAGGATACAGCAGACTATTATAGTGAAATAGAAATAGTAGACGTTATTAAAAATGTTGACGAAGCAGTTAGAATTCGTGTTTATAAAAATGATGTTCAAACTACATATGCTAAGAAATCTGCAAGAAATGAGCCTGAGAAGAACACAACTCCATTTCTAGAAGATAAATTAATAGCATTAGATCATGTCGAAAATTTTAAACCTGGAGACATTGATAAATATACAGTAGTTTTGTGGTTAGAAGGGTCTGACCCAGAATGCAACGACAACATTTTAGGTGGAGAAATTAAAATTGTAATGAGTTTTAATTCTGAATATGTAGATGATTAGAAAGAGGAGTATGTATGAGAAAAAGAAACAATAAGCATATTAAAAGAGCAAGACGAATGATTCTAGCAGTTATTTTAATGGCATTTATATTAGCTGCAGGAACATACGCATGGTTCATTGGTATGAAAACAGTTAACGTATCAAGTTTTGATGTAGAAATAGCTGCAATCGATGGATTGTCACTTTCATTAGATGGTGTTCGTTGGTCTGATACAGTTACTATAAATAAAGAAAACTATGCATCAGTCAATGAATCAAATAATACAAATAGCTGGGGTGGAAGTGGATTATATCCAATGTCTTCAGTAGGTATTATTGATACAACTGCATCAAGAATGATATTATTTGAAAAAGGAAGTTTCACAACTACTCCTGGTGGATATAGAATTATGGCTAGCCAAGTAGCTAATACAGTAGCAGGAAATACAGAACAAGATGGATACGTAGTATTCGACTTATTCGTTAAAAACCTATCTGGTCATGAATATTACAAAGCATTAGATGTAAGAAATGAAGAAGCAATTTATTTAACACCAGATTCAAAAGTTACAGTAGCAAGTAATGGTGGTGTAGCTGGAACTGGTATTGAAAACTCAGTAAGAGTTGGATTTGCACAAATTGGTCGTGTTGAAGCGTCCTGCACAAATCTGGGAACCAAATGATAGATACCATGTACAAAATGCAATTAACTGGTATTCAACTTCATGTTTAAAAAGAACTGGAGCTGATTTAACTCAAGCAACTTCATTTGGCGGAGCATGTAAGACATTAACAGATGGTACTTATGTACAAACAAATGCAATTAGTGGAGTAATTGATTATACTGATCAAGTAGATGTATATGATGGAGCAGATTACAATGGTTATACAGCAAGTATTTCTGCAACACCAGCAACTGGTAAATTATATGCATACGATTATTTCACAGATCAAGAAAAATCATTAACAGGTGTTAATAGACCAACATTTATTACATTAGCACCAAATAGTATTACAAAAGTTAGAATTTATGTATGGCTTGAAGGTCAAGACGTTGATAACTATGATTTTGCATCATTAGGAAAGAAAATATCTGTAGCATTTGGATTAACTAAGGAAAGATTCTTCGATGAAGATATCAATTATGTTAACCCAGAAGGAGCAGAATTACCAACTGACGTTCAAAGAGAAGAACATCCAGCATATGATTATGAAGCACCAGCAAATAACAATAATAATGGTGGAGGAGAACCACAAACACCATAACAAAATGGTGAATATTAAAAAGGTTATTACACGTAAGGGAAACATCCCCTTACGTGATATAAAATTAGGAGGGAAAATTTTATGAAAAATAACAGACGTAGAAAGAAAATTAGAAACCTTATAATAATTTGCTTTATCTGCGCAATAATCGTTTCTGTTGGAACTTATGCATGGTTCATTGGTATGAAAACAGTTAACGTATCAAGTTTCGATGTAGAAATTGCAACTACTGAAGGTTTGTTCTTATCAATGGATGGAGAACATTGGTCATATCAATTAGATGCCAAAAATGCAACACCTTATACAGGTAATACTAACACATGGGCACCAACAGGTTTAATACCTATTTCATCAGTAGGAGATTTAGATGCAACAGTATCTAGATTACAACTATATGAAAAAGGAAGTTTAACTACTACAAAAGGTGGTTATAGACTATTAGCTAGCCGTGTTCATAACTATGACAATACTGAAACTGGTAAAAATGGTACAAGTGAAAGTAATGGTTATGTTGCATTCGACTTATTTATTAAGAACCTTTCAGGAACTGAATATTATGCAGAAAATAATATATTAAATGAAGAAGATATTTATTTAACTACAAATTCAGCAGTTACAGTAGCTACTAATGGTGGTGTAGCTGGAACTGGTATTGAAAACTCAGTAAGAGTTGCTTTTGCACAAATCGGACGTGTTGAAGCTACAGATGGAGTTGCAAGTGTTGATAATATTACTGGTATTACTTGTACAGATGTAGCTGCAGGAACTGGTCAAGCACAAGTTACTGGTATTTGTCGTCAAGCTCAAATCTGGGAGCCAAATGATAAAGCACATGTACAAAATGCAATTAACTGGTACGAAACAAGTTGTAAGATAAGAAAAGAAACTGGTACAGATGTTACTTTAGCTGCTTCATATGACTCAACTGCATGTTCAGGAGTAGCAAATAATGCTGCAAACAAAACATATGCTATAAGTAGAGTTATTAATATAGCTGATAATGTTGATATCTATGATGGAGCACAATATAATACTTATGAAGACAATACAATTGAATATGCAACATATGATGCTGCAGTAAATAGAAATGCAGCTGCATTAGCACAAACAGACGATGCAGAAAAAGCAACTGCTGCTGAAGCTGCTAAAACAACTGCTCGTGCAGAATATAAATTAGTTGATTTTCCTTATTTCACAGATACAATGAAAAACTTAACAAGTACTGAAAGACCAACATTCATGAAATTAGCACCAAACAGTATTACTAAAGTAAGAGTTTATATTTGGATTGAAGGACAAGATGTTGATAACTATGATTTTGCATCATTAGGAAAGAAAATTTCTATTAACTTCGGATTTACTAAGGAAAGATATACTGAAGATGATATCGATTATACAGGACCAAGTACTGATATCACTCCAGTTGAAAATAATAATCAACAACAAGGTGGAGGAGAACCACAAACACCATAATATAAAGGTGATTAAAAATAATATACTAGTCGACACTAGTATAATGGCATAGATGAAGAGTAATGTTATTATACTTACTCTTCATTTCTTTATGAAGGAGGTGAAGAGATATAAATTTCTATAAAAAACATAAAAAAATAGTAATAATAGTTTTAATAATATTTTTAGGAGTCTTATTTATCTTTTCATCATATGCATGGTTCTCAACAGCGTTAAATGTTAAAATCAAACAATTTAATATGGTTGTTGCTAAAAATGGAGGACTATCAATCTCTTTTGATGCAGTAAATTATGATAGTGCTGTTGAAATATCAAGAGATATATTAATAAATGAAGTAACTGAAACTTATCCAAATCATATTAATCAATGGGCATTAAATGGATTAACTCCTATATCTTCAAACGGTATATCTGAAGATAATAGTTATTTCTTTGATATATTTGCTACATCAGGCGTTAAATACAAGAATCGTAGACATGAAAATGGTTTTATATATACAACAAAAGTGAAAGATACAAAGCCAAGATCATATAATAGTTATATTGCTTTTGATGTATTCTTTAAAAATGTTACAGGTTCACCTGTAGCAGATAATTTATATTTTGATGAAGAAACAGCCATTACTATGACTTCTGATGGTAATGATGAAATGAGAGGATTAGTAAATTCATTACGAATAGGAATTGTTAAAGTAGGAAGTGTTCCACATAATACAGATCCAACAATTATTCAAAATCTACAATGCCAAGGAAAGTGTGAGGCAATTATATTTGAACCAAACAGTGAAAAACATACAGATCTTTCTATAGAAAGAGCTATGAAATATGACATTAACCTAATTAATGGAAAAAGGTTCCCTACATATGCCATGATAAAAGAAGGGGGCCCTATATACGTAAAAGATAATATATCAGGATCACCTAATTTAGATCTAAATTATTTTTCACTACAAAATACAATTCATGAAGAAGATTTTGATAGGCCATTATTTGAAATACCTGATGGTATTACAAAAGCAAGAATCTATCTATGGGTTGAAGGACAAGATATTGATAGTTTGGAAACAGATTCTGAAGGAGCAGAGTTATATGTAGATATCAATTTTTCAAAAGATACTACAGGTTATAATACATTTAATGAATAAAAGGGGTGAACTATATGGTAAATGAAAAAGTTGATTTTGATTTATCACAGTTAACTTTAGAAGATTTAATTGAAGTTTATAGTAAAATAGAAGAATTCATTGGATTTTTAGATAGTAGTAAGATTATTACGGAAGAAAAAGGTGATACTGATGAATAACTTTTTAGATTTTATTAATAATGATATAGAAGTTAAGAAAACACTTTTATCATCACTTCCAGTAAAAACAAAAACTAATATTAAAAAGTTTAATACTACAATAGATGAATTTTCTTCTAAATATGAAACTTATAGAAAAAGTGTCTATAAGTATATAAATGCTAAAAACAAATCAATTAAAATAAAAGCTAGTGAAAAAGATAATAAAGAATACATTGATAAAATAAATGCCTTACAAGAAGTGAGAAGAGTATTTAATCCATATAATACTTATTATGAAAAAATGGGGTTTGATGAACTTATATATCATATAAGTAATTACTATGTATTTAATTTTGACTCAGTTGATAAAATTATTCATGATTTTATTGATAAATTTGAATTAGCTGGAATAAAACTAACAGAAAGAGATTTTGATTATACTTATTATGTTAATAAATATATGAAAGTATTTTTAAATGTTAGAGAAAATAAAGCTGATATTGATAGTTTAAATAAAACGTTTGAAGAAATATATTGGGTGAATCCTGATTTAATAGGACACATAGAATTAAATTTTAGAAAGCTAATAAGACAAAATAGTAAGAAGTTTGAAGATTATGTTAGAAGATTAAGAAAAAATTATGAAAAAGAGTATGGTATAGAGACATATAATGATTGTATAAAGAAATTAGAAGAAGTTTATGAAAATCTAAAAAATGCTAATGAAGAAGATATCTCATCTATTACTGCCAAAGCATTAAAAAATGAATTTGATATATCTCAATATTTACCTACTAATAAATTTCGCCAATCAGCATATTCTTCATTTATATCTCCTGATGTATCATTAGAAGATAAAACTACTATGAGTAAAATATGTATTACTTTAGATAAATTAGGAGCAAACTTAAAAGAATACCAAGAGTATTTAGAAATTGCCCCTATGTTAGATGAATTTAAAAATCAATATGAAAAAATAGCTACTCAGAATCCTACAAATAATACAGAAATGAAAGCATTAGAAAATGTTATTAAAAAACAAGAAACAGAACTAGAAAAGATAAATAAGAAAGTATTTAAAAGAGATGATAACCGTTCCTTAAAAATAGATTCTGTAAGTAGAGCTAAAAAATTATATTCATTGTATAAGAAATATGATGAAGAATATATTAAATTTCATGTTCTTCAAGTACTAAATATTAATATGACTATGTCTGAAGTATTAGATTTATATTATAGTTTTGATTATTTTAAAAAACTAACTATTCAAAAAGTATATTCATTAAATTTATATAATGATATTATAGAAAAAAGTAAATTATTTGATTCCTTTGCAATGAATCCAACTAACGTTATAGTTAGAGGATTATCTATATTTGAAGAAAATAATATACCTAGAATAATAGCTAATAAATATAAATTAAATAATATTCAAATAAATGAAGAAGATATAGAAGGAGACAATATTAGTGTCTTAAATAGTAAAATACAGCTTATTGATCGTATAAATAAAATAGAAGAAAGTGGAGCTACTGTAGACCAAATATGGTTTTTAGTAAAATCACAAAATATATTAAATAAAGAAGGCAAATAAAAGCCTTTTTTATTTTAAAAAAAAATATTATATGCTATAATTGATATGATAGGGAAAGTAGAAGGTAGGTGATAATTATGCGAAATAGAAAACTAGTAATTTCTGTAGTTTTTTCTTCTTATTTAGTACTAGTTTTAATATTTTCAGTAGTAATACCTACATTCTCAAGATTTAAAAGTGGAATAGATAATCAAGAATGGGATGGATTAATAGCCAGTGGTTTTAAAAGTGGTACTGGTACAGAACAAGATCCATTCATAATATCTACTCCAAATGAATTTGCTTACTTTGCTAATAGTATGAATAATAATAATTATGAAAATCAGTATATCAAACTAACTAAAGATATTGTAATAAATAAAGGCGTATTTAAAAATAATACATATATTTATGATGATGTTACATATTACTTAGGTAATAATAACAAATACTATGAAGAAGATACTTTACAAACAGAAGCAGGTAGTATAAAAATACTTCCAATCATAGAAGGATTCAAAGGACATTTCGATGGTAATTTTCACACTATTTATGGATTATATGAAAAAGATAATAATAAGAATGCATTATTTGTAGATTTTAATGGAGAATTAAAAAATTTATATCTTGATAATACATATATAACTGGTGGATATATAACTGCAGGAGTAGTAGCTGATGCTAATAATGCTACTATAAAAAATGTATTATTTAATGGTACTGTTATAGGTAATACTAATACTAAACAAGCAACAAAAACTGTTCAAGTAAATGATTTTAATGTAGTAAATCAAACTACTAAAACTATTGATATACCTATGATATCTAATATATCAACAAATACTTTAACAGGTACTTGTAGTGGTACAGATACATTTACATTAAATAATATAGAATATAATTGTACTAACTTTGAAATAGAAACACCAAATGTATTTGAAATAAAAGTATCAAGTGAAGCATCTTTTGAAAATGTTGAATACACTTTAACATACACTGAAAATAAAACAGCTGGAATAGTAGCTCTTTCTAAAGACAGTAACTTAGAAGGATTAGTAAATAAAGGAAATATTACTGGAATTTATACTTCAGGTATTATAGGTACTATAATAAACTCCAATATTAAAAATAGCTATAATATGGGAACAATAACTGGAGAAAAATCTTCAGGTATCGTAGATACAATAATGTATTCTAATAGTTTATTAGAAAATGTATATAATAATGGAATTCTACAAGCAAATACTAAATATGGGTTAGCATCTAATGTATATAATTCCACAATTACTGTGGAAAAAGTATTTAATACGCAAGATGTATATATGCTTAATAATACAAATTCCACAATTACTGTGGAAAATAGTTATAATGTAAGAAACTATACTACTAGTGATTTTAGATTATTGAACTATCAATCAATAAACCCTTTATATCCTAAGTATACTAATGATCAAAACATATCAAATGGAAATATATGGATAGGAGAAGAAATACCTATACTATACTTTGATGATATTAAAAATAGAACTGTACAAATAAAAATAGATAATACAATATGGGATACTTATAATGAAAATATTAGTGACGTTAGATATAACAATGAAGTAGAACTTTTAATTACCACAACTGATATGTATAAACCAATTAAGAATGTTTGGTATTATGCATCAAATGAAGTAATAGATTATGAAGATTTAGATGATGTTTCATGGACAGAATATAATGGTATTTTTAAATTAAATAATAATGTTTATATCGTTTATGTTAAATATGAAGATTATAATGATAATGTCTATTATATTAATACCGATAAATTAATAATAGGCACAGTAAGTTTAAATGTTAGTATAAGAAGTGAAACTACATCATGGAGTGCTTATCATGACCCAAATAATAAATTTTTAAATAAACCAGCTACATATGAAATATTAAATAATGGAGCATCTTTAAGTGTATCAAGAATAGATTATCTAATAACAAATCAAAAAATGACTAATGAAGAATTAGAAGAAGCACAATGGACTAGATATACAACAGCTATATCACCACAAGGTGATTCATATATAATCTATGTTAAAATTACTAATGCCGATTCATCGGTAACATATATAAATACAGATAAAATGATTAATATGTCATATCAAATAAATGATTTAAAATCAGGTAATAACCAAACATTCTCAAGTAATATGACTTATAAATCATCATTTAATTTTAATGTATCATTAACACATAAAGTAAATATAACAAACTTTAAAAGATACATTAAAGTAGATAAAAAGTTACCAAACAACACTTTAATTACTTTAAAGGATAACAATGGAGAATATTTTGAATATAAGGTAACTACTCATGATTATGATGGTAATTTAAATGCATATTTATATCCATTATCTAGATTTAAAAAAGTTGGTAAAATAACATTTGAAGAATACTTTGATGATGATGATTATAATAATTCTAATGAATTATTTAATGTATTTATTGATTTTAAAAATATTTCAGAAACAACAAACAACTATACAATAAGCTTTATTGCTAAAAATAATGAAATAGTAAATACAGCAAATAATCAAGAAATTACAATTAATTTAGTTAATGTAGATACTAATACATTATCAGTAACTAGTAATTATACAAATACAATAGATTATGGAATAGAATCTACTTATACAATTCCAATAACTACTAGTTTATCTGATACAATTCAAAATGGTAATACTATTAAAAATACTGATTTTGAAAATTTATATGAAGGACTATTCATAGAAGTATATGATACAAATAATAATATAGTATCTAGAGATGTATTTAAAAATTTAAGATTAATGTACAATAACACAATATATGTATTTGATAATAATAATAGAGTTAATATAAATTTAGGAAATAATCATAATCAAAATATAAATATTCAAGTATTAACTTATAATGATATGACAAATATAAATGATACATATACTATGAAAATTAAAGGATATCTATCAGTAGATGGAATAAATAAGAAATATCAAAGCTCTAATACTATATCTATACCATTAAGATTTAAAAGTAGTACAGAACTAGATTATAGTTTTGATGTTAATCTATCCCAACCAATTATTAATAAAGGCAATAGTTTTAGTTTTGATGTAGATTATGATGGAGACTTAGAAGATCCAATATTAAAAGTATCTTTATATAAGAAAAAAAGATTAACAGCATATAATCAAGAATATGAATTAGTTGATTTAAAGAACTATGTATCAAATAAGTTAACTACTTCAAATAATTATATCTATGAGATTAATTTAGATGATATTGTATTTAATATAAAAAATAATATAGAAAGTAATGGTTATAAATTCGTATTCACTCTTTACGATGGTAATAATAAAGTAAACGAAGTTGCCATAAAGACCATAATAAGATAGGTGATAATATGAAGAAAATAGTAATAATAGCCATATTAGTAGTATGTATACTCATAGGAGTAGGAATAACATATTCAATGTATATAAGTGAAGCTAATACCAATACAAGTATTGCCTTGGCATCATTTGTTTTTGATGCTGATAGAAAAGAGAATATTAATATACCAATCTCTAATATTAATCCTGGAGATGACTTGGAATATGCCTTTTCAGTAAGTAATAATTCACAGAATAAAAGAAGTGATGTTACAATCAAATACAATATTATTATAAAAACAATGCATTTTATACCATTAGATATAGAATTATATGATGGAGAAGATAATTTAGTTTTAACATGTGATGAAACTTCTCAAAGAAATTCATTAAATGAAATAGAATGTCAAACTTATGATATTACTATGTCATATATAGAAAATATAAAAGATGATTATTATCTTAAAGTAACATTTCCAGAAGAATATAATACAATAGAATACTCATCATTAGTAGATTATATAAACTTAGAAATTAATAGTAGACAAAAAATAGATGAGGAGGATATATGAGAAAAAAGATTATAATTATAGTTTCAATAGTAATTCTTATACTACTCATTGGATATGGTTTTACAAAAGCCTTATTTACTTCTAATTCTATAAGAGATTACTATTTAAATTCAAAAGGATTCTACTTTGAAACAGATTACGATACAAGTACTAATGTATATAACTTTTGGGATGGTAGTATGATAGAGTATAATGTATCAAATATAAAAGATGATAAATATACAATAGATGACATCAATTATGAAGTTAGATGTATAGTGCCAAATGGTGTAGTTTGTAAAATAAATAATAAAACTACTAAATATGAATCAACACTTAAAGGTGGAAAAGAAAGTACAGAAAAAATATATTTAGATGTAGAAACAAACAATAAAGATGTAGAAGTACAAGTAGTAACAAAAAGTCTTTCACCATATACAAAGACAATTAGAAACACTGTGTTATTACATAAAGATGAAACAATTGGAAATTTTGATTATGAATTAGTAAATTATAGTAATTATAGCTTACTCAATATAAGTAATTATTATAATCAAAATAAATGTTTTAATGTAAAATGGAATGAAAAAAATTTGTTAGTATCAGTAGAAGATGTTACAGTTGTTGCCTCAGATAGTAAAGGATATGTTAATGAATTTACAAAAGATGTTCCAAAAAATGATACAGTAAGTATTAAATTTTACAATCAAGGAAATACAACATATGATAAAACAATATTTCAAATAAGTGAATGCTCACTTGAAAGTTAATGTTATATATGATATTATGATTAAGATAGGTGGTTATATGAAGGTTATAGAAAAAATTAAAAAAGTTTTATTAGGAATAGTAATAGTAGTATTTTCTTGCTTTGCAATATTTATGACAATACTATTATTGAATTATAATGATTATGGAGTAACAGAATTTGGTGATACATCACTTATAATTATTAAAAGAGAAATATCATCAGAAAAATATAAAAGAGGAGATTTAGTACTTGTTCAAAAAGTAGCATTTGATGCTATTAAAGAAGGCGATGAACTATTTGCATATAGCGTTAATAGTAAACAACAAGTAAATGTTGAAGTTGGTATAGTAAAAGACTTATATCCAAAAGATAAAACAATTGCATATAAAAATGGTGCAGGTTTTTCAGAAGATTATATAGTAGGTAAAGCAACTAAAACATATAAAGGTATAGGTACATACCTATCATTTATTGAATCTAAATGGGGATTTTTATTTGTAGTATTAATTCCATGTTTTATAATTTTTATCTATGAAGTATATGCTTTAATAGTAGAAATCAGATATGGTGAAGACGAAGAAAAATAATAATAAAAAATAAAATAAAAAAATAGACCAAAATTGTATTTTGGTCTTTTATTTATATTGTAAAATATATACCTTTATGTTAAAATTATTATTAGGTAGAATAGAAAGAATGGAAGTATATTATGAATAATAAAGTATTTAAAAAAATATGTAATATTTTCTTGGATATTTTAATTGGAGTATTCGGTGTGATATTACTAATTACAATATACAATGATATACAAGTAAAGGTATTAAACAAGAGTTATGCCGATTTTTTTGGTTATTCTACATTTGAAGTACAAACAGGTTCAATGAGACCTACAATAAATATTAATGATTTAATTATTGTAAAAAAAGAAGATTCACCTAAAATAAAAGATATAATTACATACAAAAAAGGTAAAGAATTTATTACACATCGTGTAGTTGAAGCATATAAAGAAACATATGTTACTAGAGGAGATGCAAACAACACTAAAGATGAAGCAATAAAAAAAGATCAAATAGTTGGAAAAGTAATTAAAGTAATTCCTAACTTTGGAGCATTTAGAAAAACCCTACTTAATCCAATAGTACTAATAACTTTAATCGTTAGTATTTATATAATTAGTAGAATGTTTAGTAATAAAGAATCAATCTTTACAAAACTATTAAAAAAGAAAAAAGAAAAAGTAGAAGAAGAAAAACCAGTAGCAGTTCCTATAACTGATTTTGTTATTAATGATAAAGATGAAGATAACTTAGTAAGAGCATCAATTGATGAAGAAGATGAAATATTAGAAGAAAAAGAAGAACCAAAACTTTTAGATGAAGATGCTATAGAAGAATTAAAACAAACTATAGAAGAAGAACCTGATGAAGAAAAAACAATATTCTTTAGAACAATATCAGTTGATAGTAGTGATATTAATCCAGTAGTTCCTGTTCCAAGACTTATTGAAGAAGGAGAGGAAGAACCAATTGTTATAGATGAAGAGATTAAAGAAGAAGATGAAGAAGTAAGACTTAAAAAACTAAAGAAAAAACATAAGAAGTTTAATAGTATAATTGAAAAAGCAATATCTATTAAAGAAGAAGAATTAAATGAAATAATTAATATCTTTGATGATCCTAAATTAAAATCAAATGAAGCGACTATTAAAGAAAACTTCCTAAAAATATATATGGAAGGAAAATACTATAATTATGGTAATGAAAATAATTCTAAAAATACATGTTCAAAATTAGAAGAAGTATTAACAGAAGAAACAGCTAAAATGATAAAACAATATAAAGGTAATGATGTTAAGTTTGATACTAAAGTATTAAAATATAAAGCATTATTTATTGTATTAGCTAATATAGAGTATGCTAACTCTTCATATGAAGATATTGATACTAAAATAGCAGTATATAAAAAGAAAATATCAAAATACTTAGAATATGAAGATAAAGAATTAAACAATAAAATAAAAGAAATAATTAATATTCAAAAAATATATAAAAAGATATTTAATGATACAGTAAGTATTGTAGATACTAATACATTCACATTAAATTATAATCAATTAACTACAAAGAAAAATATTTATGGATTAGTATTAGATCATAATATTACATTTAGTAAAGTATATAGTAACTATATTATTTCTAAAACATATGATGAAGGAGTAGTTGCTGAAGATAAAGTATTAGTAATATTAAATATATTACTTAGTAAGATTGCTAAAGATATGATAGATGGTAATTTTAAAAATAAATATTTATTATATCTACCAGCATCAATCTATGAAAAACAAAATAAATTAAATAATATATTAAAACTATTGAATAATGAATTTGTTAAAGAAAGCGTATTAATACTAGTTAAAAGTAGTGTAATAGTTAACCAAAAGCAAGTATTTAAGGATATCAAAAAAGAAGGCTATCAAATAGCAATTGTTTATGATAACATAGCAATAAAAGAAAAAGATAGTTCAATACTAAGTATAGCAACATATTTGTTTATTGATAAAAAAGTAGCAAAAGAAGTAAAATTTAATTCAGTTGATGATAAAGCAATTGTATTAGAAAACATTTTAGCTAAAGTTGATATACCAGGAGGTGAAGAATAATGAATACATTTTTTAGATTTTTCTATGAATTTGTCTCAATATTTTTCGAAGGTATAGCTGAAATATTTAAAGGAATAGGAAAAGGCTTTGGAAAAATGTTTGGATTCAATGAATATTCAAAAGTAGTAGATTCCTATAAAGATCACTTTACTGGTGGAGATTGGGTATTTGTTGTTTTATCAATAATACTTGTAGTAGCACTTGTTGGTTTAATAATATTTTTAATAATTATGTTTATTAAAAAAATGATTAGAAGAGCATCTACTAATGTTAGTAAAGATGAACTTTTAGAAGAAGTAGCTAACTTAAATGATCAAGTAGTTAAATTAATGAAAGAAAAAGAAGAATTAATGGCTATGAAAGTATCTCAACTTGGATTAAAACCTGGAGAAGAATCAGCTGATGAAAATAATAAAGAAAAAGAAGAAGAAGTAGGAGAAACTGGAATAAGATTCCCTAAATTAACAATGATAGATGAACAATATGCAAAATATACTCCTAAAAAATATGAAAACAATTTTACACTTCCAGGATTAATTGATGACTTTAGATGCTTTGCAGCTTCTAAACTACATCTATATTATGACCCAGTACTTTTAAGACCATTTATAGCCGGACTTGCTTGTGGTAAACTAATTATCCTACAAGGTATATCTGGAACAGGTAAAACTTCCCTTGCTTATGCTTGGGGTAAATTTGTAAAAAAAGATTCATGTGTATCTTCAGTAGAACCATCATGGAGAGATAAATCAGACTTCCTTGGATACTTTAATGAATTTAGTAAAAAATTTAATGAAACTAAAGCACTAGGAGAAATATATGAAACTGGATATGATGATGATGTACACACAATCATTCTAGATGAAATGAACTTAGCTCGTGTTGAGTACTATTTCGCAGATATCTTATCAATTCTAGAAATGCCAAATACAGATGAATGGTTAGTAGATATAGTTCCATCTGCTTGGCCTAATGATCCTAAAAAAATTATTAATGGTAAGTTAAAATTACCACCAAACCTATGGTATATAGGTACAATCAATAACGATGAATCTACATTCATGGTTACAGATAAAGTATATGACCGTGCAATGCCAATAGATATTAATACTAAAGTAGATCCATTTAAATGTAGAGAACAAGAAGCAATTGATATTAATTCAAGTTATTTATATACAATGTTTAATGAAGCAGTTCAAAAATATCCTGTTTCAGAAAAAGGTTTAGAACAAGTAAAAGAAATGGATGATTATATAATTAATCACTTTAGAATAGCCTTCGGTAACCGTATTATGAAACAATTAAACATATTTGTTCCAGTATATGTAGCTTGTGGAGGAAAAGAAGTAGAAGCTATAGATTACTTCATAGCTAAAAAGATATTAAGAAAATTTGATGCACTAAGTGTAACATTCATAAGAGATGAATTAGATCCTTTTATAAGTTATTTAAATAAAAAATATGGTAAAGGAACTATGAAAGAATGTATTTATTACATAGAAAATCTTAAAAAGAATATATAGGAGGGGAAATAAATGGGTAAGTTTTATGATAATATCGATCAAGAACTTATTGAAAAACGTGATTCTTTTCTTAAAAAGATTGAATCCGATATGCATTATACCTTAAATCGTAAAAGTGATACCCTATCATTTGATTGGCTTGATGAAATAGAAAAAGCATGCCCATTTATTGATAATATAGTAAGGCATCCAAAAGTAACATTAATAAAAGATGAAATGGTAGTAGATCCCGCTAGAGCTAAAAAAATAACTGTAGATAGTGTTAAAGATTTAGCTAAACACTCTGATTATATAGATAATATTGATGAAAATGATGAAGTTCAACTATCAAAAATATTAGATATTAGAAGTGAAGAAACATATAACATTTATGAAAATAGATTTTTATATACACTGTTAAAAGATCTAGATACATTTTTATACAATAAAGAAAAAGAACTTGAAGATTTAGATTTAGCAGATGATAAGGTATTAGAGTATTCTTCATCAACAATAAGTAATGATGAAAAAATAGATATAGAACTTAGAGTAGCCGCAACTAAAGATACTAATAATAATGAAAATAGTTTAAAATCTCTAATAGATAAAGAAAGAGATAGGATAAAAAGAGTAAAAGAATTTGTTACTAGTTGGATGAGAAGTGAATTAGTTAAGTCATTAGATCGTATACATACACCACTAATTAATCCACCAGTAAAACCAACAAACGTAATCTTAAAAAATCCTAACTTCCAAGTAGCAGTAAAACTATGGGAATACATAAGAAACTATGGAAGAAATGATGGTTTAATCAAAAAAGAAATGGAAAGTGAAGGTAATCAAGCATTAATTGGTTACTTAGATGATGCTTTCTTAACTTCGTATTTTGTATTAGACTCTATTTCAAAAAGAAAAAAAGAAGAAAAAGAGAAAATACTTAAGTATGCAATTATATTACTTTCAGAAGAAGTTTATAGAACAATGACACTACTACAAGCAAATAACATTGATATAACAGAAGATGAATTATTAAGTGCCCTATCTAAACTAGTACAAAAAGAAAGTAGTAATAGATTGGTTGGTATAGAAGATATTAAAAAGAAATTTCAATCAGAAATAGATGAGTATTTAGAAAGGACAAGAAAAAACTTGTAGGTAGTATTATGAAAAAAATTATTTTAAACATATTAAAGTATTTCTTTATCACAATCTTTGTATTATTTATTTTAATGGTATGTTTACAAAGATTTAGTAATAATAGAATATCAATATTCAACTTTAGATTATTCACAGTTATATCTGGCAGTATGGAGCCTAAATATAAAATAGGAGATGTATTAGTAGCAGTAGAAACAGATCCAAAAGATATTAAAGTAGGAGATGCAATTAGTTACTTAGGAACTAGAGGTAGTTTTAAAGATAAAGTTATTACCCATGAAGTAATAAAAATAGAACAAGATAAACAAGGAAAAAGATATTTCCATTCAAAAGGATTAGCTAATGCTATAGAAGATCCAATAGTAGAAGAATCACAATTATATGGTGTAGTAAAATATAAAGTAAAAACGCTATCACTTATTTATAAAGTAGTAGGTACACCAATTGGATTTATAATCTTTGTAGTAGTACCTATACTATATACAATAGGTTCAGAAATGCTAACATCTTTATTGGAAAAAGAGGAAAAAAGAAGAAATAAAGCAGAACAATAGAGAGGGTGATATTCATGCTTTCTAGGAAAAAGAAGGTATACTTAAAAATAAATATCGTCTCGATTCTATTTGCTGTTGTCTCACTTATATCAGTAACACTAGCATGGTTTGCTTATAGTGGACTAGCAGCTGCTAGAACAGAAGTTGATGTAAAAGCATGGTATATAGAATTTGAAAAAAATAATCAATCAGTATCTAATAATATTGTTATATCCCTAGATGATATATATCCAGGTATGGATCCTAAGACAGAAGTAATTAATATAAAAAACTTAGGAGATACAGAAGCTAAATTAAAATATAAAATTAGTAAAGCTCGCATATTAGATTCAAATGATGATTATTATGAAATGAATAACAATACTACTAGTGATTATATAGAAGATGTTATATCTCATAATTATCCGTTTCATATAGATATAGCTTTAGATAAGTTGTATATAGATGCTAAAGAACAAGCAGTTTTTAAAGTAAATGTAACGTGGCCTCTAGACTCTGGAAATGATGCTTTAGATAGCCTATGGGGACGAAAAGCATATCAATATGACCAAGCACAAGAAGAATTAGAAACAAATGAAAAAGCCCCTTCTATAGAGGTTACAATCAATGTAACAGCAGAACAAGCTATAGATGATTTAGATAGTGTAGATATAAATTATTTATTAGGTAAAAAAATATATTATAATCCAGTAAATGATACAGTATGTACTAGTCAAACAGGAAATTGCTTAGAAACATATGTTATAGATACATTTAATAAAGTAGAAGATACAACTGTTAATCTATTACCAACAACAGATTTAGGTGATGGAACATTTCAAGAGTATCAAAATATAAATCCTAATTGGACTACAAATTATAGATTATTAAGTAGTAATGATCTATTAAAAATACTATCATTGGATATAGAAAATTCAAAAATAAAAATTAATGGTATATCAGATAGAGTAATTGGTAAAATAATAGATAATAATAGGGCTAATAATATTATAAATAATATAATAAGTAATAATGGATATATTGAGTATAGTAGTTTTACATATCTACAATCAGTAAAATGCATATGGACAAATACTGAATATAATAGTAACTTAGCTTTTGCTTTAGATAGGACAGAACTATATGGGGAAAATAAAAATACTGAGTGTCGAATGATCCCAGTATTAACAGTTCAAAAAAATAAATTAGCAGTTGAATAACTGCTTTTTTATTTGTTATTAATCAATTTTTTGTTCAAATGATAAATTAGTAGTAATAGTTATTTCTTCATTGGCATTAACAAATGAAGTATCATCTTCATTGCTCATTTCACTATTACTATCATCAACATCATACCATTCAAAGTATATTCTTATATTGATAGTTTCTAAATCTTCGTCATAATCAAATGATTCATCTATTTGACCATCTTCTATTTCAATTTCTTCTCCATCGTTAATAGAATATCCACTAATCCTTAAATCAGCCATATCCTCGTTATCTAATGTAATATGCATATCAAATGAAGTTTCAACATTAGAAACATCTATTTCAATGTCATAATAACCTAAACTAGAAGGTGCAAGTTTACCTGAAGCAACATTATCATTTTCCACAATAGTAGGTGTAATATCAATAGATTCAACATTACCACTAGTAATATCTTCATTGTTAATTAATATTTGCCACTTAGCGAAAGTTAAGGCAACATCCCCATTAGCATCTGCAACATATCTAGAATAAGTAGTACTTATAATAGAAAGTGAAAATGCTAAAGCAACAAAAACAATTAGTATTTTAACTCTTTTTTTCATGTGCAGACACTCCTTTCACTTATAATTATATAATAATTATACACTATAAGTGTCAAATGGTGTGTAATGTAGTGTAAATAAAAAGTAAAGTTGACACACTATTTGTAAAGTATACACATATAAACAAAATATGAATATAGATCATATAAAAACAATATTTACCAACAATAAAAAAATAGTATAAATAATTATTTAGTTAATATATTAATTTTAATCTAAAAAAAACAAAATTAAAAATCTTATAAGAAAACAATACAAATATCTAAAAAACAAAAGAAAAAAATAAGATACAAATCATGCTTTTTTTATTGAAATAAAAGCAATTTGTATAATTTGTGTAAAAACAAAAAAACATACTGTAAATCGAACAAATTAAGAAAAAACGCGGAGAATGTTTTTTTATAAAGAAAAAATAAAAATGGCATTTACACAAGAAATAAAAAAATAAAAAAATTAGTGTAAAAAACATTTACTTTAGAATTAATTTAATATAATATTAAATTAGCAAAGGTCAAAGGAGAGGTACAAAATGGATAGAGAGATTTTAAACGAACTAGTAGTAGTTAAAAGAAGTGGTCAAAGAGTTAACTTTAATGATACTAAAGTAGCTTTAGCCATTAAGAAAGGATTCGATAGTGTATACGAAGACTATGATGAAAAAAACGTTAATAAAGTAAAAGAAAACGTTATCAATAGTATTTGTAAAAAGTATAAAGATAGAAAAACTATCGGAGTAGAAGATATTCAAGATTTAATTGAAGCAGAATTAAAAAAACAAAAATATGATGAAGTATATGAATCATATAAAGGATATAGAGAGAGAAGAACTGCTTCTCGTGAAGCATTTGTTGAAAAACAACAACATAAATTTGTTAAAGCAATTGAGTCACTTGGATTAAAAAGTGCTGCTGAAGAAAATGCTAAAAGAGAAAATGCTAATGTTGATGGAGATGGACCAATGGGTACAATGCTACATTTTGGTTCAACAGTATCAAAAGAATTTGCAAAAGCCTATTTAATGGATGCTAAATATGCAAGAGCTCATGATGAAGGAGCAATTCATATTCATGACTTAGATTTCTGGGCTATGGGTACTACAACTTGTACTCAAATAGATTTAGATAAACTATTTAAAAATGGTTTTTCAACAGGACATGGATATTTAAGAACACCAAATTCAATCGCATCATATGCATCGCTTGCTGCAATTGCTATTCAATCAAATCAAAATGAACAACATGGTGGGCAAAGTATTCCAGCATTTGATTATTATATGGCACCAGGTGTACTTAAAACATTCAAAAAAGAATTTAAACAAGAATTATCTGAATTATTAGATTTTGAAGGATTTAGTGAATATATTAATTTCGATAAAGTAGTAGAAACTATTAATAAATTAGAAAGTATTGAATTTGATTTAAGCTTATTTGAATCATTCTATTCTAAGAGTAAAAAAGTAGAAGAAATATTTAAAACTGCATATGAAAATGCAATAGCTAAAACAGATAGACAAACATTCCAAGCAATGGAAGCATTTATTCATAACTTAAATACAATGCATTCAAGAGCTGGAGCACAAGTACCATTCTCATCTGTTAACTTTGGTACTGATACATCACCTGAAGGAAGAATGGTTATTAAAAACTATTTGTTAGCTACTGATGAAGGATTAGGACATGGAGAAACACCAATATTCCCAATCTCAATCTTCAAAGTAAAAGAAGGAGTTAACTATAATAAAGAAGATCCAAGTTATGACTTATTTAGATTAGCTTGTAAAGTATCTGCAAAAAGATTATTCCCTAACTTCTCATTTATAGATTCAAGCTTTAATAAAGCTATGTATGATCCAAAAGATTTCAAGACAGAAGTTGGGTATATGGGTTGTAGAACAAGAGTTCTTGCAAATGTTTGTGGGCCTTCAGTTACTCCAGGTAGAGGTAACTTAAGCTTCACTTCAATCAACTTACCAAGAATTGGATTAAAACATGGTATAGCTTTAGGAGAAAGAAGCAAGGCTGATATGAAAGCATTCTATGAAGAATTAGATGAGGTAATGGACTTAGTAAAAGGACAATTACTTCAAAGATTTGAATGTCAATGTTCTAAATCAATTAGAAACTTCAAATTCTTATTAGGAAGCCATGTATGGTTAAATAGTGAAAACTTAACACCTACAAGTAAAATAAGAACAGTATTAAAACATGGAACATTATCAATAGGTAGGACTTGAAATAATTGGTCATATGAGAAAGAAATGTGATGAATATACAAAAGAATATAACTTAAACTTCACATGTCTTGCTACACCAGCTGAAGGTCTATCAGGACGTTTTGTAGGAATAGATAGATCAATCTATGGAAAAATTAAGGGTATTACCGATAGAGAATACTATACTAACTCATTCCATGTACCAGTTTATTATAAAACTAGTGTTAAACATAAAATGGAAATTGAAGGACCATACCATAAATTAACTAATGCAGGACACATTTCTTATGTTGAATTAGATGGAGATACAGTTAATAATGTAGATGCATTTGAGCAAGTTGTAAGAATCATGCATGATAGTGATATTGGTTATGGAGCAATTAACCATCCAGTAGATAGAGATCCAGTTTGTGGATATGTTGGTGTAATTAAAGATGTATGCCCTAAATGTGGAAGACATGAATGTGAAGGCGTACCAATGCAAAAACTAAACAGTGATGAATTTTGCTGTATGTAATAAATAGAAAGAGAGGTAGAAAATATGGAAACAAAGAAAACAAAAGTGGTTGGAGAAGGCGTAAAATTTGAACGAATTAGAAGAATCACAGGATACTTAGTTGGAACTCTAGATAGATTCAACAATGCTAAAAAAGCAGAAGTATCAGACAGAGTAACTCATGGAACAAATTAATTCAATAAGATTAGCCTCAGACCTACAAAGTGATAGTATCGTTGATGGGCCAGGATTACGCACAGTTATTTGGACTCAAGGATGCCCTCATAAATGTAAGGGATGTCAAAATCCACAAACATGGGATTCCAATGGTGGTGGAGAAGTTCCACTAGAAATGGTATATGAAGCAATCGATGAATTAGAATGAATAGCTAAATACTGTAAGAAAAAAGGATATAATATCTGGGTTTATACAGGATTTACTTATGAAAAACTAATGGAAATGGCTAAAAAAGATAAAATTTATTTAGAATTCTTAAAGTACGTTGATGTATTAGTAGATGGACCATTCATTTTAAAAGAAAGAAATTTAAATTTATTATTTAGAGGATCTGCTAATCAAAGATTAATCGATGTACCTAAATCATTAAAAGAAAATAAAGTAGTTCTTTTTGATGAACAAACTTATTTAGAAGAAGATAAGTTAAAAAGAAAGAAAACATATATATAGGAGTATTAAATACTCCTTTTATATAGATTATAGTAGTAAGGAGAATATATGGTTACATATCAAAAAACAATTAAAATAAATGATGAAAGACTAATAAAGTTTTATATACATGAAAACTATCATACAAAGTATGGAATAGAAGAATATTTTATTGAAGATGATGAAATTAAAAAAACATATAGAATAAATATTGGTGATGATTATTCTTTTGAAGGATGGGTTAATGAAAATATCTCTAAAAAAGAAAAAAGAACTAAATTGTCTTACAATTTTGATATGTATCATCCATTTTATACTCCATTAAATAATCTATTAGGCAAAAAAGAAGAACTAATAATAGAAGATGATGAAACTATTGGTTTAAATAATAAATATATGTCTGTTAAAAGAGAAGAAGATAAAATAATATTGAGTTTTATAAATACATTAGAAAATGATGAGATAACAACAAAATTTAGAACATATATGAAAGATGCTGGTACCAATGATATAAGTAAGATTAAATATTATAGAGAAGATATTAATGATAAATTAAATAATTTTTTTAATGAAATTATTAATAATATTTATCAAATAACTTTAGAGGAATACATAATAAATGAAAAAGGACCAGAAAATCAAGAAACAAAAAAATATATGAAATGTATTAGACCAGTATATAGTCATTAAATAAAGAGCAGTATTGCTCTTTTATAATGTAATAATTTACAAATAAGATAATTTGTAGTATAATATAAAACTAATTTCCAACAGAGGTGGTACAATGGCTGAAATACAAATTATAAAGAAGAAAGATGGATACGCCTACAAATATAACATTCTTAATGAAGAAAATAAAATGATTTACGTTACAAAAAGTGGGTTTGAAACACCAGAAAAAGCATTAGAAATGGCTAAAAAATCTTATGATTATCGTATTAATAAGAAAAATAATAGTATAAATCCTATTCATGTATCTAATAAAAAACATTTCAAAATAAAGAAACTACATATAACAAATGATGGATATAAACTACTTAGTTTAGGAATGGCTTGTCTAGTTATAACAACATCTTTTCTTGCTGCTAAAAAAGTAATAGGTGATATAAAATCAAAATTACCAGAAAAATCAGATACCACTACAAAAATGGATATAAATATAAATAGAGAATTAATAACTGTAAAAGACTGTGATTTTAGAAATCTTCATGTAATTCTAAGAACAGCACAAAAAGAAACTATTGGAGTAGGTGCTGCTACTTCAGATATGCTTACAAGAATAGGAGTATCTAATGAAATAGTTGATAAAGATAGTAATTTATCAGAGACTATATCTAGATATTTTAATAATTATAAAAATGATAATATAGTTGTAATCAATTTAGAATATGGATATGAAAATTCAAATAGTAATAGTACTATTATTATGGGAGACTCTTCTAATAAAAGAAAATATTCATCAGATGTATTAGCAGCATGTATTAATGAATCATTAGAAGAATATTCTCTAGACCCCATTATTAAAAGTGGACAAGGTTCAAATATTTGGAGATCACAAACATATCTAGAAAAAGAATTAGCTAATTCGCAATTAATAAATAATGTAAGCCAGTTAACAATAGACTTACCACTAGAAGTAAGTGAGAACCAAATAATTAAAAATGATTCGTCTGCATCTATAGTTGAGGGAATAATGCGTTGGACAACTCTTGATACAACAGAAAGATATAAAAATATATATTACACAGCACAATATGGAGATACTTTAGTATCAGTTTCTGATGGACAAAATATTTCTATAAAAAGTATAGAAGAAAATAGTGATGTTAATATGAATAAAGGAGTAAGAGTTGGAAATACTATTTTAGTAGGAAGTATTCCTGAAGTAGCTACAAGTAATACAATCGTCTATAATCCTTGTACAACAACTAATTCTAATGATATAAAAGAAGTTACAGTTAGTTATGTAGTACAAAATGGAGATACAGTAACAAAAATAGCTAATATGTATGGAGTTAAAAAAGAAGATATAATAGTACCAAGTGGAAATTTAAATAATATATATCCAGGAGATACTTTATATATATCTACATATAACTTATATGAAACCAATAAAAAAATAGTACAAGAATCAACAAAACAATTATAAAAAGATATAGATATATCTTTCTTTTTTTGCTATAATTAGGATGGGATAGATATGAGTAAGAAAAAAATAGCATTAATAATTAATATTATCATACTAACATTAACATTACTTTCATTTGCAAAAACTTTTTTTCTAGAACATAGTATTGCAGTAGAGTACTATACAAATGATAGTAATATACTTGCATTAATAAGCTCATTATTATTTATTATATTTTATAAAAAAGAAAAAGACTTTGTAAAAGATATAAGATTTTTAGCTACAAGTTGCTTAACAGTAACATTCTTAGTAGTAGTATTTGTATTATGTCCAATGTATAGTTTTAATTATAAATTATTAATGTTTACTGATATTTATCTAGTATTTCACACAATAGTACCTATACTTAGTATATTTTCATACATAGCACTAGAAAATGGAAGCAGTAAAAAATATTTATGTTTAATATTTACTATGATATATGCAATTATTCTAATAATACTAAATATATTAAATTTAATAAAAGGACCATATCCATTTTTAATGGTAACTACCCAAAATCCATTAGTAACTATTTTATGGGGAATAATTATAATAGGTGGAAGTCACATAATAGAAATACTTGTAAATAGATTAAACAAAAAAATAAAAAAAGGGGCTAACAAAGTGTAGCTCCTTAATCTATATACAGAGGATCTTCACATTATACAGTGAACCTTCCTCTAATATAATATATGTAATTATTTTAAAATGATACCAAAATATGATAAAATAAAAGAGAAAATAAAAAATATAAAGGAGAACATATGGATACAAGAGAAGAAAAGAAAATATTAGAAAATAATTTAGAAAAAATAAATGATTTATGGAGGTCACTTTGACATTCCAAGTAAAAAAATAGATATTGATAAACTACAAAAAGAAACAGAAGATAATAATTTTTGGAATGATAGAGAAAAATCTGAGTCTACATTAAATGAATTAAAATCATTAAAAGAATTAGTAAATAGTATAGAAACATTAAAAAAAGAAATAGAATCAACATTAGAAATAATAAAATTATTAGAACTAGAACCTGATAATAATTTATATGAAGAAATAAAAGAATCTACTAAACAAATTGAAGAAAAAGTAGAAAAACTAAGTTTATTATTAATGTTAAATGGTCCATATGATAAATGTAATTGTATATTAGAAATACATCCAGGTGCAGGAGGAACGGAGTCATGTGACTGGGCTAGTATGTTATATAGGATGTATTTAAGATATTGTGAGAAAAAAGGATATAAAGTGGAAATATTAGATTATCAAGATGGTGATGAAGCTGGAATTAAATCAGTTTCAATTAGAGTCAAAGGATTAAATGCCTATGGATATTTAAAAAATGAAAAAGGTGTTCATAGACTCGTACGTCTTTCACCATTTGATTCAAATAATCGAAGACACACTTCATTTGCAAGTGTAGAAATAACACCAGAAATAGAACAAGATAATACTATTGAAATAGATGAAAAAGATTTGAAAATTGATGTGTATCGTTCAACAGGAGCTGGTGGACAAGGAGTAAATACAACAGATTCTGCAGTAAGAATTACTCATTTACCAACAAAAATAGTAGTAACTTGTCAAAATGAAAGAAGTCAAATTCAAAATAAAGAACAAGCGCTTCGTGTATTAAAAAATAAACTTCTCTTAAAGAAAATAGAAGAACAAGAAGAAGAATTAAATAGAATAAAAGGAATACAATCTAACATTGATTTTGGATCACAAATAAGAAGTTATGTACTTCATCCATATTCAATGGTAAAAGATCATAGAACTAATGCTGAAACAAGTAATGTATCTAAAGTATTAGATGGAGATATCGATTTATTTATAGAAAGTAATTTAAAAAAGGGGTTATAATATGAATTTGTTTTCGAAAAACAAAAATATCATAGTAAAAAAAGAACCTCTAGTAACAAGAATTTTAGAATTCATACTAGGGTGTTTTGTTGTGGCCTTATCTTATAATCTATTTATAGCGCCTAATGGTATAGTTCCAGGAGGAGTTGGAGGTTTAGCTATTATTGTTAATAAAATAACTGGAGCAGATAATGCTATTACTATTTTCATATTAAATATATTTTTATTGTTACTAAGTTTAATATTATTAGGAAAAGAAAAAACAAGAGCTTCTATTTTAGGATCTATACTATTTCCTATAATGGTAAAACTAACAGAAAATCTAAATGTATGGTTACAAATAGATACATCAAATGTTTTACTATCATCTGTAAGTGGAGCAATACTTTTTGGCCTAGGAGCAGGATTAATATTTAGAGCAGGTTTCACTACAGGAGGAACAGATATTATAAATCAGATAATATCTAAATACTTAAAAATTACTTTAGGTAAAAGTATGTTATTAAGTGATGGATTAATAGTAATAGGATCAGTATTTATTTTTGGAATAAAACACATGCTATATTCAATGTTAGCACTATATATAATTAGCCTAATATCAGATAGAGTAGTATTAGGAATATCTGATAGTAAAATGTTCTTAATAGTGACAGATAAAGATGAAGAAGTAAAAGAATATATCCTAGAAAAATTAAATCATGGTGTAACAATCTTTAAAGGAAAAGGTGGATATAAAAGAGAAAATGAAAATGTCTTAATGGCAGTGCTTCCTACTAAAGAATTTACTTTATTAAGAGATGGCATAAATAAAATAGATAAAAATGTATTTTATATAATTACAGATACATATGAAGTTTTTGGAGGTGAGTAAAAATGAAAAATAAAACAAGAATATATAGAATATTTTTAATAACAATATCATTAATACTAAGTGCTCTTGTATATAATTTATTTTTACTACCACTAAGCATAGTATCAGGAGGAACATCATCAATAGGAACTATAGTATATTACTTATATAATATAGATCCAGCTATAACTATATTTATAATATCTGGATTATGCTCTATTTTAGGATTTATGTATTTAGGAAAAGAAAGAACAATGGGAACAATATTAGCCTGTATTGCATATCCAATTATAGTAGAAATAACTTCAAAATTAGTAGGACATATTTCTATAGATACAACTGATACGTTATTAATAGTTTTATTTGCTGCTGTATTAGGAGGAATTGCTAACGGGCTTATGTATAAAAGTGGTTATAGTAGTGGGGGATTACCCACAATATCTCAAATATTATATGAAAAATTTAGAATATCAGTAGCAAAATCAAGTTTTGTAATGAATTTAATAATAGTATTAATAGGTGCCTATTTCTTTGGATTAACAAATGCCTTATATGCAGTAATTTACTTATATATTTATAGTATGATTACAGATAAAGTATTATTAGGAACATCTAATAATAAAGCATTTTATATAATTACAGATAAAGAAAAAGAAGTAAAAGAATATATAATAGAAAACCTAAAACATACAGTAACTACTTTTGATGTAAAAGGTGGATTATATGAAAATAAAAGAAAAGTAATGCTAACAGTAATTCCATCAAGAGAATACTATCGATTAACAGAAGGTATAAAAAGTATAGATAAAGATGCTTTCTTCGTAGTAACAGACTCTTACCAAGTGGAAGGGGCTAAATAGTATGGTTGATTTAACATTAATAGTATTAGGTGATATAGAAGAATCTATTAATAATAATCTAGAAATACTTCCAGCTAAAGAAGATAATATAATAGATGTTATTAATAAGTCTAAAGGTAAATACATATCTTTTCTATCAGATAAAGATTTTATTACTGAAAATTATGTAGAAATTATTACTAAAAAAGCAAAAGAAGAATTTGATTATTGCTTTATTAATTATGATTATCAAATACAAAAAAATAATAAAGTGTTAAAAAATAAAGAAGAATTAAAAAATATAAAACCATATTATAAAGAATATATATTTTCATATATATTTAGAAAAGAAAAACTACAAAAACTAATTAATATTAAAGATATATCTAAATTTAATGAAACAGTAGATAAAGAATTTACTAATAATACAGCAATTGAAGAAATAATTTACTATCATAATCCTGAAGAAGAAAAAAGATTAGATTTTATATATAGTGATGTTAAGTCAATTAATACCTATAAAAATATTATTTATGTGGCTAATGGATGTAATGGTATATTTAATGGATATATTAGTTGGATAAAACAATTAGGTAAATGTTATAAAGATAAATATGATGTAGTAATTTTATATGATGAAATAAATGAAAAAACTAAAAAATCTTTTGAAGAATACTTTAAATGTATCAAAAGAGAAACAGACAAAATATATTTATGTAATAGATTATTAGTAACATATTCAAGTTACTTTTATCCAAAAAATATAGTTAATTTAGATAAAAATTATTTGTTTATTCATGGCAATATGTCAGATTATGAAAATGCTATGAAGTATTATGATGATATATATACTAATTATGTAGCTGTATCAAAAGTAGCATCTATAAAAGCTAAAGGATATTTTCCAACAGACGAAATTGAATATGTATTAAATCCATATAAATTAGATAGAGAAGTAAAGAAAAGAATGAAATTAACTTCTACATTAAGATCTACTAAAGTAAAAAGAATAGATAGAATAGAAAAAATGGCTAAATTAATGGATGAATTAGATATTCCATATACATGGGAAGTATTTACAGATAAAAATGAAAATACTAATATTAAAGGATTAATATTCAGAGAAAGAATTCCTGATCCATTACCATACGTAAAAGATAGTGATTATTTTGTATTATTAAGTGATTCAGAATCATTTAGTTATTCAGTAATAGAAGCATTATCAGTTAATACTAAAGTAGTAGTTACACCACTTCCTGTATATAATGAAATAGGTGTAATAGAAGATGAAAATGCTATAGTAATACCATTTGAATATTTTGATGATGAAAATACTGATAAACTAAAGGATGTAATACTATCAATGTATGAAGTAATGGATAAACCTATAGAGTATAAACCAAGTGAAGAATTAGAAAACGGTTATAATGAAATATTTACGTAAAAATAAAAAAACTAAAAAAAGGAATTAAACATTCCTTTTTTTCTATATAATTTTATGTTATAATGAAATAGTTAAGGTGGTGAATAAAATAGATGGACTTAATAAGAGTTAAAAATGTTGAAAAGAAATATAAAAATGGGGTAACAGCCATCTATGATTTAAACTTAGCAATAGAAAAAGGATCATTTGTATTTGTAATTGGTGGATCAGGTAGTGGTAAATCTACTTTCATTAAATTATTATATAGAGAAGAAAAACCAACTAAAGGACAAGTAATAGTTGGTGGACTAGACGTTGCTAAATTAAAGAATAAAAAGGTATATAAACTAAGAAGAAAATTAGGAATAGTATTCCAAGATTATAGATTATTACCAAAACTTACAGTATATGAAAATGTAGCTTTTGCATTAGAATGTATTGGAGAAAAGAAAGATTCTATAAGAGTAAAAGTATTAAAAGCATTAGAAGATGTAGGATTAAAAAATAAAGTTCATGAATATCCTGATAACTTATCTGGAGGAGAACAACAGCGTGTTGCTATAGCTAGAGCTATAGTAAATGATCCTAAATTACTATTATGTGACGAACCTACTGGAAATCTAGATCCGGAAAAAAGTATGGAAATAATGAAAGTCTTAGAAGATATTAACAAATCAAGAGGAACAACTATAATCATGGCAACACATGATAAAGAAATAGTAAACAAAATGAAAAAACAAGTTATTACTTTAAAAGATGGACATCTAGTAAAATTTAAACAGAAAGGAACGTATGCAGAATGAAGCCAATAAGAATGTTAGGAAGAAGCGTTAGAGACGCTGTTAAAAGTGTAATAAGAAACTTTTCATTATCATTAGCTTCTATTTCTTGTATCACAATTACTTTAATAATAGTTGCAGTAGCAGTAGTAGCATCATTTAATGTTCAAAACTTTACTAAAGCAATAGAAAAAGATATGACAATAGTTGTATTTGTAGATAATGATGCAGAAGAAAAAGATATAGAAAATATAGAAGATGAAATAAAAAGAATTGCTAATGTAGAAAAATATACATTTCAAACAAAACAAGAAGTAAAAGAAATGATGCAACAAGAAAGTGAAGTATTTAAAACAGTATTAGATACATGGACTGATGAGGAGTCACCTCTAAAAGATACTTTCCAAGTAAAAGTAAAAAATGTAGAGAAAATTAAAAAAACAGCCTTAAAAATAGAATCTATTGATAAAGTATCAACAGTAAGATATGGAGAAGGCATGGTTGATAAAATGGTAAAAGCTTTTTCATCAATAGAAAAAGTAACTTATATTATTGTTTTAGGATTAGTACTAGTAACAGTATTCTTAATAATTAATACAATTAAATTAACAATTTCAGCAAGACGTAAAGAAATAGGAATAATGAGATTAGTAGGTGCAAGTAATATTACTATTAAATTACCATTTATAATTGAAGGTATGATTTTAGGATTATTTGGTTCTATTATACCTGTAATTTTAACTACATATGGATATCTTGCTTTCTATAAGCATTTTGATGGATATCTATATTCAAGATTAATAGAATTAATAGTACCAGAACCATTTATATATCAAACATCTCTTATAGTAGTTGGAATAGGTATATTAGTAGGTATGATAGGTAGTGCTAGTGCCGTAAGAAAGTATTTAAAGATCTAGTGAAAAATAAATTATTAATAGTAACTTCAATTATTTTGTTATTAGTATCTTTCATAGCACTACCGATAGATACTAGTGCAAAGACTATACAAGAATTTGAAAATGAAGTTACAAGATATACCAAAGAATTAGAAGAAAAGAAAGCTAATCTTGCTAAAAATGAAGCAGAAGTTGCAGAAATAAAAAAGAAAATAGCTAATATAGAAAATCAAATAGAAGAAGCAGAAAATGAAATCAAGCGTCTAGAAAAAGAAATAGAAGAAAGTCAAAAAGAAATAGAAAGAAAAAGTGAAGAGAGTAAAAACATCATTTCTTATTATCAAATTTCTAATGGAGAAAACGCTTATTTAGAATATGCTTTCGGAGCAGAAAGTATAACAGACATGATTTATAGATTATCTATAGTTGAACAATTAACTGAGTATAATAATAAAATCATGAAAGAATTAGAAGAATTGATTAAAAAGAATCAAGCTACTCAAGAAGAGTTAAAGAAAAAGGAAGAAGAGTTAAAAGAATTAAAACAAGAACTAAAATCTGAACAAGCTCGTATTGAAGCAGATTCAGCATATATAAAAGAAAGTATGCCATCTATTCAGGAACAAATAAACTCTGCAAGAGATAGTGTTAAATACTATAAAAGTTTAGGTTGTGGAAATACTGAAGATATTCAAAGTTGTGAATTCCGTGTAGCTCAAGCATCAGGTGGATCACTTCCAAGTGTAGGATTCTTCTCAAGACCAATTGATTATGGATATTATGTCAGAGGTATGTGGGATGGACACATGGGTGTTGATATGAGTAGTGGTAATAGAAACATTGCTGTTCACCCAATTGCTGCAGGTAAAATTCATGCCATATATACAGATGCATGTACTACTAGTTATTGGTGTAACTATTGGTGTAACGGAAATGCTAAAATAGTAGTTGTAAAACATAACTACAATGGAAAATATATATATTCATCATATGTTCACTTAAGTAATTATGGTAATATTTGGGAAGGACAATATGTATCTAAAGATACAATAATTGGATACATGGGTACTACAGGATGTTCAACAGGAGAACACTTACATTTAGAAATAGCTGATTGTCACTGGAAAAGTGGTGGATGTAGTTACTATGGTGATAGATGGAGTGCAGGTTATGTAGATCGATTAATTAATCCAGAAAACTTAATAAACTTCCCAGGTAGTTGGTCTAATAGATAAAAGAGTAGAAATACTCTTTTTTTATTAATAAAATGTAAACCACTAGTTGATTACATTTTTACTCATACTTTTATACAATTATATAGGTTAGGAGTAATGAAGTATGGATCCAGAGAAAATAGGAAAGTTTATTTGTCAATTGAGAAAAGAAAAAAATTTAAGTCAGTATCAACTAGCGGATATGATACCAATATCAAGACAGGGAGTATCTAAGTGGGAAAGAGGAGTAACTACACCAGATCCACAAACATTACTTCAATTAAGTGAAATGTTTGATGTAAGTATAAATGAATTATTAAAAGGTGAAAGGCTACAAACTAATACAATAGAAGACTTAGAACAAACAACTTTATCAATCTTAGATCAAAGTAATAAGAAAACTAAAATGATCAAAAGAATAACTGCTATCTCAATCATAATAATCACAGTATTATTATTAGCTTTCTTATCATATTATTTTATTAATTCATATAATTCAACAAAGGTATATACAATTTATGGTTCAAGTAAGAATTTCTCCACAGCAGATGGACTAATGATTATCACTAAGGAAAAAATGTATATGAAACTTGGTTGGTTAAAAAATAGAAATGAATATGATATTAAAAATATTAGATTATATTATACAACGAATAATAAGACAACTACCATGGTTGAAGATAGTGACATAGGTAACATAATAATAAAAGAAAATATAGGTTATTATGAAAAAATAAAAGAATCGCAACTAGACAATATTTCAAAAGACATATATTTAGAAATTACTTATGATGATGATAAAACAGAAGTAATAAAACTTAAATTTGTACAAAACTTTTCTAATAATAAACTATTCTTTACGAAAC